>DATNDO010000186.1:0-10782 GCA_035606955.1 Candidatus Angelobacter sp.
GTTGCTCAGGACGACCTCGGGAAAGTGATTGGGCGGCAGGGCCGCACCGCCAAGTCCATCCGCACGCTGCTCGGTGCGGCCGGCATGAAACTGAAAAAGCGATTCACTTTGGAAATACTCGAATAGCGTGGCGGACTCTCCAGCCAGTCGCGTCACACTCGCCAGAATTCTGCGTGCCCGCGGACGCCGCGGTGAAGTTGCGGCTCAAGTTCTCACCGATTTTCCCGAACGCCTCTCGAAACTTACTTCCGTCGAATTGTGGGACGGCAAGAATTCTCCGCGCCGCGTGGGAATTCGCGAATGCTGGCTGCATAACGGGCAGGCGATTTTTCTTTTCGAAGGTTCGGATTCAATCTCCGATGCCGAACGCCTTGTCGGCCTGGAAATTCAAATTCCGCTTTCCGAGCGCGTGCCCCTCACCGCTGGCAGCTACTTCGTCACGGACTTAATTGGCTGCGAAGTTTTTCAAGCCAACGTGAGCGGTGCGCCGGAAAAACTGGACCCTGAAAAACTTGGGGACGTTCGCGACGTGCAATCCACAGGCGAATCCGTCGCTGGCACGCCGATTCTCGTTGTCGCCACACCACATGGTGAATTGCTGATTCCTCTCGCCACGGAAATCTGCACGCGCATAGACACCGCCGCTCGCCGCATCGAAGTGATTTTGCCCGAAGGCCTCCGCGACTTAAATCAGAATTAGAAACTGCATAAACATGAAATGCGACTAGGATAAGATTCCAGTGCGATGCGCTTCGACCTGATTACGATTTTCCCGGAGTTTTTTCACGGGCCGCTGGATTACGGAATTGTGCGGCGCGCGCGCGAAGCGAAACTCATCGACGTTGCGATTCACGATCTGCGGCATTTCACGCACGATCGCCACCGCACGGTTGACGATCGTCCGTTTGGCGGCGGTGAAGGCATGGTGCTGAAACCTGAGCCGCTTTTCGACGCAGTCGAGTCGCTCATCGGCCCAGTGAAAGACGCGCAAACCTCGCAGCCGGAGATACGAACTGCCGTTGTATTGCTTTCCGCTTCGGGAAAACTATTCAGGCAGGAAATGGTGCGAAGATTTTCGCAACTCGAACGCGTGATTTTAATTTGCGGGCGTTACGAAGGCGTCGACGAACGCGTGGCCGAGCATCTGGCAACTGACGAAATTTCCATCGGGGACTTTGTCCTCTCCGGCGGCGAATTGCCTGCGGTGATAGTGCTCGACGCGGTTACGCGGCTAGTTCCGGGCGCACTTGGCAATGAAGATTCCGCTGAAAACGAGTCCTTTTCCGCTATTCACGACAAAGATGGAACCAGAGAGCAAACTCCATCCGTGCCGGACGCCGCTGAGACGCGAATCACGGCACATGGATCAGCGAACCGCGGCATTCTCGATTACCCTCACTACACGCGCCCGCAAAATTTCCGCGGCTGGGAAGTTCCGGACATTCTGATGAGCGGCAATCACGAGCAAATCCGGCAATGGCGCCATCGCAAAGCGCTCGAAAAAACGCACCGCAATCGGCCGGATTTGCTGGCGGACGAAAATCGGCGAGGCGACAGCACAAAATAAAATTGTCGCTCTGATCATTCGCCGATTCATTCGCAGTACCAATTTGTGCGCGCGCACCGTTTTAATCGCGGCGTTGTGCTGGCGCGTGGACGTTTGATAGGCTCGGGCGCGAGGAAAATCCCGAATGGCGATCATTGATGTTCACAATCATTATTATCCGCCCGCGTATCTGGATGCGCTGCGCGCGGGCTCCAGCGTGGTGAAAGTTGATTTCGATGCGGAGGGCAATCCACGGCTGCATTATCCCGGCGATTACAACGTAGCCGTGCGCGGGCATCGCGACATCGATTTTCGCGAAGGCGAGCTGGCGAAATACGGCGTCGACATGCAGGTGATTTCGCTGACGACGCCTGGGACGCACGTGGAATCGCCCGCAAACGCCGTGAAACTTGCGACGTTGGTGAACGACGCTTTCGCGGAGGTGGTGCGCACAAAGCGCGGGAAATTTGTAGCGCTCGCGACGCTGCCTCTGAATGATCCGGCCGCATCCGTGAAAGAATTCGAGCGCGCGTGCCGCCAGCTTAAATTTCGCGGCGCAATGCTTTTCAGCAACATCAACGGCGTGGCGCTGGCGGACAAGCGTTTCTGGCCGCTCTACGAAGTCGCGAACGATTTGGACGCGATTCTGCACATTCATCCCACCGATCCCGCAGGAGTCGAGGCGATGACGGATTATTGGCTGATGCCGCTGGTTGGTTTTCTGTTCGACACGACGCTCGCGGCGGAGAAACTCGTGTTCAGCGGCGTCGCGGAACGCTTTCCGCGCATTCGGTGGGTGCTGAGCCATCTGGGGGGCGCGATTCCATACATCGCTGAGCGCGCGGATCGCGGCTTTCGTGCGTTTAAGGAATGTCGCGTGAATATTTCGCGACCGCCGAGCGAGTATCTGAAGCAGTTTTATTACGACACAGTGAATTTCGATCCGCTCGCACTGAAACTCGCTATTGATTTCGCCGGCGTCGAACACATTCTCGCGGGCAGCGATTATCCGCACCAAATCGGCAGCATCCCCGAAATGCTCGCGTCGCTGCGCAGCCTGCCAATTTCCGCCGCGGACAAAGAAAAAATCCTCGGCGGAAACGCGGCGCGTTTGCTGAAGTAGGTTAGCTCGTGGGTGGTGTGTCTAGCACTACTTCGTAGAGAGCGCTTGCATCAATTCCTGATGAGCGGTTGCCAGCAGTATTCGCGCTTCATTAGTTCCACGAAGGCTTGGAATCAGGTTCTGTTCCACCTTGCCAAGCCGACGAAGCTTTGATTCCAAATCAGCGATTCGGGACTTTGCCTCAGCCGGGGGTTCACGTAGCACGGCCTGGGCCGCCAGCATATATTCGTCGTACGCATGAATCTTATCATCACTTTCCGGCTTGCCCGCCGTTCGCGAGTTTTGAAGAAACTGGTCTCCAATCTCGAGTTCCACGCCCCATGCCGCTCCCCAATCGAAGCCGTCCTCCGGCATCGTTTTCACGACAACAGACACCTCTGTTTTCTGCTCCTCGTTCAATTTCCCCTGCCGTGCGCTATCGCGAAGCAGATGAAGGTTATCCAGAATGATCGCGTGGGCAACAAGTGCAGAAATCACTGGACCGCTGCGTGACACATCCTGCCCAAAGTGAACCCCAGCCAGCCACGTATCTACGGCCGCTCGCGAATCGCCATGCGCCATCTCGCGTATTCCTTGAAGTTCATTCAAATCGGACAGCAGCCGCGCCCGAACAGCGAACCAAGGGGGAATCGCCGACCCGTTCCGGTAATCGAATCCCCAGTTGCATACTGGAAGCTTTGTCGCCCGCTGCATGGTTCGAAGTGCATCGCTGTTGGAATCCAAAATCGGCCCAAGTTTTGTTTCGTCCCACGCAACCCGACCAGCGACCGTCTCTCGGAACAAATGCCGCGTCGCATCATCATCAGGCGGTTCCTGTACCTCCGCCAGAGCAAACCAATAACGCAGCGCTGCATTATCCGTTTCCGGCGGAAACATCGCCTGTGCCCGCACTGTGTGAGCGCTGGCAAGGACGGCCATAATCGTCGCCAATAATCGGAATTTCACGGGTTCAAGATACGTCCATTGTAAACCGAGGATCGCAACGAATAACCCAGGACAACTAGGAGCGGTTCACTGTTGGTAACGGCCAATGATGCGCGGATTGAGGGGGAAACACAAATTCGTCGAGTTTCAGCTTTCAAAAGTGTTTATAAACTTAACGCTTTTCTAACATGATTTCGCTGCGGGAGCGCATTCCACTGGCAGAAACTGGGGATTTTCGCTATAGTTGGGGTTCGCACAGATAGAGCTGGCCCCACCTGAGCGGGTCTGCCGGGAAAAATTGACATGAATCGCGTCATTGATAAGGTGCAGGAGTCTCAACTACGCACGGATTTTCCGGCGTTCCGGCCGGGAGACACGGTTCGCGTGCACGTGAAGCTGCGTGAGGGCGAGGCGGGGAAAGAAAAAGAGCGCGTTCAGCCGTTCGAAGGCGTTGTGATCAAGAGGCGCGGGCACACGGCCGGAGCGAGTTTCACGGTGCGGCGCGTCAGCTTCGGAATCGGCGTCGAGCGCATTTTTCCGCTGCATTCGCCGACAATCGCTTCCATCGAAATTGTGCAGCAGGGCGATGTTCGCCGCGCGAAACTTTATTATCTGCGCGGGCTGACCGGCAAATCGGCGCGCATCAAGCGCGTGGAGCGCGAGCGTCCGGGGAAAACCGCCGAAGCGAAGAGCGAGGAATAGATTTTCGCTCCCTGTTAAGTCACAGAATTTCTTCTCTACTGGCCGCATCCTGAGTGCGGCCTTTCTTTTTCCGCGCTTTGAATTCCCTGAAACGAAATCCAACACGATGTGTGTGATAGAATCGCGCGCGATGGGGCGGCTCTGCTCTTCGCGATATGAACGGCTGGCGCGTCAGCAAGGATGGATGCGCATCTGTGGCATCGACGAAGTTGGCCGCGGCTCGCTGTTTGGTCCCGTGGTTGCCGCGGCAGTCGTGTTAAATCCGCGCCGCCGCATTGTCGGCCTCGACGACTCAAAAAAACTCACGCACGATCGCCGCGAAGAACTGGCACTGCGCATTCGTGAACATGCCCTTGCGTGGGCTGTCGCGGAAATCGACGCGAGCCGCATCGATGCGTGGAATATTTATCAAGCCAGCCGCCAGGCAATGCTCGCCGCCGTTGAAAACATTCGTCCCGCCGCGGATTATCTGCTGATCGACGCGATGGAGCTGCCGCTCGCCATCGAGCAGAAAGCGCTGATTCACGGCGACGCGCGTTCGATTTCGATTGCAGCCGCGTCGATTCTTGCCAAGGTGGAACGCGATCATTTGATGGACGACTTCGATCAACTCTATCCGCAGTACGGCCTGGCGCAAAATCGCGGCTACAGCACTCCGGACCACCTGGAAGCGCTGAAGCGTTACGGGCCGACGCCGCTGCACCGTTATTCGTATGCGCCGGTGCGCGAATCGACGTGCTGGGCCGTGAATGCAACGCAAGAAACGCTGCCGCTGACGGCCGTCGCCGCCAACTCCATAACCGTACCTGCGGAGTCCCCCCTCACCGGGCGGGATTGACTCTTCGCTGACCTCTCGCGCGACGACATACGAGCAGAACTGCGCTCGAGGTGCTTACCGTGTCGTTCGGGTGTTGTCGAGTTCCTACACGTATGCCCAGCAGCGCGTTGACCCTTGTTTTTCGCGTGTGCTACCGTAGCCTAGCTGAGGGAAACTCGCACGAAAACGCCCTGTCGTGGGCGTCCGTTACAGGTACGCGGACGGGAGTATCCAGGAAACACGCATGGCCATGAATAAAGCCAAAGTCATGGAATCGGCGCTGAAATCGCTGAATCAGGGCAAAGTTGCTCAGGCGATTCAGGAATATCAGACGATTCTGCGCGGCGATCCGAACGATCAGGTAGTGCTAATGACCGTTGGGGATCTCTTCGTGCGGCAGAACAGCATGCCGCAGGCCGTGGAATATTTCGAGCGCCTTGCGCAGCTTTATCTCAACGACGGCTTCAACAGCAAGGCCATCGCGATTTACAAAAAGATTTCGAAGCTGGCTCCGAACGAAACGCAGCCGCTCGAAAAACTCGCGAATCTTTACGTTCAACAGGGGATTTTGAGCGAGGCGCGGCCGATTTTCTTGCAACTCGCCGAAGCGCACCTGAAAGCCAATCAAACCGCGAAAGCCGTCGAAGTTCTGCGCCGGCTGCTCGAAGTCGAGCCCGATAATCCGCGCGTGCAGCGGCGTCTCGCTGAGCTGTACATTGCGATGGGCCAGAAAAAAGAGGCG
Organism: Candidatus Angelobacter sp.; assembly: GCA_035606955.1. Classification (GTDB taxonomy): domain Bacteria; phylum Acidobacteriota; class Terriglobia; order Acidiferrales; family UBA7541; genus DAHUXN01. The sequence goes on from DATNDO010000186.1 coordinate 5,855, forward strand.
GCGAACACATATCTGCACTTTGCACGGTACCTGCATGAGCACGGGGACGCCGCCGAAGCGCAAAAAACAATTGATGCCGCGCTCGCCGCCGAACCCGGCAACTCCGCCGCCCTGCTCCTGAAGGCGCGCATGCTCGGCATAGCAGGCGACACAGACGGAGCCTTGAAAACACTCGCCACCCTGCCGGATGCGGACTCGAATTCGGAAATTCTCGCATTGCAAATCGATATTTGTTTGAAGGGCGGAAAAAATGAGCGGGCTGTCGAAGTGGTTCAGCATGCCGCGCTGCACGGAGCCGAAAGATATGTTCTCGTATTGCGCGTCGCGAGCACTCTGATTGAAGCAGACGACGCGGATGCCGCGCTTCAACTGATTGATGGAATTCGCGAATCGGCGATTGCTTCCGGAAATCAGGAACACCTAGCTAAAGTGCTCAAGACTGTCTCCGAACGGCTGCAAGAGCGTACCGAACCGCTGGAATGGCTCGTCGATCTCTACCGCCGCATGGGAGACAACAATCTTTCCGAGATGCAATCGCAATTGGCCGACGCTTATGCGAATGCAGGGCGAACCGACCGCGCAGAAGCCATGCTGAACGAGTTGCTCGAACGCGAACCCGACAATGAGTTTGCGCGGCAACGCCTGGCCCAAGTGCGCAAGCAACTTGGTCATCCTTCCGACGCGCCGGCCGACCTTGACGACATTTTTCCACAGGAACCCGCGGCGGCTCCGCTGCTCGGCACGGCCACACCGGTTCCGCCAGCCACGCCTGCGAACGACCTCGGGCTCGATGATGAAACGCAGCGTTTCGTTAGCCAAGCTCTCACTGACGTGGATTTGTTTTCGAGTTATGGGCTGACTCAAAAAGCCATCCAGTTGCTCGATAACATTTTGCAGCGCGTACCGGGACATGCACCCACGCTCGAGCGTCTGCTGGATTTGAATCTTGGCGCGGGGGATGACCGGCGAACCGCCGAACTGGCAGCGCAGCTCGAGCAGATTTACACGCAGCGTGGCGACTCAATCAATGCGGAGCGTTTTACAGAACTGCGTCGTCGCTTCCAGCGCGCCTCGGGCGCGACCGACGAAGAACTCGCTGCAGCCCAGACCGCCTCTCGCCCTGCGGTCTCCGGCCCGGCGGAGTTCTCCGTTCCCGCGGCGCCGGCGGAACACGAGATCCCCGCCGGATCGGCAACGACCGCATCACCCGCCGAAGTTGCGGGGTCTACTCGAGCGAGCGGGCACGAAATTGATCTTTCGGACGAGTGGGCTAACTTAACCGCGTCAGAAGGCGCCGAAGCTGTTGGCGATGCACCCAAACCGCCTGCAGCCAGTGCCGACGCGCAGGTTCCCGCGGCAGCGGCGGAGCCTGAAGCGGCGGAATTCGAACTCGAACTGGTTTCCGAAACGCCCAGCGCGAATAATGAAGCCACAACCACGGAAGGCTTTCTCGATCAGCTGGTCGCGGAAGTGGAGGGTCTGGAAACTTCCACCGTAGAACCGCCTGCGGCAACAAAACCGAAACACGTTGATGAGCCTGTTCCTGAGGTCGCGCCGGCCGCGCCAGTCGGCAAAAATGAGTTAAGCGAGGTCTTTCAGGAATTCCGCGCCGAACTCGGCGAGATGGGCGAGAAGGACGAGGACGAAGACCTCGAGACGCATTACAATCTCGGCATCGCATATCGAGAGATGGGGTTGCTTGATGAGGCCATCGGCGAATTTCAAAGAGTCGCAAAAGCGATTCAGGAAGGGCATCCCTTCCGCTACTCGATGCAATGCGCAACGCTGCTCGGCCTGGTTTTTATGGAGAAGCAAGAGCCCAAGATTGCCGCGCTGTGGTACCAACGCGCGCTGGAACTTCCGGGACTTGATCCAGAAACAGTTCTGGCTTTGCGGTATGATTTGGGCCTGGCAGAAGAGCAAGCAGGCAACAGCCGAGCGGCGCTCGATAGTTTCCGACAAGTTTACGCGATGAACATTGACTACCGCGACGTCGCAGAGCGCATTGCGACACTCCAAAAACACTGACCTCCATTGGCCAACCGTCTCCTACGCGTGCTATTACTGCTTCTGTGGCTCGAAATGGGCCTGCTGATTATCCTCATCCCGTGGTCGACATTCTGGGAAACGAATTATTTTCTCAATCACTATCCGTCACTGATACCAATTTTGCTCAATCCTTACGTTCGTGGAGCGATTTCCGGCCTGGGCGTGGTGGATGCCGTGCTCGCTGTGGATTCTTTCCGGCGCAAGCGACCAGCAGTCACACCGAGCCATTAACTCCACCTCTACACACATGCTTCTCTGTTATGTGACCGACCGGCATCTCCTGCGAAGCCAGCAATCTTCAGACGCTGCTCCTACCGACGATTTACTCGTGCGCATCGAGAGTGCTGCAGTCGCGGGGGTTGATTGGATCCAGATCCGCGAAAAAGATTTGTCAGCGCGCGAATTGCTAGAACTTGCTCGCCGGGCCATCGCGTTAACTCGACAAGAAGCGAATAGTCGCACGCGCGTCATAGTAAACGACAGGCTCGATGTGGCCATCGCCGCGGGCGCGGCGGGCGTGCATCTTGGCGGCGATTCGATTCCGGTTGCCGAAGCTGTTCAATGGTGTCGCGCCGGAAACGCTCCGTCGGATTTCATGGTTGGCACGTCGTGCCACGATGTTCAAGCGGCCATTGCAGCTGAACGTGCCGGCGGAAATTATATTTTCTTCGGGCCAATCTACGAGACGCCCGCCAAGATGAAGTTTGGAGCGCCGCAGGGTGTTGATAGGCTTGCTGAGGTTTGCCGGAGCGTTCAGATCCCCGTGCTGGCGATAGGTGGCATCGACGAGAAAAATGCGGGTACTTGCGTGCGAGCCGGCGCAGAGGGCATCGCGGCGATTCGCCTGTTTCAGCGACCGCCAAGTGTTGCATCGCTTGGCGGCATCGTCTCGCGCTTGCGCACGATTCGAGTGGACAACACAAGATAGCTGGCCAGAAGATCGAGTTCCTGCTGCTCGACTGGAGAGATTCTCAGTCTCCCAGCCACTTCCCCACCGGCTCCCAACCTTGCACGTGGTCGCAAACGACTTTGATGGTTCCGGTGATGGGAATCGCGAGCAGCAATCCGAGCGCGCCCCACATCCATCCCCAGAAAAGCAGGGCGATCGTGACCGACACGGCGTTCAAATGGACGCGGCGTCCGACGAAAGCGGGCAACAGATAATTCGCCGCCATCAAATGAAAGAATCCGAGTACTCCGCAAATTAGGAGGAATGGGCCTACGCTATGAAACTGCTTCAAACCAATGAGCGCGGGCGGCATCCAGGCGAGAACCATGCCAAGATAAGGCACAAGGTTCAGCAAGCCGGAAACGAGCGCGATCAGAAAAGAAAAGTCCAAGCCCATGGCCCAGAAAAACGCCCAACTCGCCAGGACAAGAATTAGTCCCACGAGCGCTGTCCCCACCACGTAACTGCGCAGCATGTTGCTGACTTCGGAGAGAGCGATTTTTACGGGTGTCCGGTGCCCTACGGGAAATAACTCCATCGTGCCGTGCCAGATTTTTCGTTTGCCTACGAGCATAAAAAAAACGAGAAAGGGCACAAAGGTAGCGGCGAACAATGCCGTGTAGAGAGAACCGAGTCGTTGGAGTAACGCGTCGCGCACCGGATGCGATTCCGTCACGGTGACCACATGCTGCTCGTGGGATTCGCGGGTCTGTGGCGAAAGCTCGTTGACGCGCGATTCCAGCAGATTCATCCGGCGCTCGATGCTGCCGGTGACGGCTCGCAGCGGAGTGCGATACTGTGGCCAGTCCGTGCCGAATTGGTCCACCCGATTTATCAGCGACGACCCAACGGCAAACAGCAGCGCTATCGCCAGAATCAAAACGACGAGAGAACCCAGCACTCTAGGCAAGCGGAAAAGTTCGAGCCACACGACGAGCGGATCGAGGAAGTAGGCCAGCAGGATAGCCACGAGCAGCGTGATCACCACGCTTGAAGCCAGATAAAAAAACGCAATCACAATTCCCGCGGCGATAATCCGCGCGCTTACGGCGGCGCAGCGGACGGGCTTTTCTTCGTGAATCACAACAGGAACGGTGTCTGGCATTTCCGTGAAGATACCACACACCGGACGCAAACTATCCCGTTTCGTCTTGCCCCTATGCGTGTTTCGACATTCGCACGATGGGAAGGGAGATGTCATTCGAGAGGGGGACTTCGAGACGTTCCAACTCGACGTAGCCCTTCGCGCGATAGAACGGCACGCCAGTCAACGTCGCGCCCATTTCGAAGCGGGTAAAGCCCGCGGATCTTGCGGCTGATTCGCACGCCTCGAGAATCATGCCGCCGATGCCGCGCCTCGTCCATGCCGGATCGATGAAGAATGCGCGAATCTTCGCGGCGTCGCGGGCCGGGTCGAGAAGAGCGTCTTCGCGTCCGGTCCAATGATCGCCCCCATAGAGCGTCTTGCGCTTGCTCCAGCCGCCGCAGCCGACGATTCCGGAATAATTCCGTTCGGACGATTTGATTACCGCAACGAAATATGTTCCGTCCGCAATCAACTGGCTATCCACGCCGTAGACCATCTTGAGCGCGAGTTCAATTTGAGCGGGCGTGTAATCCTGTACCTGCAATCCGCGGACAGAGGCGTCGATCAATTCGCGCAGGGTGGGAATGTCCGCGGAAATCGCTTGGCGAACTTGAATGTCCATTGGCTTGGAGAACAACTATTTCAGTCGTGGGCTTTGGTTTCGATTTCGCTGCGCAGCTCGGCAATGAATTGGTCGAGGGGCTGCGGGCCGAGGTCGCCTTTGGAGCGATGGCGCACGGACACGGCGCCGGATTCAGCTTCTTTGCCGCCGACAATCAGCATGTACGGAATTTTTTGGAGCTGCGCATCGCGGATTTTTGCCTGCAATTTTTCGTTGCGGTC
>DATNDO010000189.1:0-4395 GCA_035606955.1 Candidatus Angelobacter sp.
CGCACGTTGGAACGTTTCAGCGCGACCATCACGGCGACGTTGGCGATAGTCATGCCTTTGTCGTCAATCGCGCCGCGGCCATAGAGATATCCATTCTGAATTACGGCGCCAAATGGATCGACCTGCCATTTCGATTTGTCGACGCCCACCACGTCCAAATGTCCCAACAGCAGCAGGGCGCGTGATGGATCTGGCATCGAATTTGCCGAGAGCCGCGCAATTAAAATCCCACGCCCCGGCGTGCTTTCATAAGTTTCCGCGGCTATTCCTTCTTTCTGCAGAATGCCTGCCAGGTATTTCGCCGCGGCCAATTCATTGCCGGGAGGATTCGTGGTGTCGATGCGAATCATTCCTTGCAGCCAGCCCAAAGCATCGATATACAATTTTTCGAAATCCGCCGTTCCGGCTTGCGGCTGCGGTTGTGTCTGCAAAGGCTGCGCTTGAGAAAATGCGGTTTCAGTAGCGCCCGCGGTTGCAAGCAGAATGGCAACGAGCACAATTCCCGGCTTCCATCGCATCCGAATCTCCATAAGTGCGTTAAATTTTCAGCATGAAGGCCAAGTTCATACTATCATGGCGATTTCGAGGGCCACGGCGCAACGCGGGGCGTGTTGCCAAAGAATCGACCATCCCCGCGACGTGTTCTTACATCCAATCGTGCACGGAGGCTTCAGTTCATGCGACAGAACGCGGTGCTGCGTTGGGTTGTCTTCTTCGTTGTAACTGTTGCGCTGATTTTGCCGGCGAACGTGTTTGCCCAACTGCCGACGCAGCAAAAGCCGCCAGCTCAGCCACAGCAACGACAACCGCAACCACAACAGCAACAGCCGCAATACTCCATCACGGTTCAGTCACAACTGGTGCAGGTGAACACGGTTGTCACCGACCAGGACGGCAACATCATCACCGGTCTAAAGCAGCAGAATTTCCGGATTTTTGATGACAATCAGGCGGAGCCGGTCACGAATTTTGAGCCGAACAACGCGCCCATAACGATTGTGCTGCTCATGGAGTTCAGCGCGCGATTTGGCGGAATCTTTGCATATTATTCGAAGTATTTGGCGTATGGCTTCGCTGAGCACCTGGGCCCCCAGGACTGGGTCGCCGTGGTCACGTTTGATCTGAAACCGCATATTCTGGTGGACTTCACGCACAACAAGCAGGAAGTCGAGAGCGCAGTCTTGAGTCTTTATTTTCCTGGCTTCAGCGAAGCGAACGAATTTGATGCGCTCATCGATACCATCGATCGCCTGAAGGATGTGCAGGGCAAGAAAGCGATTCTGCTGGTTGGAACCGGGGCTGATACCTTCAGCAAGCACACGCTCGACCAGACGTACAATGTGCTCAAGCAGACCAACGTCACGATCTTCAGCGTGGGCGCCGCCGAAATGCTTCAAGTCACCAATCCGAATGGCGAGTCCATCGGCTATCTTCAAGCGAAGAATGAAATGAACTATTTCGGAAGACTCACGGGCGGCTTTGCCTGGTTTCCACGCTTCGAGGGCGAAATGCCCGACATTTTCAATACCGTCGTCGAATTCCTGCGCAATCAATATTCGCTGGGCTACGTCCCGCCGGAGTCCGCGCGCGACGGCAAATATCACAAGATCAAAGTGGAAGTAGTGGACGACAAAGGCGACCCGCTGATGGTTGCAAATAAGAAGGGGAAGGCGAAGAAAGTGGTGGTCTACGCACGCGAAGGATACTTGGCGACGAAGGCCGAAACCGGCGACTAGAAATACGAATTACGTCCGCAAGATAAGTGAAGACAGGTTGGAGTTGATTCAGTATCCGCGCTGCAGATCAACTTGATTGATGAGGTCCCGTCCGTCGAACCATCTTTCCAGATTTTCCATCAGCAAGTCCGTTTGGCGGGTCCACATGCGTTCGCTGACGGCGCTTACATGCGGAGTGATGAAAATGTTGTCGAGTTTCCACAGCGGGCTTTGGGGAGGCAGGGGTTCTTCCGTGGCCACATCAATCGCCGCGCCAGCGATGGTATGCGTGCGCAGCGCTTCAGCGAGCGCAGCCTCGTCAACGAGTGTTCCGCGCGCAACATTGATCAGGTACGCTTCCGGCTTCATCAGCGCGAATTCCTTCGCTCCGATCATTTGACGCGTTTCAGGAGTTTCCGGTGCGGCCAGCACGACGAAGTCCGCTTGCGGCAGCGCATTCGCGAGTTCTCCCACCGGCAGAATGCGTTCGGCGAGTTGTGCATCACCGCGGCCTGAACGGGTAATGCCCCAAATCCTCATCCCGAGCGGCTGGATGCGTCGAGCCAGTTCGCGTCCTGTCGAACCAAACCCAACGATAAGCAGCACGCGTCCGCTTAATTCGAGGGGGCGAGGCTTCGCGTCCCAAATCTCCTGCTGAGCCCAACGGCCCTGAGACTGGTAGCGCATCGCGTCCGGAAAATGCCGAGCCATCGCGATGATCATCCCGAGAAGATGCTCGGACATGGGCACAGCGTGAATTCCGCTCGCATTTGTCAGGAGCACGCTGCTCCGCCGCAGTTCCGGATACATTAACTGGCCCACGCCCGCCGCGGTTGCGTGAATCCATTTCAGCTTTTTTGCGTGAGCAAACTGCTCCGCACGCAGTGAGTAACCCACGAGGATGTCCGTGTCTGGAAGCTCGTCGGTCACATGCTCGTAATTGGGCAACTGGACCACTTTGTTCATTGATGGCCAGCGTTCGCGGATCCGTTTCGCTACTTCTTGCGGCGCTCGCCAGAGCGTGAAGGAATGCCACAGACAGATTACGAGCTTGGTATCTTCCGGTTTTGTTCGCGTCATGGATTCTTTCGAATGAGATTTTCTCTGGGAAATAGAATCAGCTCTCGTCATTTTGAAGGTGTACGCAAATCGCTGCCGGTCATTTCCTTTGGCTCAGGAATATTCAAAATGGCGAGAAGCGTGGGCGAAATATCTCGCAACGAACCGCCGGGACGCAAGCGCGCGCGATTGTCTTCCGAGAGCAAGATGAAGGGCACGGGATTTGTGGTGTGATATGTGTGGGGTCCGCCGGTAACGGGATCAATCATCATCTCGGCGTTGCCATGATCGGCGGTGATAATCCAGGCGCCTCCGCGCGGCCAGAGGGACTTGTAAATGCGTCCCAAACATTCGTCGACCGTTTCAACCGCCTTGATCGTCGCTTCGAGCTTTCCCGTGTGCCCCACCATATCTGCATTGGCGAAATTCATGATGATGGCGTCGAAGTGCCCTTTCTCGATTGCCTTTACGACGGCATCCGTGACGCCAGCGGCGGACATCTCCGGCTGCAAATCATACGTGGGAACTTTTGGGGAGGGCACGAGGATGCGCTCCTCGCCCGGAAATGCCTTTTCGATGCCACCGTTGAAAAAATAAGTGACGTGCGCGTACTTTTCCGTCTCCGCGCAACGTAAATTTCTGAAACCCATTTCGCCGAATACTTGCGCCAGAATATGTTCCAGCTTTTCTGGCCCTTGAACGTAGCGCAGCCACGGCCAAGTTTTTTCGTATTGCGTCATCGCAACGTAGCAAAGATTTTTCGGCCGTTCGGGATCGGCGAATTCTTTGAAGTCAGGCTCGGCGAGCGCGCGAGTCATTTGGCGGGCGCGGTCAGCGCGGAAATTGAAGAAAATCACCGCATCATCGTCGCGAATCACGGCCCGAGGTGCCGCAGGCTTGCCAGGGACCGCTTTCGTGGTGATCACCGCGGGAACGACAAATTCGTCGGTGACCAATTTTTCGTAGCTCGCGCGCATGGCTGCAATCGGACCATCGAATTTTGCTTCGGAGTCGCCGTGGACGATCGCGCGGTAGGCGCGCTCGATGCGTTCCCAGCGGTTGTCGCGATCCATCGCGTAATAGCGGCCGCTGACGGTCGCGATCTGGCCAACTCCCAGTTCGCGCATTTTCTTTTGGAGCCGCTGCAGGAAATCGATGCCTGAATTCGGCGGAGTATCGCGACCATCCGTGAAGGCGTGAACGAAAACGCGCTCGACTTTGTTTTCCTTCGCCATGCGCAGAAGCGCGTATTGATGATTGATATGCGAGTGCACACCGCCGTCGCTGACGAGGCCCATCAGATGCAATTGACGCGTGCGGCCGCGCTGCATCGCATCGAGCAACAGCGGCTCCTTGAAGAATTCACCCGAGGCAATTTTCGCGTCGAGGCGAGTGATATCCATTTGCACGATGCGGCCCGCGCCGATATTCAAGTGGCCGACTTCGCTGTTGCCCATCTGTCCTTCGGGGAGGCCGACGAATGGCCCGGAAGTGTGGATCAGAACGTTGGGGAATTTCTTGAGCAGCGCGTCGTAGTTTGGTTTACGCGCGAGGGCGATTGCGTTGCCTTTCGTCTCGGGCGAATAACCCCAGCCGTCAAGCACAGTCAGCACAATCGGTT
>DATNDO010000192.1:0-19551 GCA_035606955.1 Candidatus Angelobacter sp.
CGGCTCCGGATGGAATTCGAACAGGCTCTCGCGTCCCGAGCGGACGCTGCGCACGACTCCCGCGTTCTCAAGTACTCGGAGGTGCTTGGTGATGGCCTGCCGGGTGAGCCTTGAGCCTCGGGTCAACTGAGAGATTGAGCGTGGCTGCCCCCCGCAGAGCTGGGCGACGAGCGACAACCGCGTCTTGTCGCCCAGCGCAGCAAAGACGGGCGCGTGAGCGCGGCGTTTGAGGGCAATGCGGCTACGGGTTCTGCGCGACATAGCTCTCGATGTTTTTCATTTGCTGGTCCCACCCGCCATCGTTCCTGCGGAACGATTCGAGACGTCGGTCATCGGGAAGCTTGTCGAAGCCGGACTCGGTGAGCACCAGCAATGTGCCGCCGGCGGTCTTCTGCAGCCTGAATTCGACGAGCGTGGTCGGTTCAGCCGAGTAGTCCTGCAAGTAGTCCGCTTTGTCGAAAGACTTGGGATGCGGCCAGGTGAAGGAAAAGAGCCGCTCGTGCTCCATTTTCTGCACGACGGCCTCCCATTTGACGTGCTCGTAGCCAGGGTAGGTCATGTGGCCGCGCGAGACTTGGCCCTGCACGAAGGGGCCATCGATTTTCACGCGAAACCATTCGCCGAATTCACGATAGTCCGTCAGCGCGCGCCAGACGCGAGAGACTGGCGCTTTGAGTTCGATGCGCTTCTCGATTCGATGATTCATTGTTAGGCAACCTCCGGAGTTAGGCAATCTCCAGTGTTAAGCAACCTTCAGGTTGCATATTAGAACGTACGGATGAGAAAGACAACCTTTTTGTTGCGTTTCGTTGTAGCGGGATTTTCCAGTTGTACGCGCGATGACCGTTAAACGGATGACGCACCAGCGAAAAATCCAAGATAGAATTCCTTATGGCGCAGATTACGTGTCCGAAGTGCGGGTCGGCGGCGGATGTGGCCGTGGGGACGCCGTATTGCGCGACGTGCGGGTGGAATCGCGAAGCGGCGGTCCGGAAGCTAACGCGCATCACGTGGCTTTTGCCGGCGCTGATCGTTGTGTTCGATTTGATTGGAATCATCGGACCCGGGTTCGTGAAGCACAATTGGTCCGGGGCAATATTGTTTGCGACGCTGCCGACTTTGTTGCTGGGATTTGTGTACGCGGGAGCGAAGCAAGGGCTGACGAAATTGAAGATGCCGCAGGGAACGACATCCAGCCGCGGCGATACAGCGTCTTTCGCAAAGACCGCCGACGCGAGTGTTAATCAGGAGAAATCGCGACAATACGATTTCATGGTTTCGCTGCCGCCGCCACGGCCGGTGCGGCTGGGCCCTCGCGGAAAAATCATGCTGACGGTGGTGCTGTTGGTTGTGTTCTTCCTGGATGCATTTTTGATCTGGAGCTTGTATGGAGTTTGGTACGGCACGCATTCGTTCGCCAATTTTCACGGGCCGCAGATTTTTCTGGCGTGTCTGACAGTGCTGATTGCGTGCGTTCCGTTTTTTGTGCGGCGCGGAATCGTTCGTCACAAGAATCTGATGGAAAACGGCGCCTTTGCGATGGCGCGCGTGACGGGCCAGCGAACTTTGAAGAACAATTCGATCATTACCTACGAATTCGAGGACACCAACGGGGCGACCATTTCAGAGTCTGGGCCGGATCTGACGCGGTCGTTCTTCGAGGGAATGACGGTGCCAGTTTTTTATGATGCGAAGAATCCGAAGCGGCAGGTGGCTGCGTGCGCGTCATTTTTTGAAATTGTGGATCCGAGCGAGGGCTAAATGCAGGAAGAGCTAGTGTTTCCGTCTCCAAATTCGGAACACATGAGCTTTGAAGTCACAACCTCAGGGGCTGAAGCCCACCTTCCACTCAAGCGCAATCGGCACGGTTAAAACCGTGCCCTGACGCAGCCATAGTTCTTCGGCCACGTGACGCTAGAATTCGTTGGCGGAGCCTTCGAGGAAGGCGCGGAGTTTGCGCGAACGGGAAGGATGGCGCAGCTTGCGCAGGGCCTTGGCTTCGATCTGGCGAATGCGTTCGCGCGTGACGGCGAAGGACTGGCCGACTTCCTCGAGCGTGTGCTCGCTGCCATCGTCGAGGCCGAAACGCATCTTGATTACTTTTTCCTCGCGCGGCGTGAGCGTTTTCAAAACGGAAGAAGTCTGCTCTTTCAAGCTGAGATTAATCACGGCGTCGGAGGGCGAGACGACGGCCTTGTCTTCGATGAAATCGCCCAGATGCGAATCTTCTTCTTCGCCGATGGGCGTTTCGAGAGAAATGGGCTCCTGCGCGATTTTCAAAATTTTGCGCACCTTGGAAACGGGGATGTCCATGCGCTTGGCGATTTCTTCCGACGTGGGCTCGCGGCCAAGTTCCTGAACAAGCTGGCGGCTGGTGCGGACGAGCTTGTTGATGGTCTCGATCATGTGCACCGGAATGCGGATGGTGCGCGCCTGGTCGGCGATGGCGCGCGTGATGGCCTGGCGAATCCACCACGTGGCGTAGGTGGAGAATTTGTAGCCGCGGCGCCATTCGAATTTGTCCACGGCTTTCATCAAGCCGATGTTGCCTTCCTGAATCAAGTCGAGGAACTGCAAGCCGCGGTTGGTGTATTTCTTGGCGATGGAAACGACGAGGCGGAGGTTGGCTTCGATCAGTTCTTTCTTGGCCTGCTCGGCTTCGATTTCGCCGCGAACGATGATTTGCAACGTGCGCTTCAGTTCGGCCGGACTGACTTCGGCGGAAATTTCGATCTCGCGAAGTTCGGTGCGCCGGTCTTTCAGATCCCGGCGCGCTTCGGCGAGAACGTCGCCCTTAGAAGCGTCCACGCGGCGCTCGAGCTTGGTGATTTCGCGTTCGAGAGCGTGAACGCGCTCGACGGTCTGGCGAATCTTGTCGATCAGGCGCTTGCGTTCGAACAGATTGAATTCGATTTCGCGAACGCGATTGGACATCTCGATGCGGGTGCGCGCGACGGCATACCTGGCATGAAGGTACGCACGCTTCTTGGATTTCACCGTGCGTTCGAGTTTCAACGCTTGTTTGAGGGCTTGCAGATAGAGTTTTGCGATGCGGTCAAGCTGCTTGAGCGTCTGCTTGGTTTTGTTCTCGATTTTCTCTTCGGTGAGCTCTTCGTCGTCGAACTGGACGATTTCCTTGATGGAGCGGGCGCCCTGGCGAAGATCATCGCCAATGGCCATTATTTCCTTGAGGACGACGGGCGAACGGGTGATGGTTTTGAGGACGAGGAGCTGGCCGCGCTCGATGCGCTTGGCGATGGCGACTTCGCCTTCGCGCGTGAGCAGCGGGACAGTGCCCATCTCGCGCAGGTACATGCGGACGGGGTCGTTGGTTTTTTCGAGCGCGCCGGGCGTGAGATCGAGCTCGACTTCGTTATCGGAGGCGGACGACGCCTCTTCTTTTGCGGGCTCGGCGGCGTCGCCTGCTTCACCGGCAGCGATGGCGGCCTTGGCGCTCGAAAGGTCTTCGTAGACGTCGATACCATAGCGCTCGAAAGTGGAGAGCAAGTCATCGATTTCTTCGGAGGAATGGACTTCCGCCGGAAGGATGTCGTTTACCTCGTCATAGAGGAGGTAACCGCGTTCCTTACCCATGTTGATAAGCTGACGAACCTGGTCGTATTTCTCTTCAATTGCCAATGTCAAGTGTCCTCCGCCAAGCGGGGCGAGCCTTCGGCAGTCGAAAGAACGCGTAGCACAATAGTTCGCTCAGCCGGAGATGACACTCCGGCGAGTAGAGTCTTTAACGATAACGATATGACGGATGAAAATGGTGGCTTCGCACCACGAAGAAAACCTTAAACTTTCCGCCTGCGCCCGATCTTCCACCGGCTGTGCCGCGCAACTTGCGCCCATACTATCAGATGCACTAAACCGGCCGTTCGTTTCGCCCGAAACCCTCCTAGCATAACGTTTAGACGCCGCCGAGGTCAATTAGGTTTTTTGTATGGGAGAGCCTACTCACACGGTATCCCCCTAACGAGACATAGCAGAGTCGAGCCGCCCAACTTCTCCAAACAAGCACCAGCAGATCCCTCACCAACATTCGCAAGAAACGCGACTGGGTTCGGGATGACAACAGAAAAAGCCATTTACTGCAATTCGCCCAGCAATTTGCGGACTTGTTGGGCGCGGGTGAAGATTTCGCGGCGCTCGGTGGGATTTGGCTGAGCGGCGAGGCGCGTCTGGAGTTCCGCGATTTCGTGCTCGAGTTGGCGCTTCTTGAGCGCGCTGAGACAGCTTTCCGCTTCTTCCCAGGTGCCCTCAGGAGCGGATTCGAAAAGGATTTCGAAGAGGAGTCGGCGGTCGTTTTCGGAAAGCGATTCGGCGAGGGCGGCGGGATCGGGACGCGCGCCGGCACGCACGGCTTCGATGAGCGCTTCAAAAATCTTCTCGGTTTCTAGGCCCTTGTGATACGAGCCTTCGGTGATGCTCCGCGCGAGATTTTCGCGAAAGCCTTCGGCTTCGACGAGCATTTGCATCAAGCGGCGCTCGGCTGGACGGACGGCGGGCGCCATCAATTCGGCTTTCGGCTTCACTTCGCTGCGGCGTTCGGCAATGGCACGACGAAGAGCTTCGCGCAAAACAGGTTCTTCGACGCGCAACTCGGAAGCGATTTTCGAGGCGAGCTCGGAGCGCAGAAGACGATTCGGAACGCGCTGCGCGTAGGGCATCAGAAAATTCACGGCGGCGAGTTTGCCTTCGGCAGTCGAACGATCCATTTGGCGCGCGCGGCCGATCAGGTAATCGAGGTAGGGCGGCGCTTCGCGCAGGCGCTTGGCATAACTTTCCGCACCTTCCTGTTTAATAAACTTGTCGGGGTCAGCGCCGGCGGGAAGCGCGAGCACGCGCGCGTCGAATTCCTTTTCGAGCAGCAGCGTGAGGGAACGCTCGGTGGCGGCCTGGCCCGCGGTGTCGGGATCGTAATTCACGACGACGTGGCGCGAGAAACGGCTGAGCAGTTTCATTTGGCCTTCGGCAAGACTGGTGCCGCAACTCGCGACCACATTGGTGATTCCTGCGCGCGCGACGGCGATGGTGTCCATGTAGCCCTCGACGAGCACGGCGAAATCGTTTTTGCGAATGGATTCTTTCGCGCGATCGAGATGATAGAGGACGTTGCTCTTGGTGTAGATGGGCGTTTCGGGCGAGTTGAGATATTTCGGAATGTCGTCGCCGAGCGCGCGGCCTCCGAAAGCGATGACTTTGCCGGATTCGTTGGCGATGGGGAAAATAATCCGGCGGCGGAAGCGGTCGTAGAGGCGGCCCGACTGGTCGCGCGAGAAAAGGCCTGAGGATTCGAGAAGTTTTTCGGCATATTTCGGTTTGAGATGACGGAGAAGCGCGTCACCGGAGGAGGGCGCGTAGCCGAGGCTGAAACGCGCGATTGTTTCGTCGTCGAGGCCGCGATCCTCGAGATAGGCGCGCGCGACTTTGCCTTCATCTGTTGAATTCAGCGTGCGCGCGTAGAAGGTGGCCGCGGCGCGGTGCATTTCGACAAGCGCGGTGCGCTGCTGATTTTCGCGGCGCTGCTCGGGAGAACGTTCGCGGGGTTCGGGAACGCGGATGCCACATTTTTCGGCGACGGTGCGCACGGCTTCGGGAAACGCGGACTTGTCCATCTCCATCACGAATTGAAAAACGTCGCCGCTCTTGCCGCAGCCGAAGCAGTGGTAGAACTGCTTGGTGGCGTGAACGGAGAACGACGGAGTTTTTTCCTGATGGAACGGGCAGAGGCCGCTGAAATTCTGGCCGCTTTTCTTCAGACGAACGTATTCGCCGATGACGCGGACGATGTCCGCCTGCTGCTTTACGCGATCCGCGAATGAACCCGCCTCAGCCATAGAGAACGAATATCGAATTTCGGCTTTCGGTCCATCAATGTAGCGCGGCGGGGCTAAGACTTCAAATCTACGACGGTGATGGCGGTGCCTCCGCGGTCTTCCGCTTCGGCGTAGAACTTGCCAACGAGCGGATGCGCAGAAAGAAATTCGGCGAGGCCGCGGCGAAGCGCGCCAGTGCCGTGGCCGTGAATGATGCGGACGCTCGGGAGGTTTTCGAGCGCGGCGGCGTCGAGGAATTTATCTACGCGACGCGAGGCTTCTTCGACGGTGCTGCCGATGACGTTGATTTCGAGCGCGGATGGCTCGTCGGCACGAGTTGAATGCACTGTAATGTGACGCTGCGGAGCTGCGCTCGGTGAAGCGGCTTCGACTTCAATTCCGAGAATATCGGCAAGCGGGATTTTCATGCGCATGGGGCCGGCCTGAATTTCGGCGAAGCTCAGGTCGTGGCGACGCAGAATCACAGGCTCTTTCATTCCGCGGACGCGGATGCGCATGCCTTCGGCGAGACGCTCCGGTTCGACAGGCTTGGGGACTTCCGGCATCGCGCCGAGATCCGCCTGCGAGGAAGACAACGTATCGAGCACGGCAGCGTCGGCTTCGCTGCGCGCATCGGATTCAATTTTCGACATGCGGCGCGCGCCGAACTTCTCCGCTTGCGCGCGGAATTTGCGATCGGTGATTTCGGCGGTGAGGCGCGCGACGTCGGCCTCGAATTTTTTGGTGGTCGCGACGAATTGCTTTTCGAGCTCCGTGATGCGTTTGCGCTGGCGTTCGACCCAGTCGGTTTGCAGGGCGCGGCGCTCGGCTTCGAGTTGGCGCAATTCGTCTTTCGCCTGGCGCTGGAGCTGTTCCATTTCGTCGCGGCTGCGATGAAGGTAGGCGATGAGTTCGCGGGCCTCGCGCGTCTCGGGCGAAAGTCCAGCCTTCGCGTGTTCAATTACGCGTTCAGGCAGACCCAGGCGGCGCGCGATTTGAATGCCGCTGGAAACGCCGGGCACTCCGGTGAGCAGGCGATAGGTGGGGCGCAGATTTTCTTCGTCGAATTCGACGGCGGCGTTGACGATGCCGGGAGTGGTGGAAGCGTAGGATTTCAGCCGGTCATGATGCGTGGTGGCGAGCGTCAGCGAGCGCCGCGCGCGAAATTCTTCGAGAAGCGCGACGGCAATCGCCGCGCCTTCCTCGGGCGCCGTGCCGGTGCCCATTTCGTCGACGAGGACGAGGGTGCGTTCGGTGGCGCGTTCGAGCATCGATTTCAGGTTCAGCATGTGCGCGGAAAATGTGGAAAGATCCGCGCTGATGGATTGCTCGTCGCCAATGTCGGCGAGAACGCAATCGAAAAGCGGCAACTCGGCGCGTTGCGCGGGAACCGGAATTCCCGACTGCGCGGCGAGAGCGGCAAGGCCAACATTTTTCAGCGCGACAGTTTTGCCTCCCGTGTTTGGGCCGCTGATGACCATGACCGTTTCGCTGCCGCCAAGTTCGAGGGACATGGGCACGACGGCGCGATCCTTGCTGCGCAGACTGTCTTCGAGCACCGGATTGCGGATGGATTCGAGGCGCAGATAATTGCCTTCGGAGAATTCGGGAATGGTGGCGTCGAATTCGCGCGCGTAACGTGCGCGAGCGAAAACTGAATCGAGATCGGCGATGGTGGCAGCGGCGAATTCGAGCGGGCCGCGGTCAGCACGCAGGCGCTCGGTGAATTCGAAAAGGATGCGCGCGATTTCAGCGGCTTCGTCTTCAGCCAGCTGCACGAGGCGGTTATTCAGCTCGATGGTTTCGAGCGGCTCGACGAAAAGCGTTTGCCCGGTGGCGCTGGCTCCATGGACGACTCCCGGAATGACGCGGCGGTCGGCGGAACGCACAGGAATGACGAAACGGTCGTTGCGCAGCGTGACGTAATCTTCTTGGGAATCGTTTTCGCGCGCGCGCATGATTTTTTCGAGTGAGCGCTGAATGCTTTCGCGCGATTGCGCAATCGTCGCGCGAATGCGCTTGAGCGCGGGTGAAGCGTTGTCGCTGATTTCGCCGTTGGGCAGAATGGCGCGGCGAATTTCCGCAGCGAGAGAACGAAAATCGGCGAGCGCGGCGGCGCGTTCGGCGAGGCGGGGATATTTTGCCGTCGCTTCGTCACGAAGCGTTTGCTTCAGGCTGGTGGACGTGTCCATCAGCGACGCCGCGTCCAGAATTTCCGCTACCGAAAGAGACGACGCAGGCTTGGCGAGGCGCGCGAGCCAGTCGGCGGGGTCGGCGAGACCGCCGAAGCCGAGCTCCGCGCCCGAGCGGAGATACGCGATGGCTTCGCGAATCAGGTCGAATGCCGCGCACAGCGCATCCGCGTCCGCGCGCGGAGCGAGAGCGTCAATCGCGCGATGGCCCGGGGCACACGTGGAGTACCGCGCGAGGATTTCGCGGAGGCGGCCAAATTCGAGGAGTTCTTCGGCGGAGCGGCTCACCAGTTCAAAATGCGGGAACCGGCGCGCGGTGTCAAGTTCCTCGCTTCAGCGCACGGCCATCAATCCCCCACGTCTCTCCCGCGCGCGTCGCGAAGAAAATCGCAAATAAAAATAGCAGCGGAATATGATCCAGATTCGCGCCGAAATATCTCCACGTGGCAACGCCGTGTCCCGGCGCGTACCACGTCGCCAGCGCCAAACTGATCATGTGTATCGCGCCGCCCACCGACGCCACGCGCACGAAAAGCCCCAGCACCAGCGCGATTCCAATCGCCAGTTCGCCCCACCCGACAATCCGTGCGCACAGCACTGGATGTACCAGCACGAACTTCTCGAGAAACACACCGTAAAATCCCACCGGCTCATTCTGGCTCAGCCAGCCGCGAACCCACACGCTGAAGCTCGTGTGCGCAAATTCCGGCCCGGCAATCTTGTATTCGCCAAAAAACAGAAAAACAATCCCCGTCAATATCCGCATCACAGCAATCGTCTTCCGCCCCGCATCCAGATTCCAAACACCTGTTTGACTCATCCCCGCCTCCGCTGTTTCCGGTTACACCAGCGCACTTCAGTTACGCGTGCTCCACCAGCCGCTTCAACCGTTGCAATTCGCCTCGATCCCGTCGCGCCACCGCGTGTCGCGTGACGAGCCAATCCATAAATTTGCCGAACCGCCCCGGCATTTCGTAGCGATCGCGCATTCGCAGGTGCGTTCCGTTCGCGCTCTCCTCGATTTCCCATCGCTGCATCCCGCGCACGCCGTAGGCGTCCTGAAATTGCCACTCGAGGACACGCCCGCGCTCGAATTCCGTCACCACCGCCGTATGCGACACCTCGCGTTTCCCGATTCGCCCGTTCAACCGCACTTTCAGCCCATTGCGAAACTCAATTGCGCCGCTCTGCACCTCGAATTGCAAATCGAGTTCGCGTCCATACCACGCGCCCATGCGGTGCGGCACGAAAAAAGCTCCGACGATTTTCGCCGGGGCGGCAATTTCCTCAATGAGAATTAAATCGGCCATGGGAAAGCCCGGTTATCTTACCGGACGCTCACGCAATTACAAATCGCGCTTAGCCAAATTCGTTGTCGCTGTCGGAGGAGCGCTCGAACTGCGAACCACCATGCATTTCGCGCGTAGCTAAGGTAAAAAGGTAGTGCTCTGCAACACGACAAAATGGCTGCAACCTCAAATCGTCCACCGGGTCCGCGCGGAAAGCCGCTCGTCGGCGTCGCTCTTGAACTTCGCAAGCACGGCCTCAATTTGCTCGCCCGTTGTGCGCGTGAATATGGCGACCTGGTTTGCCTTCCCCTCGCTTTCGGACAGACCCGCCTTCTCGTCAATCATCCTGACCTGATCGAACAAGTTCTCGTTGTCCAGCAGCACAAATTTCACAAGAGCGCGCTATCGAAAGTCGCCACCGGCCGCCTGCTCGGCAACGGTCTGCTCAATAGCGAAGGAGATTTCTGGCGGCGTCAGCGGCGTCTAGCGCAGCCCGCGTTTCAGAGGACGCGTGTCAACGAATACGCCGCCACGATGGTCGAACACGCGCTGGCGTACACCGCGCAGTGGCGGGATGGCGAAGTCCGCGACATGGCCCACGAAATGTCGCGCCTAACTTGCGGCATCGCGGTAAAGACTCTTTTTGGCATTGACCTTGGCGCCGAAGCCGACCGCGTCGGCGAAAATCTCACAAACCTGATGCGTTTTCAGATTCACCGCATCCGTTCGCCCTTGCGCATTCCGGAGAATATTCCCACTCCCGCGAACCGCCGCGCCAACGCCGCGTTTCAATATCTCGATTCTCTCGTTTACCGCATTATCGAGGAGCGCCGCGCGCGTGGCGCTGGTGACAACGACTTGCTTTCGCGCCTAATTTCCGCGATGGACGAAGACGGCACGCAAATGACTCCGCGGCAATTGCGCGACGAGACCATGACGCTTTTTCTCGCCGGCCACGAAACCACCGCGCTCACGCTTTCCTGGACGTGGTATCTCCTTGCGCAAAATCCCGCTGCCGAAGCGCGTCTGCACGAAGAATTGGCGCGCGTTTTTGCGGGCCGGGCATCGCGACCGCTCGAAGCGAAAGACGCGGAGTTGCTCCCTTACCTCGACGCCGTGATTCGCGAATCGCTGCGCCTTTATCCGCCCGCATACATCGTCGCTCGCGTTGCCATCGAACCATTTGAATTGGGAGGTTATTCGTTCCCAGCAGGCACCACGCTTCTGATGTCGCAGTGGGTCATGCATCGCGACCCGCGCTATTTTGCCGAGCCGCTCGCGTTCCGCCCCGAGCGCTGGCTCGATGGATTGGCCGCGCGTCTTCCCACGCACGCATATTTTCCATTTGGCGGCGGCCCGCGCCGCTGCATTGGTCAGGGATTTGCTTTGATGGAGGCGTCTCTGGTTGCGGCGACCCTCGCGCAGCGCTTCCACTTCGAACTCGAGCCGGGGCAAACGATTGTGCCGGAGCCGCTCGTCACGCTGCGCCCGCGCGGCGGCATTCGCATGAAAATTCATTCCCGCGCGTAACCGCCCATCGATCAAGGCGCACTAACAGGGCCTCTGGCCAGATATTTCTCCAGTTGCTCCGGAAAAACGGCGATGCCCCGGCGGTCGTATTCGATCAGTCCACTCTCGCGGAACTGATTCATCAGCGCCGTGACTACCTCCCGCGTCGTTCCGATCAAATTCGCCAGCTCCTCATGCGTCAACCGGATGGCCACCCGCGCACCGCTCACTCCTTGCACTTCGCCCGCTGCGCCAAGCTTCATCAATTCCTTCGCCAGACGGCGTGCCACCGTATCGAAACTAAGCGTCGCCACTTGCTCTTGGCAATCCGACAATCGCCAGCAAACGAGCCTCAGGAATTCCTGGCTGAATTCTGGTCTTTGACCGATTAGCTTCAGCATCCCGCTCACGTGAATGGCCGTAAGTTCGAGCGCCTCGACCGCCACTGCCTGGT
Source organism: Candidatus Angelobacter sp. (assembly GCA_035606955.1). GTDB lineage: Bacteria > Acidobacteriota > Terriglobia > Acidiferrales > UBA7541 > DAHUXN01. The sequence goes on from DATNDO010000192.1 coordinate 11,267, forward strand.
CGCGCCGCCGTGCCACGTCGCAGACGCACAACTCGCCGAAAATCTCGCCACTCTGATAGAGCCCGACGATTTTTTCCTGCCCTTTGTCGGAGATGCGAATGACTTTTGCGCGTCCCGTTTCAATTTGGAATAGAGCGTTTGCTGGTTCATCCAACCGGTACACGAAATCGCCTTTTCTAAGCGACACGTGGGAACTGAAAGGTTTCAACTCGTTCATTCGTGAACGAATCAGCGATGAAAAATCGGTGCAGCAGAGTGGCTTGTTTGCCATGTCGATTTACCCGCTACCGGAAGGATCACGCGCTACGAAAATAATGCGTCGCCCGCCGCGTAAGATGCAAGAAGGAATATCCATTTGTATGTTTTCGTACATTCTCCCTGTACATTTCAAGACAGACGCAACTTTTCTTCTCCGCTACTTTACTTACGCCACTGTTGTGGCGGTTGGATGCTCCTGATGAGGAAAACCAATGTCCTCGGGCGATCCTCGGCGCTGCGAATATCTCTGAGAGGAGAATTTCATGCGGGCAGGAAAAAGATTAGCCGTATTGACCGGCCTGGTAATGGCTTGCTTCTTGTGTGTAGCGTTCGCGCAGAACTCGGAGAACGACGGTAACACCGATCCTGCGTCCACCGCCGAGAGTACGATCACCAACAACGCTAAAAACATGGCCGAGGATGGAAAACAAACTTTCCGCTTCGATACCTTTGGTGATGAATCGTTTTGGGGCGACACTCTGCATCTCGATAAAGCACTCGAAGGTGCAAAACTTGGCGGTGTCGGTCCCGGTGTAAGCCCGCGAAGGGCTTTGGCTGTTGGCCTGAAAGTTGACGTCGATGCGCTGCCGCCTTCACTCGTCCTCGCTCTTCAAAGCAACAAAGTAAATCTGGACGATCCGGCGACGACGCTAGCCCTCTTGAAGTTGAACGCGGTTCTCGGCGTCACTGGCCACTTCAATGGCCAGGGAACCCTGAGCTCGGTCGGCATTCAATGCGCGCTGTGCCATTCCACGGTCGACAATTCCCTCGCTCCAGGGATCGGGCATCGCCTCGACGGCTGGGCGAATCGCGATTTGAATGTTGGCGCGATTATCGCGCTTGCGCCAAACTTGCAGCCTTTGTCAGATCTGCTTGACGTCGATCAAGCGACAGTAAGAAAAGTCTTGAACAGCTGGGGTCCCGGGCATTTCGACGCGGAGCTGGAGCTCGATGGCAAAGCGTTTCGTCCCGACGGCAAGACTTCTGCCGTCTTGATTCCGCCCGCATTCGGCCTCGCAGGCGTGAATCTACACACATGGACCGGCTGGGGCTCGGTCCCTTACTGGAATGCGTTCGTTGCCGTTCTTGAAATGCACGGCAAGGGAGACTTCGTTGATTCCCGTCTTAACGATGCCGTGCAGTTCCCAGTGGCGGCGAAAGCAGGCCTGGGCAACGTGAGGAACACGCCGGATCTAGTTACGCCGAAGCTCGCCGCCCTTCAGTTCTACCAGCTAGCTATTCCCGCGCCCAAGCCGCCGGCGGGCAGTTTCGATCCCGCCGCAGCGGAGCGGGGAAAGGCTTTGTTCAACGGCACGGCACGCTGCTCCACGTGCCACGTCCCGCCGCTCTTCACCGAACCGGGATGGAACATGCATACCGGCACACAGATCGGCATCGACGATTTCCAGGCGAATCGTGCGCCTGACAAGCGGTATCGTACTTCGCCGCTCGGCGGCCTTTGGACTCACACCAAGGGAGGCTTCTACCACGATGGGCGCTTCGCGACTCTTCCCGACGTGGTTCAGCATTACAACTCACTTTTCGGATTAGGTCTCACCGATCAACAGGTGCATGACCTCGTCGAATACTTAAAATCAATCTGAGAAGTTCATTAGCTGGCGCCCGAGTTTTCATTGACCTTTGACAAACTCGGGCGCTTGGCCTTTCGCCCACGGATCGTACGTCAATGCATAATTCACGCGCTCGGCCAGCGGCGGATGATCGTATAGCCACAACTTGATGAAGGAATTCGGATTCGGATCGGCTAAATCCACTTCGCCAAGAATCTGAAACGCCCGGGCCGCCACCTGACTCGAATCAGGAATCAGTCCGTGCGTCACTTCCAGTCCGTACTGGTCCGCCTGATGTTCGACGTGCCGGCTGAACGTGTTTGCCGCCGGTGAAGCGATAAATCCCAGAATCGCGAACCACAGAAGGAGCACGGGCAGTGACGCCCAATCATCCGTTCCCCGAATTCCCCAGCGCCCGCTGCATCGCGAAAGGGTCCATAACATCCCGTGAAAGCCGAAATAGAGCAGCACAAGCAACAGAATAGCGGCAAAAACCAGTCCTTTGTACACATGTCCCAAAACGTAATGTCCCATTTCATGTCCGAACACGAACATCGTTTCCGGCACGGTCATCTTTGCGATCGTCGTGTCCCACACCACCACGCGCTTCGACGCGCCAAATCCGGCCACGTAAGCGTTCAGGTCATTGCCCTTCTCGCTTTCATTCATCCAGAACATGCGTTCCGGCGGTATGTTCATTCCCGCTCGTTGCACCACTTTTTCCAACGCCACCACCAGCGCTGGATCCTTCGTTTCCAGCGGCTCGAATTTGTTAAATAGCGGCGCAATCACCAGCGGCGCAAGAAAAATCACAAAAAATAAAATCGGCAGCGCAGCCAGCCAGAAGTAAAACCACCAACGCTGCGGGCTGTGGCGGATCACCGCATAGAGAATCCACACCAGAATTATGCCAATCACGAACGATATAATCTGGCCCTTGGTCCAATCCCACGCCCACGAGCCCCAGCCCTCCACCGAGATTCCATAGTTGCGCGAAAGCCAGTGCCCGTATATGTCCGTCGGCAATCCCAGCACCGCGATGGTCAGCAGCAGAATCGGCGTGAAAATCACCGCCTGCAAGAATCGGACCTTCGTGGCGCGTTCAGCCCAATCGCGGTATTTGGGCGCGAGCTTCCAGGCGAGCACAAGCAGCAGTACGATAACGCCCCACACGAAGCCGACGAAGTACAAGATGTATTGCGCGCGCGAGTATTTCACCGCCTTATCGTAAAGATCCGGCGGCAGAGTGTAGGCCTTCACTTCGGACTGTTCCTTCTCCGTTTGTGTTGTCGAGGAAGAAGAAGATGCGGGAGGCTGCGTCTGCTGCGGCGAATTTGCCAAGACCGCCGCCGGGCTGGAAACCGCCGCTCCGCTCGGAGCCGCGCTCATTGCCGCAGTCGCTGCAAACAGAACCAGAAGCGCCAGTGCACCCAGAAGCTTCGGAGTTCTGACTCCAGTCATCATTTCCCCTCCGCTGGACGATGTGGTCGCAGGCCGCTCAAACTTCCGCGGGATTATCCTCCCAGCCGTCGGCGCCCACAAGCGCTAGTTCGATGGGCATCGCTTTCGCTCTCGGCGTCGTCTAATAGCAGCAACGAGAGATGAGACCGCTTCCGCCCGTTTTCGTTTCGGTGTGGCTGGCGCTCGCCGCTGGCAGCGCAACCTGCTCCACCGCGTTTCCGCAAATCGCGCCACCTACAACGCAAGTCCAATCACAAAATGCATCCATGACTCAGGGCGACAGTTCCTCCACTTCAGCCGCCGCTCTCGCCGGCAAACGCCTCCGTTTTGAGCAGATGCTTCCCGCGCTTCCCCGGCGAGCGCAGTCCAAATCCGGCGCGCCGAGCGACATGGTCAATTTGCTGATCGTCGGCTCGAAGGAGCAAGTCGCCGACGCGTTCCAGGCCGCTGGCTGGATCCAGCCCGATAAGACGACGCAAGATGCCATCGTCCATGCCATTCAGGAGACCATGGCGCACAAGGCCTATGCCGAAATGCCCATGAGCCAGCTCTATCTTTTCGGCCGCCCGCAGGACTTCGGATTCGTCGATGGCATGCCCATCCAAGTTGTCGCCGAACGAAATCACTTTCGCGTGTGGCGCGCACCCTGGCTCGATTCCCAGGGCCAGACTGTTTGGGCGGGCGCGGGCACGCACGACGTGGGCATCGAGAAAGACCAATCGGGCACGCTGACTCATCGCATCGACCCCAACGTCGACACCGAGCGTGATTACATTCTTCAGACGCTCGAAGACGCGGGAAAGGTCTCTACGACGGAATACCTCATGCCCGCTGATCCTGTGCGCCAGGCCGTCACAGCCACTGGCGACGCCTATCATTCCGACGGTCGCATCCTCGTAATTTGTCTCAAGTAGCAGCCGGCAGCCCACGCATCAACGCAAGTTGACGCCGAAACTAGCAATCGCATCTATAATTTTAGCGTTGGCGGGCGTACGCTTGAACAGGAGCAGGAGGGCGGAGCGGTGAGGCGAAGGGCCAGGTGCCTTTTTGGGCGCGTCCCCGAACCTACTCTGGCCCGGATTTCACGATGCGGCTAGCATAGGGGAAGGCGGTTCCGAGGAAAAACCATGAAACATGCCATGAGATGCGCAAACATCGCAGCACTGCTAATCTTTGTGCCCGGGATTTCCTCCGCGGGATTTGCAGCCGCGCCTCAATCGAGCCAGCAGTCGAGCCAATCCGTCGCCACCGCCGCGCGCAAAGCGCAGCAAAAGGAGAAGGAAGCGCCCAAGTCGAAAACTGTCTGGACGAATGACAACATTCCGAATACGCCGGGAGGACTAAGCGTTGTGGGACAGCTCGCGTCTTCGTCTACCTCAACCGCGGCAACTTCCGCCGAGTCTGCCCCCGCGGCCGCGAATGCGAACGCGCCGACAGAAGGTGACAAGGAAAAACTCGCCCCGGAGCGCGCTAAAGCCCTAAGCGACCTCGAAGCCGCCCGGAAGCAACTCGACAGCGTGAAAACGGATCTCGATATTGCCCAGCGCGAATACAGTCTGGACTCCGCGCAGCTTTACAGCACTCCGGACTATTCCAAGGACCAGCAGGGCCAGGCGAAAGTCGACGCCGAAAAGGCCGCCATCGCCACCAAGCAGCAAGCCGTGGACGCAGCGCAAAAGAAAGTCGACGACCTCGAGAAACTTCTGAAATCTCTCGGCGGAGAAGAAAAAGCCGCGCCACCAACTGCCCCCGCACCCGCCGCCTCGTCGCTGAAACCATAGATACGCGCGGTGATGAGCCAGCGATTCCCTTCAGGCATCGCACACGAACGGGCAGTCGACCGCAACCCCGCCACAATATATAGCGCGCCTTTGCTCTTGACACACTAGGCTGGACCGCGCAGAATCCTCTCAGTTTTTTTTGCGATCAGCATCGGGCTGACGGCGCGGGGTCGGTCACAAAACCGCCAGATGAGTTTCGCCGACTGAAGTTTGGTTTGAATTTCCTGAATTGCTCGGGGAGGTTACACATGGTATTTCTGCCGGGCCGCACCGTGCAGTGCGTAAATCCAGAGTGCGCCGCGCGCGGCCACTGGCTCCGCGTCGAAATGGCGCCCGCCGAACGCTGCTCGAATTGCAGTTCACCGCTTCACAATGTGCCGCCGCCGCTGCCAACGCGTTTCCGAATGCGTCCCAGGCCGCTGATCAGCTATCGTCCCCGTCCCCGCTAAAGCGGCTCGGCGTTGGCAATCTGTTCCGTGGCTCCTCACCGCGGCCACCAAAGCGGGGCGCGATAGCAAGTCGTGTTGCGCGATCTGAGCCGGCGCGCCATGAATCTGTTACGGATTTGGTTGCGGCCTCGTCGTCCCCGCAGCCGTCTTGCGCCGTCGAGTGTTCGTCGCTCGCGCAAAAAAAAGGCCCCGATTCCTCGGGGCCTTTTTTGCATTTCGGAACTATCCGTCTGCTAGAACTGATAACGCAAAGCGAACTGCATCACGCGTGGATTGGTGAGCAAGTGCGTGTAGTTTCCAAAGGTAGCCGCATTGTCGAGCGAAAGCGACGCGGACTGGACATCGAAGCGCTTGAGGTTAAAGACATTGAAAGTGTCCCAGACGAGCCGCAGTTCGTGACTCTCGTTGTAGGGCATCTTCCACGCTTTTCCCACTTCCAGGTCCGTGTCAAAGAACCCATCGCCGCGGATCTGGTTGCGCGCGCCTGAGAAACCCGGCAACGGTACGGCGAAATTGGCCGACTCGCTTGGCCCGTTCTTGAAGATATTGAACAGCGGCCCGCCGTTGGAAGGTTCGTTGATCAGGGTCGCTCTTCCGCCACTGACTTTCGCAGTGGCGATCGCTTCGCCGGTGAGTTGCCAGTTGGTTTCAAAGCAGAAGCACGTTCCCACGTTCACCGGGAATCCGCTGGACCACCGAGTTAGCCCGGAGATCTGCCACCCACCGATGACCGCGTCCAGTCCCTTGCCGATATGGCCCGCGTAGGCGCGCCCTATGCCGATAGGCAACTGCCAGTACCAGTGGGCATTGATCTGGTGTCGCAGGTCGAAGTCGGAGGGCCCCCGGAGCTGATTCGGGCTCCAGGAATTGATGACGTTGCCCCCGAGACCGCCCCATTCGCCAACGCGTTCGGCGTCCGAGGCAAGATCAAGCGACTTCGAGTAAGTGTAATTGATGTTAAACCCAAGCCCCTGCGACATCTGTTTTTGGAACGTGATTTCCATGGCGTTGTAAGACGAGTTCGAAATCGAACGCCACGCATAGAGCGACGAATACTGTCCGTCAAACCATGTGAACTGTCCCGGAGTGGGAAAATACGTATTGATGGGATTCCCATTCACGTCTGTGTTCAATCCGGGTATCCCGTTCACGTCAACGACGAACAATCCCGAAGTTTCGTTTAATGAATTGCAAAGATACGCTTGGTAAACCGCCCGCGTTGGGTCTGTAGTTGGATTTATTGGGAAAGGTGCCTGCGTGGTGGGATCAAAACCGCATCCATTCCCGGTGGCAGCAGCAACATTGTACTGGTCCCCCGCTGCTGCGGGAGTGATCAAATTCTGCCAATAGGCGGCCGTGGGGCCGACCGAGGCGGAAGTAACAGTAGAGGGATCCGTTCCGTTTCCGCCATTGGCTCTTCCGAGTGTAGAAAGCGCTTGGGCTGCCTGGAAGTACGTGACTCCCGACTTCGGATCTTTGAGATCTTTGGGCATCGCGAGATCTTCCTGGGCGAGCAATCGGTGAGCCAAGTGCCCCGTGTACGCGACTTCGAGGCTCATGTTGTGAGCGAACTGGCGCTGGACCGAAAAGTCAATCGCGTAGGAGTACGGACTTTTGATTGAGCTGTCGAGTCCCCAACAAATGCAGAAATTCCCCGGAGGGAACGTCTGAGGGAAGGTCGCCGGCGGTGCTGGAGTGAAGATTGTCCTCGGTCCGCATGGGCTACCGGAAGGGTCACACTGATTAGCTGGTCTTAAATCCTGGGTTGGAATCGTATTCAGGCTCGTCAGCCGTGGAGAGGTGGATGCTGACTCCACTTGGGCCGAGTTCGTGAGAAGGGATGACAAGCCAAACGAGCCGTTTTGGTCGAAGGTCGTCAGCATTCCCTGACCGAAATGGTCGTAATACATGCCGAACCCGGCGCGAAGGACGGTCTTGTCGCCATCGCCTACTAGTCGCTTGAGCCAATCCCAGCTGGGTTCGGGCGACCACGCAAGAGAAATTCGAGGAGCGAAATTCTTCTTCTGCGACGGCCAAAGGTCCGGCTTGCCATTGCTTCTTCCAGCGAGCCCGAATTGAATAAGCGGATCTTGATTAGACGGAACGCCTTGGGACATGTTGGCACCGCGGGTGTTGAACCACTGGCCCAGATTGAAAGTGGGCGCCACTTCCTGGCCGTTGGTCTCCCACGGTGCCGTATCGATTCCATAGCGCAAGCCGTAGTTGAAGGTCAAATTCGGCCGAATCTTCCAAGAATCCTGGGCATAAAATTCATATTCGTACAATGCGAAATTCCGCTGAACAGGAGCGCCTTGCGCCAAGGCAGTCCCCGTTCCGCTGCTGTTGACATGAAAGTTGTATTGCGCGTCAACTTCCGTAACCATGCCCAGCATTCCAATCAGCGGAAAATCGTAGCCATTGTTAAAACCTGGGTCGACTTGGGGAAAGCCATTGTTCGTGGGATTGAACGGGCTGGAGCGGTTCGCGAATCCACCCGTATTTAACCACGCCGCATTGGCAATTCCGTCGCTGAAAGAATTTGACTGGCTCAAGGCTCCGTTGTGGATAAGGAGGATGTTCGTCCCAAAGGTGAACGTGTGATTCCCGCGGGTCCATGCAAGGTCATCCGCGATGTTGTGGACTGGGAACTGGAAGCTATTGGTTCGCGTGATGCCCTGGCTCAAATTCCGGATGAAAATGAACGGTTGCGTGCTGTCGCCTGCATCTGAAACACTCTGGCGAGTAAGGCCATAGCGCAAATTATT
>DATNDO010000198.1:0-9244 GCA_035606955.1 Candidatus Angelobacter sp.
TCCTTGCACCATGTTTGGAACAACGATTCGACACGGCGAGCCGGAAAAGAGACGTTTGATCGAGGAAGTCGGTCTGTAAGTGCCGGACGCGAAAATCTCTGCTAGAATGCGTGCGACAGCGGACGCTAATCCTTCAGCACACGATAGAAGACGGGAAGCTCTAGAGATGCCCACGCCGAAAATTGCCGCCAACGTTAGCGCGAAAGCTGGCGCGAAGACCAACGTGAAAGCGGGAGATGGACACGGACCCGTTTATAAGCGAATTGTTTTGAAACTTTCCGGCGAATCGTTGCAAGGACCGCTGAGCTCGGGCATCCACGCGGAAACGGTGGCGGGGATCGCCCAGGAATTAAAAGAAGTGAACGCACTCGGCGTGCAGGTAGCCATCATGGTCGGCGGCGGAAATATTTTTCGCGGCGGGCGGCAAAAGTCGTTCGCGATTGACCGCGCGACGGGCGATTACATGGGCATGCTCGCGACGGTCATTAACGGACTTGCGCTGCAGGATGCACTCGAAAAACTTGGATGCCACACGCGATTGCTCAGCGCGATTGAAATGCATCAAGTGGCCGAGCCGTTTATTCGCAGGCGCGCCACGCGGCATTTGGAGAAGCAGCGCATTGTGATTTTCGCGGCTGGCACCGGTAATCCTTATTTTTCGACGGATACAGCGGCCGCTCTGCGCGCCATGGAAATCAAAGCGGAAGTGATTATGAAAGCGACGCGCGTCGACGGCGTGTATGACGCGGACCCGGAAAAAGTGAAGGGCGCGCGGATGTTCGAAAAGATTTCTTATCTCGACGTGATCAAGAAAGGCCTTTCGGTGATGGATTCGACGGCGATTTCGTTGTGCATGGACAATAAAATGCCGATTCTGGTTTTCAATATGAACGTGCCGGGGAATTTGCAGCGCGTGGTGATGGGCGAGAAGGTCGGCTCGATAGTTACCGCATAAGGCAGTGGTTAGTGGCCAGTGACGAGTGGTCAGTAAAAGCAAGAGCGACAACGTAAAGGGATGAGGCAGAGCTGATGACGACGATTGCGAGTACAAAAGACGCGCTGGCGCAGGCGAAAACGCGCATGGAAAAAGCGGTCGAGGATTTTCGCAAGGATTTGGCGGGAGTGCGGACGGGCCGCGCGAACACGGCGCTGCTCGATAGCATTCGCGTCGATTATCACGGGACGCCGATGCCCATCAATCAGCTCGGCTCGCTGTCGGTTCCCGACCCGACGATTATTACGATTTCGCCGTGGGATCCAACCGCCGTGCCGCTGATCGACAAGGCGATTCGCACTTCCGATCTGGGGCTGAATCCGACCTCGGACGGCAAAGTGCTGCGCGTGCCGATTCCGTCGCTGACGGAGGAGCGTCGAAAAGATTTGGTGAAGATGATCCACAAAGTTCTGGAGAATCACCGCACGGCGGTGCGCAATATCCGGCGCGACATCAAGGAAGCCGTCGAGAAGCTCGAAAAGGAAAAGAAAATCAGCGAGGACGACAAGAAGCGCGCGCTCGATGAGCTGGAGAAACTGACGCACGCGGAAACCAAGAAGGTCGAGGATTTGTCCGCCACGAAGGAAAAAGAAGTGCTGGAAATCAAGTAGGAATTTGCACCGCCCCACAAGCCTGCGACTGCTCTCCGAAAACGCCTCGTAACGTTGAATGATTGTCAATTCTTGCGCGAAAGGCGGAGCTGCTTTAGCACTGCGAGGAGCGAGATGACGCGGCGGGCGTCGGCGGGATGTGAACCGAAACGCGATGACTGATACATCTCGGTGATCTCCGCGACGGGGCCGGCGAATTCGGGCACGCGAATCGAGGCGGCGAATTCGAGCGGCGTTTGCGCGGCGGATTTGCGCCAGCCGCGGCGTTCGAGCAGGCGCAGCATCTGGCGATATTCGAATGCGGCGAGGTCGGGCGGCAATTGTCCTTCGCGGTGCGCGCGCAGGCTCCAGCGAATGGCGACGAAGCCGCCCATCGCGCGTCCGCGAAAATAAATCAGCATCAGAAGCAGAAATACAAGCGCGCCCGGAAGCGAGTATGGCGAATTCGAGAGGCGCTCCTGCCAGAGTTTTAGGCGTTCGATCGTTTCGCGGCGCTTCGCCTGATAATACTGCGAGGCGCGGTCCGACCACGCGCGCGACGACTCGTGAATGTTGCGAGCCAACGAAAGCTGGTGCGCGAAATCGTAGTTGATGATCCACTCATTCCAGCTGAACTGAAACCAATCCCAATACATTCCCAGCCGCGCGAACGCGCCATTGTGTTTTTCGTCTCCCGGCGGCGTGGGATCAAAAGTGATCCAGCCATAACCGGGGAAGTACGCTTCAACCCAGCTATGCGCGTCGCTGGCGCGGACAATGTAATCGTGCGCCAGGTCGTTATATTCGCCGGCGAGAAATCCGGTGGCGTAACGCGCGGGAATGCCCAGCGTGCGCAGCATCACGACCATGGCCGAGGCGAAATATTCGCAGTTGCCGGCGCGCTTGACGAAAAGAAAATAGGCCAGCGGATCGCGATGACTCATGTCCGATAGATCGAGCGTGTAGCCGAGGCGCGTGCGCAAGTACAGCGCGATGTTCGAGGCTTTGTCGTACGGCGTTGGAGCGTCCGCGGTGATTCTTTCCGCAAGCTGCCTGATGCGCGGGTCGAGTCTGGGCAGTTGCAAATACGTGGAACTGATGTCCGCCGGGTAATCGGCCGCGGCCGCGCGCAACTTTTGCGGTGGAACCATGGGAACCTGCGACACCACGTCGTAGTGCATCGTCCCTACGTTGTGAAAAGGATTCAAAAGCGTGCCTGTGCGATTGAAAACCAGATAACTTCGCGCGCGTTCGCCGCCAGCGTCGGCTCCGAAGCGCCCCCAGATCGTCGTGGGACGCGCAGCGACAAAAATGGCGTCTGTGGCGACGGGTTCCATCAGCACCGTATAGCGCAACAGATAGTAAGAATCCGCGGGAAGCGGCGAAACGCCCAACTGGTAAGCACCGGAGCCATCCGGAGTGACCACAACGGAATCAGTCGCGGGCGTGAACCAGCGCTTGCCGTCGAAATTTGTGAGGATCATGCCGCGCCAGTGAATTTCTTGCGCGCGCCCCGCATCGTCACCCTGGACGCGAATGCGCATCACCACTTCGCTGCTTTGTTTGATCACGCCGATTTCGCCGAGTTCCACGTTGTCGGTGAAACCAGTCATCAACGTGGGCTGCAGGTTGAACGCGCTCATGTAGCCGGCGGTGAAGCGCGGGATGAGGAAGAAAATCAGTCCGCCTATCACCAGCGCGCTGGCGGCGACCAGCACGGAAGTCAATCCCAGAGCGCGATGGAGGCGGCGAGCGGCCGCGCTTCCCGGCTCGAACGCCGGAAAAACCGCGCCCTCGGAACTGCGCCGGATCTCCAGCCCGACGAAACTGGAGACCGCCAGCAGCAAGAACACCGCCAGCGCGATCAGGAACGTCGTGTTCACCGTGAGAATGGCCGACGCCAGCATCGTGGCGAAGGCCAGCAAGGCGAGAAAAATATAGTCGCGAACCGTGCGCGAGGAATAAAGGCGAACAATCGAAGCGAAAATCAGCAAGTGAATCGCGGCGAGCAGCGCGGCGTAGAGCAGAGGATTCGGCGCGCTGGCGGCCAGGTCGCGCGAGAAAACCCAAAGGTCGACAGGGAAGAAAACGAAATAGCCAAGGACGAATGCAGTCGCATTGCGATGCGTCAGTTCAGGTTCGCGACCGCGCGCGATGCCCCAGCCTTTGTAAGCGAGCGCGACCAGCGTCGCAGTGGTCGTCACCACATCGAGTTTGCCCGTGGCGATCAGCGCCAGAATGCCCGTCGTGACCAACAGGAAAAGTGAAACCTCGAAATATCGCTGGATGACGGGAAGAGGCTCCGCTTTCACGGCAGGCGCGATTGAGAGGGAGTGGGCCATTCCCAGATTTTAACATTGCGCCATCGTGCAAAATTGCTCGTTGAATCATGCGGGAGCGAACGCGTTACTGGGCCAATGCGTTGATCGCGGCGCGGGCGATTTTTTGTGTGGCGCTCGATACGGGAAGGCGCGCGAGATTCGCGAGCGGCAAAGTGCGGCAGCCTGAGCGCTTCGGCAAACGATCGACCCTCGCGAGAAAAGGCGCCAACGTAATTTTGCGAAATGTAACGGTGTGCGTCGCCACGGGCAGCGCTGTCAGAGGCTGATTTGGGATTCCCAGAGAGATGCGCAAGTGCTCGGCGAGTTCGTTCGCGGCGCCATTGGCACGAACGCCGGCTGAATGATTGGCCGAACCATGAGCTGGAGGATGTTCGGAATTACCGTTGCACGCGATGGCGACAGCGGGGAATTGCCAGAGTCGCGAAAACAGCACCGAGTCGTGCGCGCCCGGAATTTTTGTGAGCAAAGTATGTCCGCGCGAATCGACAAGAACCGCCGCGGCGATGTGAACATTGGCCGGCACGCGTTTCTGACGTGCAGCGGGCAATTTCTCCGCGATGCCGAGGGCGCGCGCTTTGCAGTGCCGCGCGATGGGGCAAGCGGCGCAATCAGGCGAGCGCGGCGTGCAGATCGTCTCGCCGAGTTCCATCATGGCCTGGTTCCAATCGCCGGGCGCGCGCGATGGCAGAAGCGTTTGCGCCGCGGTTGCGAGTTTGCGCCAAGTTTGTGGGGCACGCAGATCACCGCGCACAGCGAATAATCGCGCGAGGACTCGCGCAACATTGCCGTCGAGCGCGGCAAGCGGCACGTCGTACGCGATGCTCAAAATCGCCGCTGCGGTGTAATTACCGATGCCGGGAAGCGCAAGCGCCGCTTTGACGTCAGAAGGGAATTGCGCGGCATGTTCGCGAACGATTTGTTTCGCCGCGCGATGCAAATTGCGCGCGCGACTGTAATAGCCGAGGCCCGCCCAATATTTCAGAACTTCGCTTTCCCGCGCCCGTGCGAGCGCGCGCACATTCGGGAAGCGCTCGAGGAAACGTTCGTAGTAAGGCAGCACGGCAGCGATGCGCGTTTGCTGCAGCATGATTTCCGCGAGCCAGATGCGATACGGATCGCGCCCGCGCCGCCAAGGAAAATCGCGGCGATTCGCGCGATACCAGGCCAGCAAGTTGCGGCGAAGAGATGCGAGTTGGCGAGATGAGGGACTCATCGCGAGACTGGCCTATTCTTATACTATGCGCGCAATCTTGCGGGCAATGAGCGCCGCGTGTATTATCGCCACGAAATGAAAGCTGCGAATTCTGCTGTGCAGCATCCAAATTTATCTGAGCAGAGGCGTCTATGAAGCGCACCGCCTTGACCTTGGCTTTGATTCTTCTGTGTGCTCCCCTCGTTACTGCGCAGGATTGGGCGCAAGCGAAAGTGGAGAAGTCGCCGCGTCACCGCGAATGGGTGACGGTCAAGCACGGCGATCGCGCCGTCGAGACTTTTGTCGTTTATCCCGAATCCGCGTCCAAGACCCCAGTAGTGTTGATCATTCACGAAATCTTTGGCCTGACGGACTGGGCGCAGGACCTCGCCGATCAGGTCGCCGCGGCGGGCTACATTGCCGTCGCGCCCGATTTGCTTTCCGGTATGGGGCCTAACGGCGGCCGCACGAAAGATTTTCCGCAGGGCCAGGCCACCGAGGCGGTGAGCCATTTGAATCCAGACCAGATTACCTCGGACCTCAATGCCGTCGCGGACTATGCGCTGAAGCTTCCTGCTTCGAATGGCAAACTCTTCGTCGCCGGATTCTGCTGGGGCGGCGGGCAAAGTTTCCGCTTCGCCACTAATCGCGCCGATCTAGCCGCGGCATTTGTTTTTTACGGTCCGCCTCCCGATAAAGACGCGATGGCCCGTATCAAAGCTCCCGTCTACGGCTTCTATGCAGGTAACGATGCGCGCATCGGCGCCACGACTCCCGACACGATTCAGGAAATGAAAGCCGCAGGCAAAACGTACGAGCCGGTCACTTATGACGGGGCCGGCCACGGTTTCATGCGCGCCGGCGAAGCGCCGGACGCGACGCCCGCGAACGCCAAAGCCCGCGATGATGCTTGGACCCGCTGGAAGAGTCTCATGGCCTTGCACTAACCCAATACCGCACCTGACCAGCAGATTTTTATTTTTGGTGTTCCGCTACAAAGCGTTCAAGTTGCTGCCTCACAGATTCGCGAATCTCTTGTTCACTGTGTCCCATAAGGCGTCCAACTTCTACGACTTCTTCGTGGAGAACTCCCAGTTGCACGATTTCGTTTTCGTATCCTGTCGCGATCCACAGCTGTTCGAATTCCCGAGTGAATTTAAGAACGTCGGCATTACCCTGCAGGATTTCACTGGCTCGCCGTGCAGCATAGCGCGAAGCGCCTTCGCGTGCCGTGATTGAGCTTAAGCCCATCTCGCGCATTGCATTTGGCAATACCTCATTTATCTCAAACCAAGTGGGCTGATTCAATGCTGCGAGCCTTCGAATCGCAGGACCTTCGAGCCCCGCTTCCAGCGCGTCCCATGCGATGCTCGGCATGTCACTTGAAGGAATCAGTTTCAGGGCGAGGCGCGCTTCAATCACTTCGCGGTCAAAACGCATTTGGCAATGTTACTGCAAACACACTGTCGATCGGAAGTTGCCTGTTTCACAGCGAGTCGAGGAAGATGAAATAGGAGGAGGCCCACAGCGAGGTGGGGATGCTGCCTTGCGGCTGGTTGGTGATGACGATTTTGAAGCCTTCGGATTGCGTCGCCACTGTTTCCAGGAATGTCGAGCGCGCGCCTTCGCGCCGCGGCTGGATGTAGGCGAGTTCGCGCAGCACGTCGTAGATGATGTCGCCGGCGGCGGTCATGGGCGTGGACATGCCGGGCGTGCAGAACTGCATGACGGCGCGCGCTTCGTAGAAGTGCCAGGCGATGCAAGCGGCGAGCGAGACAGCGCGCTCGAAACGTTTGTTCTGCTCTTCGTTCTGTGCTTCGTTCTGTTCTTTGATGCGGGCGCTTTCACGTGACGCGCTCGCTTCGCGCGAAGCTCCTGGGTCCCGTGACGCGCTCCCCTGATGCCGGTGCAAATCCGTCTGGAGTCTTGCGGTCTCCTTCATTTCGGATTCGGCGGGGCCGATGAAAGAATCGAGCGCCAAAACGAGCCGCCGTTCATCTTCGCGCGCGAATTCTCGAATCTTCAGCGCGCCGGATTTTGCGGAAGCCTTCCAGTCGACGAAACGCGCGCTATCCGTGGGCAAATAATCGCGAATCGAATAGAGGTCGTGGCCGCGCCCGCGATGCAAAGTCTCGATCTCGCCCGTCAGCAACGGGAGAATTTCGTAAAAGTCGTCCGTCGGCTCGATGTGCGGGTAGACGACAAGCTCCATTTCGGAGTCGACGTGGCGCGTTTTTTCGAGGAAGCCAAACGGGAATTTCGTGCGAATGCCGAAGGCGCTCTGCCGGTAGATTCCACGTCGCGGGAAAAGCAGTTCCACTTTCTGCCGCGCGGCGCTTTCATGTGGGATGTACGGGAAATAAACAGGACGCGACAGAATCTCAGCGCCCGTTTTCTCTCCCGTGCCAACAACGCGCAATGAAAACGACGGCATCATGTTCTTTTCGTTGCGGACCTCAACGCTCGCAAGAATCGGCTGGGCCGCGAAAACGTGCTCGGGCAACTCGATATTCAGTTCAAGGCCCGTCAGCACCACGCGGGAAATAATTCCTGAGATTAAAATTCCCGCTAGCAGACACGCGAGCATCATGAACAGAAGATTGTTGCCAGTGTTGACTGCGGCGAGAACGATGACGAAAACTGCCGCGAGGTAAATGATGCCCTCGCGCGTCAGCCTGTAGTCGACTTGATAGAGAAGCCAGCGCAGGCTGGTGCGGCGCGCCATTTTCGGCACGATGGCGATGGACACCCATCCGGCCATGAGCAGCGACAGCACCGCGGACAATGTCGCAAAAACTGTGCGGCCCGTCTCCGCCAACGCCGCGGAATAAAGCGCGAGGAGCAGCGCGAGAGCAAGCGTTACCATTGCTGCGGCGAAATTCCGCCAGCCGGGCTTGTCGCGCTCGCGCCACCAATTCAACATTCGCGACGCGGCCATTTTGGTTAGAGAGGAACGCGCGTGGAGTCGATGATTTCGGAAAGAATCGATTCAGCCTGCTCGGACTTTTTGCGGGTAGAAGTGTGACGCGAACTGACGACCACGCGGTGCGCAAAGACGGGCAGGATCAAATTCTTGAAATCGTCCGGCAAACAATAATCGCGGCCTTCCAGGAACGCGCGAGCCTGCGCGCCTCGATGGAGCATCACGGCGCCTCGCGGGCTGACGCCCAGGCTCAGTTGCTCCGACTGGCGCGTGCGTTCCACAATTTCCAGCGCGTAATCGAGCAGGCTGTCGTCGACGCGCACACGAACTACCGCTTCCTGCATCGCGGACACTTCGGCAGCGTCCATCACCGGCGGAACTTCTTCGACAGCCGCCGAGCCATTGTTGCGTAGAATTTGTTTTTCGCTCTCTCGCGCGGGATAGCCCATGCGAATGCGCATCAGGAACCGGTCGAGCTGCGATTCGGGCAGAGGATACGTCCCGTGATGCTCGATAGGATTTTGCGTGGCGATTACGAGAAAAGGATGCGGCAGCGGATGCGTGTGATTATCGACGGTGACTTGCGATTCGTTCATCGCTTCCAGCAGCGCGGATTGCGTCTTCGGCGTGGTCCGGTTTATTTCGTCGGCCAGCACAATATTTGCGAAGAGCGGCCCGCGTTTGAATTCGAATTCTTCGCGCTTGGGATTGAAGACGCTGATGCCGATCACGTCGCTGGGGAGCATGTCGGAAGTAAATTGCACGCGCTGGAACGAGCAATGAAAGGCGCGCGCGATCGTGTGCGCCAGTGTCGTTTTGCCCGTGCCGGGAACGTCTTCGATCAGCAGGTGCCCGCGCGCCAGCAGCGTCACCAGCGCCAGTTGGATGACTTCTTCCTTGCCCTTGATGACGCGGCCAATCGTTTGCTGGACCTGCGCAAGCTGCGAGTTCGTGGCGGTGACCATGGTCTCCAATTTGCGTATCCTTCTGTGCGATAATCCTGTGCAATAATATTTGCCGCGGGCGATTAGCTCAGTTGGTTAGAGCGCTCCCCTCACACGGGAGAGGTCCAAGGTTCAAGTCCTTGATCGCCCACCATTTCAAATTCCGCTGCAAATCCAAAATGCTTTGAGATTGCTTCGCGCGGAGCGTATTATCACGCCCGAGAACGAAACTCCATTTTAGCGGAAAAGACGATGAGCA
>DATNDO010000239.1:0-5062 GCA_035606955.1 Candidatus Angelobacter sp.
CAGCTACTTGTTCTGATAAGCCGTGACTCGACCGAGGTCGTCGTGGTGGTCTTTAGCCACTGTCAAATTATCAAACGCCGTACCGACCGTCGGGTCTGATTTGCCGATGGCATCAAAGTCGGTGTAGAAGCGGTCCATCGCTGCACCGTCCGGGAAAATCATTGCCAGATCGTAGTTGCCCGGCATGCCAGTGTGGATGTCCTCTTTGTCAATGTTGTACAGGGTGACGTTCCCTTTGCTGACTTCCGACTCGATAAACGCTTTCACTGTGCCCATGAGCAGGCCTTCCAGCGCTTCCTCGGCTCCCGGTTTGGCCTGATAAGAAGCGACGCGCAAATAGCCCGTCCCGCTGGCACCCGCTTTTCCTCCGTGTGCGATGGTGTGAAGGAACAGGTCGGCATGCCTGGTCGCCGCGACGTAGCTTGCGTTCGTTGCACCGTTCCATTGGTCTTCGAGCACCTTTAGCAGATTCTCTCGGCTGGTCGCGGTGAACCACTCCGCATGGGTGAAGCCGTCCGATGTATGCACGCGGATAGTCTCGTTGCCCCAGGCCACGAGCAGCCCGTCGGCAACGTCCTTTTTCATTTGCGCAACGCTGGATTCATCCTGCTTTGCAAACGCCGCCCACTGCGCGCGCGGGACGGCCCATTGTGAAACGTACGTGTAATAAGTCGCGCCTTCGCCCTGCGCTGCCGCCGTTTTCGGCGTTAACAACATGCCCGCGGCCAGCGCAGACACCAAGGCCAAAACCATGCAAAAACGATTCAACATTTATTCCTCCCCTTCGTAATTGTCCGCATCCGCGGAAGTCTGCAGCAATGACGTGTAAAGGTAAAAACTTGATTAGATTGGTTGGTTGATGTGGAGAATTTGTGTCAGGCAGACGTTACGCGAGTGCGCCTGCAAAGTCAAGGAGCGCGGCGGCACACGAAGATGATCGAAGTGACGCGAGAAAATCATGAAGCGCCGGCGGAGCTGCAGGCGCGGCTGGCGCGAGCGGGCGGAGTGAACCGTTTCGGTGAGGCGAATTTCCGCGTGGTGTGGGGGTGGTCGCGGCTGGCGTGGATCGGCGGGAAATGGACGGACACGGATGCGAGCGGGAATGTAATTCGTCAGCGCATCGAGATGCGCGAGCTGCCGAAATATTTCCCGTTCGACCGCTGGCACATCGAGCGGTGGATGCCTCCCGAAACGTATGGGTCGCCGGAGCTGTGGTACTCGCAGACAATCGAACGCGAGGACGGCATTTCGATTCCGGCGCTGGGGCCCTATCCGCGACGCGGGGAGTACGAGCACTGTTTCACGCTGCAGGGTGCGTGCGGGGAATTCGTTCCGCTGTCGCCAGCAATTTGCGAGGGAATTGTGTACGCGGTGGAATTTGCGAGGGCGCGTCCGACGCAAGAGCATCGCTCGGCGATTGAAAAAAGGGAAGAGCGGCGGGAACGGGAATGGGAGTCACATGCGGACGCTGTGCTTGATGACGCAGGGCGCGCGTTTCACGGCGTTCCGTTTGTTGGCGGGACTTAAAGGCGGTTTTATCCGCCGCGCTCCTCGCAACTGACCAAAAGTAATCTCAAAAGACGGAAAGGAAAATCCATGACGACAATGATTCGTGAAATACGAGGCTCGGCGAATGATCCGGCGGCAGCGGAGAGGACGGCGACGATCGCATCCATCTCAGACCAAGATTGGTACGTGACGCGGACGTACGGCGTGTTTCACATCCCGGCATGCGCGAAAGGCGAAGCGTGCGCGATGTTGATTGTGACGCCGCGCGGCGATGCGATCGATCTTGGCGACAACCGGAGATTCCCATTCACGATTACGCCGCGCGAAATCGCGGAGGATATTGTGCAGGACCTGGGAAATCACGGAATTTTTGTTTGCGCCGATGCACGTCCCGCAAATGAGGAGCTTTCGGCGGCGGGCATGCGGCGGGACGCGTGGTATAAGCAGCTTGTCGCGGATGCGGATGAGATGTGGGCCCGAGGACATTCATATCGCGAGATTTCGGATATGCACCGGCGCGCGGCGTTGGCCATGGGACTCGACCGCGAATGGGCGTATGTGCCGCAGCGTTCGGCGGACTGTCCCGTGTGCGGGGAAAAAGTGAAGGCCGGCGTGGCGGTTTGCAAACATTGTGGAGCAGTGCTGGATGCGGAGCGAGCGGCAAAGTACGGCGTTGCGACGCAGCGCGAATCTGCTGCTCCGAGCGCTCGCCGCAGGTCCGGCGAATAATCGGTTGATTTGGCGAATTGATTTCGATCACAACTGCGAGGCGATATCGCATGAGACTGTTTCTTAGGAGTTGCGCATTTTTATTTCTGATTCTTTTGCTGACGGGACAGGCGCAGGCGCAAGGGTCGCGGCATGACGATACAGTGCGCGGCGAGCAAGGCATTCCGGTGGCGGGGGCGACGATTGTGGTTTGCACGCAGCCGGCGAATGTGACCGTGACGCCGTGCACGCCGCTGGCGAATCTTTTTACAGATGCGACGCTGACAGTTCCGGCGCCGAATCCGCTCACGTCTGACGGCTTGGGAAATTTTCACTTCTATGCCGCGCCGGGAATGTACACGATGCAGGTGTATGGAGCAGGAATTCAAACGTACACGACTCCCGACGTGATTCTGCCGATGAATCCAGCGAATGCACAGGTGGGCTCGCTGACGGCAACAAACGCGATCAGCGCGTTGACGCTGAGCCTGGGCGGAAACTTGAACGTCGGCGGAAATGCGAATGTGACCGGAACGCTGACGGCGGGATCGTTGGCTGCGAACTTTTCCCCGGCGAGCAACGCGGCGTTGAAGCCGTTCACAGGGGATGCCGAGCTTTGGGTGTCGCCAAGCGGATCGGATGCGAACGACGGAAAAAGCAAAGGCACGGCTATGGCGACTATCGACCATGCGTTGTGCTCGCTGCCTGCGGGGAACTGCGCGACGAACACGGCGGGAAACGGAACGATCTATTACTTTGACGGAAGCGCGGCGAGCGCGACGGCTGGTTGTGGGATCGAGCTGATGGGACCGATTGATCCGAATTATTCTTCGCCGCCACCGTGCTGGATGAAAGTGCAGAGTGGCGGAGACGCCATTGCGATTATTGGAATTGGGGCGAGTTCGCACGGTCCGAGCGGGCAAATGCCGCGAGCGTTGATTGTCGCCGGAAGCAGCGCGGATCGGAATCATCCAGGGATATGGCTTTCGGGAACGAACGCGGCGATTTATTTTGCGAATATGGCGATCCAATATCCCGGGCGCGGCGTGGTGATTGGGGAATGCTCGAACAACACGAGGACCGGGACGTGCAACACTTCGCCGCCTTTTTTTTACAACGTGACCGCGAACGTAAACTCAGCGGCAGGGGACGGGCCGACGTGGGACATTACGGGCGCTTCGTTCTGGGTGCGAATGATCGATTGCGGGGGCAACGGAACAGATAACGTAAATCCTCCTTTGGGGGATTTGACGCCTGCCGTGCTGATTGACGGACGCACGAATGCGGGCGTGGGGCTGGTGGATATTTACGACTTCGAGTCCAACAATGGGGGCATTAAGGTTTACGCAGGAACAAACGTCGCGGAAGTGAATGTGCGGGATTTCACCAGTGAAGGTCAAGCGGGAGGAGAGCCCGCCGTGTGGTTTGCGGCAGCGGGAAGCGCAGGGGACAACAACATCAACGCGACGATTGACAGCGTGGAGGTGGCGGACGCAACAGCGACAACACCCGGCGTTGAAGTGGATGTATCTGGCCTCAACATTCAGGCGAACCATATCCAAGGAAATGGAGTAAACATCATCGGACCGGTGCATACCGACACGCAGTATTTGAATAATCTTGGCAATCAAACGGTATCGCCCGCGCAATACGGCCAGGTGGGCACAGTGAATGGGTGGCTAGTGGGGAAGCGAGACGACGTGCAAAGAAACTTCGGGCTTGCGCCAGTCAGATTTCCCAATATTGCTGCGACGGGACCGGCGGGTTGGATCGCGTCGCAGTTCGCGGGGACGACCACTTTCACGCAGAGTGGAATTCTGGCGCCCGACGGGACGATGAACGCCGCGCAGGCTTCCAATACGAGCAATTCAACGTTTGAGACTCTGGATTTCTACCAACAGAATCACGCGCTGGCTGTCGGAGACTACATCGTGGCCGGCGCGTGGGTGCGTTCGGCGACGGCGAACGGGTACTTCGGCAGTACGACAACGGCACTGCAGATAAGCGTCGGGGGCACAGGCAATGCGCTGAGCGGCGGGTGCAATGGGAACGCAGTGATGGGCGACGGCGAGTGGACGTGGGATTCGTGCATCTACAAAGTTGTGGGCGCGGCGACGAGTCCGGCGACGTTGAGTTTTTTCGCGCCGTTCGATTTGACGTACACGATTCAAGCATACGCGCCGGTGATGAATTACATTCCTGCGGGAACGATCAGCGCCAACGAAGTGACAGCGTACCGGAATGCGCTGAAGACATACGATTCGAGCTGCGCGACTGGAAATGTGTGCGGCTTGCGAGGCGTGAGCGTCCAAGGCAGCGCCTTCGAAACACTTTCTGCGAATCCCGCGCAAAGCGGGATTTTTCGGTTGGGAGACACAGATACGATTGCATGGCGAAATCATGCAAACAGCGGAGACGTGACGATTTCAAAGAACGCAAGCGACCAACTTGTGGCGCCGCCACTGGCTTCGCCGACATTCTTCGCGCCGATTGTCGATTCGGCATCGGGGCCGAGCGGGCTGACCTACCGCAACAGCGGGACGACTGTATGGACAACGAATGTGAATGCGTCGGCGTTGAGTTGGAATTTCAACGCGCATCTGGGTGAAACGACGCTGAAGCTGACGCCGTTTGGCGGGCAATCCTATGCGGGCGTGGTGGACAACTACGGGATGACCGCGGGATTCGTGGCGGTGACCGAATCAGGCGGGACGATGGCGTTCGACGCGGGGCTGGGAAATACATTTGAGGTGACGCTGAACGCGAACGTGAGCACGACGAATCTGATTAACGCGCAGGCGGGGCAGTGGCTGCACTTCATCGTGTGCCAGCCGTCTTCGGGAGG
>DATNDO010000241.1:0-7233 GCA_035606955.1 Candidatus Angelobacter sp.
TTGCGCGCGCAAATTGCACCGACGGAAAACGATACGGCATTTCGAAAAAGGCAATTGCAGGGCGAAGTGGACGACGGGAATGCGTTCGCGATGGGAGGCATCGCCGGACACGCGGGAATGTTCTCGACGGCGCAGGATATCTCCGTGTTCGCGCAGATGATGCTGAACGGCGGAATGTACGCGCAGGAGCGGATTTTTACGCGGGCGATGATCGACCAATTCACGGAGCGCGTAAACGTAGGGGATTCGGCGCGCGCGCTGGGATGGGATGTGCCGACGGAGAATTCGTCGAGCGGCCATTACATGTCGCAGCGAGCGTACGGCCACAATGGATTTACCGGAACTTCGATGTGGATCGATCCGGAAAAGGGGCTGTTTGTCATTCTGCTGACGAATCGCGTGTATCCTTCGACCGCGAACGATAAGATCCGCCAAGTGCGTCCAGCGCTACACGACGCGATCATTGAGGGGCTGGGCCTCTCCCCGCAGCACGCAGCCACACGATAACTGCCACGTCACAAACCTCGCACACGAGCGCATGTTGGAGCTATGGCATACGCGCGTCCGGCTATAATCTTCGTTTATGAAGAAAGCGCCACCGCGAAGCGCTACGACCGAGCGGCAAAATCCGCGTTCACGGAACATTGATCAGAAATCGACGCGAGAAATTCTGCAGGTGATCAATCGCGAGGACGCGCAAGTTGCAGGTATTGTCGCGCGCGAAATTCCGAGAATCGCACGCGCCGTTGATGGCATCGCAGCGCGAATGCGTAAAGGCGGAAGGCTTTTTTATATTGGCGCGGGAACGAGCGGAAGACTCGGCGTGCTTGACGCTTCGGAATGTCCGCCAACGTTTGGAGTGCCGCGGACGCTCGTGCAAGGAATCATCGCGGGCGGCAAACGGGCGCTGACAGAATCAGTGGAAGGCGCGGAAGATCACAAGGAGCGAGGCGCTCACGATTTGCGGGCGCGAGGACTGACGGCGCGCGACGCGGTGGTGGGCTTGGCGGCGAGCGGGTCGACGCCCTACGTGCTGGGCGCGTTGAAATACGCGCGAAAGCGTCGCGCGTACACGATTGGTTTGACGATGAATCGAGGCAGTGCGATTTCGCGTCTGGCTCACGTGACCATCGCGCCGGAAACCGGACCGGAGGTGATTGCCGGGTCCACACGGATGAAAGCGGGGACGGCAGAAAAGGTGGTCCTAAACATGCTTTCAACAACCGTGATGATTCGGCTTGGCCACGTCTACGACAACTGGATGATCAAGGTCGCGAAGACGAATAAGAAGTTACGAGAGCGGGCGCTGAGGAATCTAACTAACGCCACCGGAACGCAGGTGTTGACCGCGGCACACGCATTGCATCAAGCGGGAGACGATCTGCGAGTGGCGCTGATAATGTTAAAGGCTGGCCTGAACGCCCGGCAGGCACGCCTGAGATTGGCGGCCACACATGGCGACCTACGCAAAGCCGTTGCAAGTGCGAGTAAGCGTGCACGCGGCAACAAGGGGAAGTAAAACCAGAATGGACAAATTCAAAATCCAGGGCGGCCGGCGGCTCGAAGGCACGGTGCAGATCAGCGGCGCGAAAAATGCGGCGTTGCCGATCATGGCGGCCGCGCTGCTGACATCGGAGAAAGTACAGCTCGACAATATTCCGCGCGTGCGCGACATCATCACCATGGCGAAGCTGCTCGCGCACATGAAAGCGCACGTGGTGGCGCAGGACCTGCCGCCGTCGGCGATGACAATCCAGACGGAACAAATTTCGCACACGGAAGCGCCCTACGAGCTGGTGAAAACGATGCGGGCGTCGGTGCTGACCTTGGGGCCCCTCGTGGCGCGATTTGGGTACGCGCGCGTGTCGCTGCCGGGTGGATGCGCGATTGGCGCGAGGCCGATTGACTTGCACATTCAGGCGCTCGAAAAAATGGGCGCGAAGATTGCGATTGAACATGGCTACGTGGAAGCGCGGGCAGAACGGCTACGCGGCGCGGAAATCCATTTTGAGAAAATCACGGTGACGGGAACAGAGAACATTTTGATGGCAGCAGTGCTGGCGGAAGGCGAAACCGTTCTGACGAATGCGGCGCGCGAACCAGAAGTGACCGACCTGGCGGAGTTGCTGATTAAGATGGGCGCGAAGATCGAAGGGGCGGGCAGCGACACGATTCGCATTTGCGGTGTGGAGAAGTTGCACGGAACGAGCCATCGCGTGATTCCGGACCGAATCGAAGCAGGCACGTTTCTGGTGGCCGGAGCGATAACGGGCGGAGAAATTCTGCTTACCAACTGCGAACCGAAACATCTGACTGCTGTGATTAAGAAGCTGACTGCCTGTGGCGTCGAAATTCGCGCAGAGGGCGAAGGGGAACTTCGCGTTCGCGTGCCCGGAAAACTGAGTGCCGCCGACATCACGACGGAGGAATATCCGGGCTTTGCAACAGACATGCAGGCGCAATACATGACTTTGGCAACGCAGGCAAAGGGAACTTCCGTGATTACCGAAACAATTTTCGAAAACAGGTTCATGCACGCGAGCGAAATGGTGCGCATGGGCGCCAACATCGAGGTCGAGGGAAGAAAGGCAATCGTGCACGGACCGACTCCGCTGAGCGGCACGACGATCATTGCGTCGGATTTGCGCGCGAGCGCGTCGCTGGTGCTCGCGGGCCTGGTGGCAAACAACACGACATACGTGGATCGCGTTTATCACATCGACCGCGGCTACGAGCGCATCGAGAATAAGCTGCGCGACCTGGGAGCGCAGATCGAACGCCTCTAGACAAACTGTTCCCGCGGGAAGAAAAAGAAAAGGGAGGCGAGAACATCGCCTCCCTTTTTATTTTCCGCGCCGTGCTGAGCGGTTATTTGCCCGCGTCTGCCGCGGATGCTTGTTCGGGTCCAGCGGCTTCGGCTGGCTTCTGCTTGTCGCGAGCTTCGCGGATCAGGGCTTTGCGGCTGAGGCGAATCTTGTTTCCCTCAATGGCAAGGACCTTCACCATCACCTGATCGCCTTCTTTGAGT
Source organism: Candidatus Angelobacter sp. (assembly GCA_035606955.1). Taxonomy (GTDB): domain Bacteria; phylum Acidobacteriota; class Terriglobia; order Acidiferrales; family UBA7541; genus DAHUXN01. Next base: position 3,029 of record DATNDO010000241.1, read on the forward strand.
GCGTCGCGAACCGCGCGAATGCGTTGATCCGCGATTTCGCTGATGTGAAGCAAGCCGTCGGTGCCGGGAAAAATCTCGACGAAAGCGCCGAATTCCGCGATGCGCACTACTTTGCCGAGATAGGTCTTGCCGATTTCGGCCGTAGCGGTGATTTCGCGAACGCGGCGAAGCGCCTCCTCCGCCGCTTTCCCGTTGACGCCGAAGATATGGACCATGCCGTCGTCGTTCACGTCGATCTTGCAGCCGGTAGATTCCGTAATGGCGCGAATGTTCTTCCCGCCGGGGCCGATGAGGTCGCGAATCTTGTCCGTGGGAATGGTGAGCATGGAAAGATGCGGCGCGTAAGTGGAAATTTCGGTGCGCGCCGTGGGAAGAGCGGCTTCCATGATGTCGAGAATTTCGATCCGGGCCTTGCGAGCCTGGGCGAGTGCCTCGCGCATCATGGCGATGCTGACGCCTGCGACCTTGATATCCATCTGCAACGCGGTGATACCTTCGCGCGAGCCGGCAACTTTGAAGTCCATATCGCCGTAATGATCTTCCGCGCCGGCGATGTCCGTGAGCACCGCGTATTTGTCGCCTTCGACTACCAACCCCATCGCAATGCCCGCACAAGGAGCCTTGATGGGCACTCCGGCGTCCATCAAGGCGAGACAGCCGCCGCAAACGGAAGCCATCGACGAGGAGCCGTTCGATTCGAGAATGTCTGAGACGACGCGAATCGCGTACGGGAATTCGGACTCGGGCGGAATCAGATTCGCGAGCGAGCGCTCGGCTAACGCGCCGTGGCCCACTTCGCGGCGTCCTGGGCCGCGCAGCATTTTCACTTCGCCGACGGAGAACGGCGGGAAGTTGTAATGCAGCATGAAGCGCTTGAATGTGTCGTCCTCGAAGAGCAAATCGAGGCGCTGCATATCGTCCTTGGTGCCAAGAGTCACTGTGGCAAGCGATTGCGTCTCGCCGCGCGTGAAGAGCGCCGAGCCGTGAACGCGAGGCAGCAAGCTGACTTCACAAGTGATCTGGCGAATCTTGTCGAATGGGCGGGCGTCCGGACGGCGGCGTTTGTTGATAATGTCCTCGCGGAATATGCGCTCATGGAGACGTTCGATGGCGCGAGCAGCGAGCTTGCGTTTCTCTTTTTCTTCCTCGGGAATGGCTGCGATGATTTCCTTCTCGATTGCCGCAACGCGTTCGCGGCTTTCGAGTTTGGGATACTTCGCCGTGTCGAGCGCTTCGTGCAGGTGCTGGCCGTATTTCGATTCGATCTGCTTGGCGAGGGCTTCATCGAATGCCGGAGGCGTAACCGCGGCCTTTTGTGGCTTGACAGAGTCGTGCAGCTCGCGAATCGCGACGATGATTTTCTTGATTTGCTCGTGACCGAAGGCCAGGGCGTCAGCAACTGTGTCTTCGGAGACTTCGAGCGCGCCCGCTTCCACCATGACGATGGCTTCTTCCGAGCCGGCGATAATGATATTCAGCAGGCTGGTCTTTTGTTCGGCGACGGTAGGGTTGACGGTTAAACGTCCGTCGATCAATCCCACACGCACCGCGGCGATGGGCCGCAAAAATGGGATGTTCGAGCAATAGAGCGCCGCGGCAGCCGCCGTGACGCCAAGAACATCGGGGTCGTTTTCGCTGTCGGCGGAAAGCACCATGCTGAAAATTTGCGTTTCCGTGGACCATCCTTCGGGAAATAGCGGCCGAAGAGGCCGGTCGATTAGACGCGAAGTCAGAATCTCGCGCTCCGAGGGACGTCCTTCGCGTTTGAAAAAGCCGCCGGGAATTTTTCCTGCCGAATAGGTGTACTCACGATAATCCACAGTTAGGGGAAGAAAATCTTTTTCGGTGGGCTTGCTGTCCATGCATGCGGTTGCCAAAATGACCGTGTCGCCATAGCGAAGCACTACTGCGCCGTTGGCTTGGCGGGCCATCTTGCCCGTTTCAAAGCTCAGCCGGCGGCCACCGATTTCCACACTTGATTGATGTGCCATTCAAATTATCCTTTGCGTTCCGGCCTCGCCGGAAGCGTTTGCGTTGCGGAGAAACAATCTCCGTTATATTCAGAAGAGAATTGGGCGAGGAGCAATGTTCAAGCAGATCTACAAGTTTGCGGGATGAGGTCTGCGCACACAATCTCCCACGCGGCCCCACAAGATGATTCGATGCGGAGAAAGCATTTCCGGGCGGGCGTTCAACCGGCCAACCACAGCAGCCGTATTACTTGCGCAAACTAAGTCTCTCGACAATCTCGCGATACCGATCTGGGTCACGACGGTTCAGGTATTCCAATAGCCGGCGGCGGCGGTTCACCATCATGATGAGGCCGCGCCGCGAGGCGTGATCCTTAGCGTGGGACTTGAGGTGAGTGGTCAAGTAACTGATGCGCTCGCTCAACAACGCGATTTGCACTTCCGGGGAACCTGTGTCCTTGGCGTGCTGCCGGAACTGCTCGATGACGCCTATTTTGGCCTCGCTCAACTCGATGTCCTCCTGAATCGTCACACCCTGCTCTACGTTTGTCTCTTCCGTATGTCAAAATCGTAGCACAGAGGCAGGCGAGCGCAATAGAAGTATTTTTCGCGAAAAGGCCGCTGGAGACGCGCGTTTCATTCGCCGCATCGCGGTCGGAAGAATCAAGTCTTACGTGAGTTGACCAGCGACAGAAATTCGTCACGCGTCTCTTTGTTTTGACGAAAAGCGCCGAGCATGGCGCTGGTGACCGCGGCAGATTGCTGCTTTTCGACGCCGCGCATCACCATGCAAAGGTGTTTTGCCTCGATGATCACACCGACGCCCTCTGGACTGATGCGTTGCTGAATCGCGTCGGCGATTTGATTCGTCAGGCGCTCCTGAATCTGCAGCCGGCGCGCGTACATATTCACGAGACGCGCCACTTTGCTGAGGCCGATGACTTTCTTCGTCGGAATGTAAGCGACATGGCATCGGCCGAAAAACGGAAGCAGGTGGTGTTCGCAGAGGCTGTACACTTCGATGTCTTTCACGACCACCATTTCGTCGTAGCAAACGCTGAACATTGCGCCGTTCAAGAGTTTTTCGGGGTCCTGGCGGTAGCCGCTGGTGAGGTAGCGCAGAGCTTTCTCGAAGCGTTCGGGCGTGCGGCGAAGACCTTCGCGATTGGGATCCTCTCCCAACAAAACAATCATGCGCCGAACCAGGTCGGCGATTGTCTCGGCGTTGTCAGTCTTGGCAAGATGGATCGTTTCGGTGTCTGTTATCTCGCTCATATAAACTCCTTCACGTCGCAGCTCCTTCATGTCGAAAAAACGCGCATTACAGATTCGAAGGCGCTGTATATTCAAAACTGTTCTTGCCCGTCTCTTCGATTCGCACGCCCTCGACGCGGGCGTGGGAAAAACCGGCGAGGCGCTGAAAAATCACACGGCAGACATTCTCCGTGGTCGGCACGCATTCGCGAAATTCAGGAATCTGCTCGTTCATGTACGTGTGGTCGAACGCATCGAGAACCTTCTCTCGCACGAAACTATCGAGATCCGTGAGATTCGCAATCATGCCCGTTGCAGGATCAACCGGGCCGGTAACACCTACTTCTAGCGCGTAATTGTGGCCGTGACTGTATGGATTCGCACATTTGCCGAAGACTCGCTCGTTGTGTTCGGCGCTCCATTCCGCCCGAAACAGGCGATGCGAAGCCGGAAAAGAATATCGGCGCCAGAGTGAGAGCTTCATCGCGAGCCCTTTGTGCCGTCCGCCGTGCAATCGACGAATAGATCGGGCGATTCATACAAGCGAATGCGGTCCAAGTGGCCCTGATGAATTTTCGGTTCGAGAATGCGCCAGAGCACTGTCGCGATTTCTTCGCAAGTGGGAATTTTCCCGTCCAGCTCCGGCACTTCATAATTTAGATGCCGGTGATCCATGCGCTGGGTCACTTCGCGATCCAGAATTTCCTTCAGCTCCCTCAAATCAAGAACCATGCCCGTCTTCGGATCTGGTTCGCCGGCTACGGTAACTTCGAGAATGTAATTGTGGCCGTGGCCGTGCGGATTACTGCATTTGCCGAAGACGCGCCGATTTTCCTCCGCCGAGAAATTCGGGTTGTGGTAAAAGTGCGCGGCCGAAAACTCCAGTTTTCGCGTTACGCGTATCATGGCTTTCCCACGGGATATTCCCGGCCCTTCCACGAGACTTTGCCGCGCCAGTATTTCCAGCCGGAGGCGGCAACG
>DATNDO010000248.1:0-16224 GCA_035606955.1 Candidatus Angelobacter sp.
CCCTTCGAGAGATACGTCAGCACGCTCTCGCGTTCGTCGTCGGGGTGCGCATCCACGTAAAGAACTCGCGTCACCACACGCGCGTGATCGATCGCGTTCACCACTTCGGCAACCGATTGCGCGCGCGCCATCGGCGCCGCTGAGATAATCACGGCCGCCGCAGCCAGCATTGTCCCCAACCGTATCTTCATCGAGTCGCCTCCGCGAACGGCCATTCCTTCAATCCCTTCGAACGCACAAGAAAAACGATCACTCCCGCCAGAATCGCAATCACTCCGAACAGCATTTTCCAACCCGTCGCCACGAACAACGCGAGCCATAGGATTATAGCGAGCCCCGCCGGAATAGGGTAAAGCCACATTTTGAACGGGAAGCGTTCGCTCGCCCATTTACGCCGTAGCATGATGATCCCCACCGCCTGCCCGACGAATTGCACCAGAATCCGCATCGCGAGGATTGCTGCAATCACCGTCGCCAGCTTGAACAGCAAACTGAACACAAATGCCACGGCGCACAGAGCCAGCAGCGAAACGTGCGGGAATTTCTTCGTGGGATGCACGCGCCCAAAAATCGAAAAAAAGTTTCCGTCTTGCGCGGCTGCGTACGGAATGCGCGAGTAGCCCAGCGCCGCCGAAAAAAGCGATGCGAACGCAATCCACAGAATCAGCAGCGTGGCAAATTTTGCCAAATGCGTCCCATAGATGCGCTGGAAAAATACGCTCACGATGAATGGCGAATGCTGCGCCTCCTGCCACGGCACCACGCCCAGCACGCACGTCTGCATTGCAAGATACAGAATCGCAATCACAATAATCGAGATGAAAATGGCGCGCGGGATGTTGCGCTCGGGCTGTTTCACCTCGCCGCCCAGAAAACACACGTTGTAATAGCCCCAGTACGAATAAATCGTAGGCACCGTAGCGCTGCCCAGCCCCGCGAAAAACAGCCAGTTCAATTTCCACGCGCCTGCGGGGTAGCTGAACGCCAGCTCGGGATGAAAGTGTGTCGCTCCCGCGGTGATCAGCCACAGGACTGTGCCAATCACGCCGATCCACAGCAGCATCGAAATTTTGCCGACGGTCGTGATGCGGCGGTAAAGCAAAATCGTCAACGTGATTACCACCGCGCCTGCCACCGCTTTCTGCCCATACTTGCCGAGCGGAACCAGATACGTGAAATATTCCGCGAATCCGATTGAGCCTGACGCCAGCACCAGCGGCCCCTGAAAAATCGTCTGCCAGATCACCAGGAACGACAGCAGCCGCCCCCACTTCGCTGGCCCGTAGGCCTCGCGCAAATAAACGTAGCTGCCGCCCGCTTCCGGCATCGCCGCGCCCAGTTCCGCCCACACGCATGCATCGACGAGCGCCACGACCGCGCCCACCGCCCACGCCAGCAGGCATTGCGGCCCGCCCATGTCCGCAATCACCAGCGGAATCACGATGAACGGCCCAATGCCCACCATGTCGATCATGTTGAGCGCCGAGGCTTCCTTCAGCCCCAGGCCGCGTTCGAGTTTTCCCGCCTGCATGATTTGCATTGAATGCATTGCCCAAACGTACCGCTAACAGATGTTGCGTGAAAACGCCGCCAAAGAATAACAAAGAACCAGAATTGACCCACCATAAAGTTCGCGTAACTGCGTTACACTTCGGGCGGCATGGTGAAGCTCGGCGTCATCATCACCGCTGCAAACGTTACGATCTGTGTGCTCGAGTTTCTGCGTGGCCGCAAGTACGCTTTTCCGCGCGCAGGATGGTTCGCGATTGCCGCGCTCGCGGGCGGGGAATGGCTGATGTTCCGCGGCATCGAGCCCGTGGCCACGTATTTCACTCCTATCGCGTGGACCGCCTATCTTCTGATCGTTGATTCCGCTGTTTTGGCCATGACGGGGCGTTCGCGCTTGCGCAATTCGCCCCGCGATTTGTTTCAGATGGCCTTGCTTTCCATTCCGCTGTGGCTGATTTTTGAGGCCTACAACCTGCGGCTGCAGAATTGGGATTACACCGGCGTGCCGCGGGAACTTATCTGGGGACTTCTTGGATATTGCTGGTCGTTCGCAACCATCACGCCCGCGATTCTTGAGACGGCCGAACTCATCGAGTCTTTCAGTTGGTTCAAGCGGCGCCAACCCGCTGAAATTTCTCCCGCTCTTTGTCGGAATATGATGGGCGCGGGAATTTTGTGCCTCGGCCTGCCGCTTTTTCTGCTGCGGCACATTGCCTCATATCTCTTCGCGCTTGTGTGGCTGGGATTTTATCTCGCGCTCGATCCTCTGAATTACCGCCTTGGCCTGCCATCGCTCCTGGGCGATTTTTCCTATGGTCGCTGGAGCCGTTTTTATTCGCTGCTCGTTTCTGGATGGGTTTGCGGTTGGCTGTGGGAATTCTGGAATTACTGGGCTGCGGCGAAGTGGCGCTACATTTTCCCGATTCTGCAGCACTACAAAATATTCGAGATGCCCGCACCCGGCTACCTCGGCTTTATCCCCTTCGCCCTCGAATGCTTCGTCATGTACGTCACCGCCGCATGGCTCGTCCGCTGGATCCCCCGCTCCCGCGACCCCCGCATCATGGAATAGTCGGATTCGCGCAACTCAGCGCGCGCCTGCGCGGCACGTGATACAAGACTTCAAGTTAAGCTTAATTGGATTATGCCTAGCAGCGGGCGGCTTCTTCTTGTTCGAATGCGTGATACGAGGAACGCACCAGCGGTCCGGCTTCAACGTGCTTGAATCCCATTTCTTCGCCACGGCGCTTGTACTCGGCGAATTCATCCGGATGCACGAAGCGCACCACCGGCAAATGTTCGCGCGTCGGCTGCAAATATTGTCCCAGCGTAAGAATATCCACGCCCTGCGCAGCAATATCCCGCATCGCGCCCAGCACTTCCTCGCGCTCTTCGCCGAGCCCGAGCATCATCCCGGTCTTCGTCGGCATCTCGCTCGTCATTTCTTTCGCGCGTCGCAATAATTCCAGCGACCTCTCGTACACCGCGCCTTTGCGCACGCGCCGGTAAAGCCGCGGCACAGTTTCCATGTTGTGATTCAGCACTTCCGGCCGCGCCGCGATGACTTTTCCCAGAGCGTCCCAATTTCCGCGAAAATCCGGAATCAGCACTTCGACTTTACAGCCCGGCACGCGCTCGCGAATCTGCCGGATTGTCCGCGCAAAAATTTCTGCGCCGCCATCTTCCTGATCGTCGCGGTTCACCGACGTGACTACCGCGTAGCGCAGCCCCATTTTTGCCGCCGCCTCCGCCACTCGTTCCGGCTCATCCTGGTCCGGCGCGCCCAGCGGTTTCCCCGAAGGAACGGCGCAAAATCCGCACGCGCGTGTGCAAATGTTCCCCAAAATCATGAACGTCGCCGTGCGATGGTCCCAGCACTCGCCCATGTTCGGACAGCGCGCGCTCTCGCACACGGTATGCAAATCGAGCGTGCGCATAATGCGCTTCAAATCCTGATAATTTGGTCCGCCGAAGAATTTCACGCGCAGCCATGGCGGCCGTGGGTGCGCACCGGGATCAGGCGGCGCCGCGGGAGGGTTGGTTAGGATAGGGAACGGTGTCTGCACCAGAAATTTATCCGAACGGCCATTCTACCTGCCATCGGCGCACCGCACAAGTTGCGTCCATCAGTAGTAGTGACTCAGATTGGTGTAGGGTCGGCTGACAAGCGCGCATCCCTGAGCTATGGATCAGCCTGCTACTTTTGGGGCGCGTGTTTCTGGGACCACTGATCAACGGATGATTCCCGCCTCGACGCTTCGCGCGGCATGGCGCCTGCGAGCAGAAGAACGGCGCCACAATACATCAGCGTATCCCCGAGATAATTAATACCAGTGAGGCTGGCGCGATTCACGACTCCAATCGGCACGTAGACCACCAGCACGACGGAGAGCACGGTTAAGCCTACCCACGTCGCTGCGGTGCGGGTTTTCTTGCCAACGAGCAACAGAATTCCCGCGACTGCGTAAACCGCCGCCACCAGGTACGTCCAAACGGCGTGTCCGTAGACATACTGAGGCGTCATCAGTGTCAGCGGAATGCCGGGAACGTGATCGCCGTGCCTGAATTGCTCGAAGCTGAAAAACAGCACGGGAATCGCAACGAAGTATCGCGCCATTGTCGCAAGGATGTGCGTGCCGCGCCCTCTCCACTGCGCGGTGAGGGTGGCTGCCAGCGCCAGAGCACCGCCGCTGAAGGACAGCTCCCGCAGCGCGAGCGTCAGCGCAAACCGATTTTGCGGATTGTGTACCCAAGCCGGGACGTCCATCAGCACGACGAAAAGGAAAAACGTCAAGGCAAGCAAACTCGCCGAGAGACGCGCCTGAACTCTCGTCACTATGCTCAACGGAGCTACGATAAAGCAAGCGCCCACGAAGTACGCCCAAAACAGATGCCACGGAATCCACTTCGGTACGAACGGCGCGATGGTCTGCGTCACCGTGAAATGTTCGGCGCCGAAGCCCGCGAGTGGTGCCGCGTAGAAAAGCTTCCCAAACAGAATCAGCTTGTCCAATCCTCGCGCTTTTTGCCAATCGCCGCGAAGAAAAATCGTGACCAGCCCGATGGCAAAGACCACTCCACCGACGCAATATGACCAAATCACCGTGCTGGGAATTGCGATGAGAGCCATAGCTTCGGATGGATTCACTAAGCTACTCACGACGACTCCTTTCCGCCCCGATGCGCACTCAATTATCACAAGAGTGTGACGTTTTCCAGGCCGTATTGCCCGTCGCGCGTTCGCGTGGATGATTGCGCGGTTACCGAAAACTGAGTCACTCTACGATCAGTTCAGCCGTTGCCTAGGCGCAAAGTCTTTAATGTGCCATTGCCGTACGTATCCGACGCGCGACACTTGTTGAATAGCGCTGTTGTATATTTACAACAACCGATCTATTTTCAGCGTCCTATATCAATCCAAATCATTGATAATGCTAGGATAATTGCCAAAGCATTAGGCATGCAAGGTGCTAGTAATAATAGCTTGAGCTACCAGCTCTCAATCCTGCGTCCTGTCGAAACCGAAGGCGTCGGCCTTCATACCGCTGTTCGTTCGCACATAAGACTTGTCCCAGCCCCGCCAGACACAGGAATAGTCTTTCGCCGCGTTGACCTCGACAATTTTGAAATTGAGGCGCACGGCCGCAACGTCGCGCGCGTCAGTTACGCCACCAGCTTGATGAAAAACGGCGTGCTGCTCTCCACCACCGAGCATCTGCTCGCCGCGCTCTATTCTTGCGGCATCGATAATGTCTACGTGGAAATCGACGCGCTTGAACTACCCATTCTCGATGGTTCCGCGCAGCCCTTCATGAACCTTCTCGATCGCGCCGGCGTTCGCCAACTTCGTCGCCAGCGTCGCTACCTGAAAGTCGTGAAGCCTCTGGAAATCTCCGAAGGCGACCGCCGCATCGGTATTTATCCCGCCGACGAATTCCGCGTGCGCTGCTACATCGATTTTCCACATCCTATGATTGGCCAGCAGGAAACGGAAATTGTCGTTTCGCGCGACACTTTCTCTCGCGAGCTTGCCTCCGCGCGCACGTTTACGTTCACCGAAGATATCGACCGCCTGCGGGCCATGGGCCTGATTCGCGGCGGCTCACTCGAAAATGCCATCGTCCTCACGCCCGATGGACTTCTCGAAGGAAACCTGCGCTTCCCAAATGAATTCAGCCGCCACAAAGCGCTCGACCTGATCGGCGACCTTGCGCTGATTGGCCTGCCTCTGCAAGCGCTCGTCGTCGCCCACAAAGCCGGCCACGCCCTGCACACCCGTCTCGTTTCCAAACTCCTAGCCGAGCCTTCCCACTGGATCGAAACTACCGGTGCCGGCGCATCAGGGTCCTCCACGCACGCCATCGAAGACGGGTTCCACGTCCACGCCGACTAAACTGCCCGGATTCAAACGACAGCTTCATTTAACCGCGTTTTCAGGGTGGAAAATGCGGGGACGAGTCTGGATTGCCAAACCGCAACGGTAAAGAGACAATAATAAGTTCATGGCCGCAAACGATCTCACCATCGTCATCCTGGCCGCGGGTAAAGGGACGCGCCTGAAGTCTGACGTCGCCAAGGTGCTGCATCGCGCCGGCGGGCGCCCGCTCGTCGAGCATGTCGTGCGCGCCTGCCAGCCACTCGCAAAGAATATTCTCGTCGTCGTGGGGCACCATGCGGAAGACGTGCGCAATGCCGTCGCGCCGCTGGGCGCTTTCACCGTCCTGCAGCGTCCGCAAAACGGCACCGGCCATGCGATGCTCATCGCCCGCGCAGGAATCGATCCGAATGCGCGCCTTGCCATCGTTCTTCCCGGCGACGCGCCGCTGATTCGTACGGAAACATTACAAGCTCTTCTCGATGCGCATCTGTCAGGCCGCGCCGCCGCCACAATTCTCACCGCGCGGCTCGACAATCCAGCCGGCTACGGCCGCATTGTCAGAAAGCCAGACGGCAGCGTCGCGGCAATCGTCGAAGACAAATCCGCCGGCCCCGCCGAACGCGAAATTCGCGAAGTCAATTCCAGCATTTATTGTTTCTCGCTCGAGAAACTTTGGCCCTGCCTCGCCGAGCTGCGCCCGGACAATGCGCATCGCGAGCTCTACCTCACCGACACAATTGCGATGCTCAATCAAAAGGACGAACGCGTTCTCGCTGTCGAGGCCGCCGATGCCAGGGAAACCTTCGGCTGCAACACGCGCGCCGAGCTCGCGGAAATCGATCGCGCCTTTCGCGCGCGCAAGGCAGCGGCGCTGATGGACGCGGGCGTCACAATTTATCTGCCTGAGACCGTCTTGATTGATCCCGACGTCGAGATCGCGCACGACACACTGATCGAGCCCGGCGTTCAACTACTTGGCGCGACTCGCATCGGCTCGCGCTGCACAATCCAGACCGGCAGCATTCTCACAAACGCCACGCTCGCTGACAACGTTCTCGTTCGCCAGCACTCGGTTGTCACGTCAAGCATTCTCGGCTCCGGCGCGATCGTCGGGCCGTTCGCGCATCTCCGCGAAGGGACGGAATTGCGGCCTGATGCGCGCGTCGGCAATTTCGTCGAAATCAAGAAAAGCGTGCTCGGCGAAGGCGTGAAAGCCATGCATCTCTCCTATCTCGGCGACGCGACGATTGGCCGCGACACAAACATTGGTGCGGGAACGATAACCTGCAATTTCGACGGTGCGAAAAAGAATCCCACGCGCATCGGCGAGCGCGTTTTTGTCGGCAGCGACTCCGCGCTCGTTGCCCCCATCACCGTCGGCGACGGCGCGTATATCGCCGCCGGTTCCACGGTCACGGAAGATATTCCTGCCGACGCCCTTGCCATTGCGCGCGGCCGCCAAGTCAACAAGTCCGGCTGGGCTGCCGCACGGCGCGCCAAATCGTCGGAATCAAAATCCACCGCGGCGAAGACCTCTGCGCCGCATCGCGATTCCGCAAAAAAGCTCGCCGAGCGCCCGCGTCGCAAGTCCTCCGCACCAACAAAGAAATCTCGCCGCCGGTAGTCCTGCTCCTGCCGCCTCTTTCCCGGAATTTCGCCGCTCAGGACAGTCTCGCTGATGTGTTAGAATCTGCCTGGGGAGATTCCCGCAATGAAATTCGGTGTCGTAGTGTTTCCCGGTTCGAATTGCGACGACGACGCGTATCACGCCGTCGGTGCTGTCCTTGGCGAGCACGTCGAATTCCTTTGGCATCGCTCCGAACAAATTCCCGGCTGCGACGCCATCATTCTTCCCGGCGGTTTTGCCTTCGGCGACTATCTTCGTACCGGCGCCATCGCGCGTTTTTCACCCGTGATGCGCGCTGTTGAACGCTTCGCCCGCCGCGGCGGCCTGGTGCTCGGCATTTGCAACGGCTTCCAGATTCTTCTCGAAGCGGGTCTGCTGCCCGGCGCGATGCTCCGCAATCGCGATTTGCGTTTCATCTGCCGCCACGTCAATATTCGCGTCGAAACCACGGACACGCCCTTCACCTGCGCCGCGCAAGCCGGCCAAGTTTTGAAGGTGCCCATCGCGCACATGGAAGGAAATTATTTTTGCGATGCGGCAACGCTCGCCGAGCTCGAACGGAATTGCCAGATCGTTTTTCGTTACACTACGCCCGAAGGCCATGTCGAAGACTCCGCCAATCCGAATGGCTCGCTTGCTGCAATCGCTGGCATCTGCAATCGCGAACGCAATGTGATGGGCATGATGCCGCATCCGGAGCGCGCCGTCGAAGCGTCCCTCGGCTCCGCCGACGGCCTCGTCATTTTCCGCTCCATGGTCGAAAGCCTTACGCGCCACCATGTGGGAAGCAACGCCGAGGCAAAGGCCTCGGTGCCGGCCTAGCGCGGTGCGTTCCTTCAGGAGGGTTTCGTGCAGCGTCTGAGTTTTCTCTGCTCCATTTTTGTCTCCATTGCGCTGCTTCCGCTGGCTTCGTCGGCGCCCGCGCAGTCTGCTGCTAATGCCGCATCTCCCGACTGGCAAGCGCTCCAGAATGAGGCCGTCCAGAAACTCTCCGCATATATCGCGGTCAATACCACAAATCCTCCGGGCAATGAAATTCGCGCCGCGCAGTGGTACGCGAAGATTTTCCAGTCTGAAGGAATACCGTTCGAGATCGCCGAATCCGCGCCGGGCCGTGGCAATATCGTCGCGCGGCTGAAAGGCACTGGCTCCGAGCCCGCATTAATTCTGCTCAATCACATGGACGTCGTGCCCGTTAGCCGATCTTTTTGGACCGTCGATCCCTTTGCCAGCCTGGTGCGTGACGGTTACCTGTGGGGCCGTGGCTCCCTCGATATGAAGTCGCTCGGCATCCTCCAGTTGCTGACATTTCTCGAACTCCACCGCCTGCATGTCCCGCTGAGCCGCGACGTTATCTTTGTCGGTACCGCCGATGAAGAGGCTGGCGGAAATTTTGGCGCGGGATGGGTGGTGAAGAACCGCCCGCAATGGCTCACTGGTGCGCGCTTCATGCTCACCGAAGGCGCGGGCTCGCTCGCCGACGCGGCGGGCAAACCAATTTACTTCGGCGTCGGCCCGACAGAAAAAACCCCGGCGTGGCTCAGATTGACCGCCACCGGTCGCGCGGGTCACGCCTCCGTGCCCATTCCTGATTCCGCGCCGAATCACTTGATTGCCGCGCTCGAACGCATTCGTCAGTATCGCCCTCCACTCGAACTGACACCTCCTGTGGAAGTCATGCTGCGCACTCATTCCCCTTACGAACCAGAGCCCTGGCGCAGTCGGTTTTTGAACCTGAGATCTTTTCTCGCCCAGCCGGATGCTTACGACTTGCTCCAAAAGCGTCCTGATATTCTCGCGCGGCTCACGAACACGATTTCCATCACCAGCCTGCAAGGCTCGAACAAGACAAATATCATTCCCTCCCAAGCCACCGCCGAACTCGATTGCCGCCTGCTGCCGGGCTGGACCATTGATCGTTGGCTCGCGCAGGTTCGCGGCATCGTCAACGACCCGTCCATCAAGATCGAGGCCATTTTGAATTTCCCGCCGGCCACTTCCTCGACGGACACGCCGCTTTTCGCTTCCATCGAGAAAGCGGTTCACGCGCTCGACCCCGGCGCGGGTGTAGTCCAGACCGTCGACGCTGGCTTTACCGATTCTCATTTTTTCCGCGACAAAGGCATCGTCAGCTACGGCTTTGAGCCTTTTGCAGTCGCGCGCGAGGATGACGACCGCGTTCATGGCGACAACGAACGCATTCCGCTCAAGAACTACCGGGACGGAATGCAGCTTCTCTGGGACGTTGTGTACGATTTCGTTCGTGTGCAATAGAGTTTCCAATGATCGGGACGGAAATAAAGATCACCGCTGAAGTCGCCGCCGAGCACGGCCTCACCGCCGAGGAATTCGCGCGCGTCCAAAAAATCCTCGGGCGCGACCCGTCAATCACCGAACTCGGCGTCTTCAGCGTTATGTGGAGCGAGCACTGCTCCTATAAGTCGAGCAAAGTTCACCTGAAACGCCTGCCCACCACGGGTTCGCGCGTTGTACAAGGCCCCGGCGAAAACGCGGGTGTCGTGGACATCGGCGACGGTCTCGTCGCTGTCTTCAAAATCGAATCGCACAATCATCCAAGCTTCGTCGAGCCATATCAGGGCGCGGCCACGGGCGTCGGCGGCATCTTGCGCGACATTTTCACCATGGGCGCGCGTCCCATCGCTGTCCTCGATTCGCTCCGCTTCGGCCCGCTTGAAAAAGGCGCTGGCGTTTCAGAGGAAGAAGCCGCACGCAATTGCCGCATCCTCGAAGGCGTCATTGGTGGCATCGCCTTTTATGGCAACTGCTTCGGCGTTCCTACGGTCGGCGGCGAAGTGCAATTCGAGCCGTGTTATTCGAATAATCCGCTTGTCAACGCACTGGCGCTCGGCATCGCCCGCCGCGAAGACCTCTTTTTCGCTCGCGCTCGTGGCGTTGGCAATCCTGTGATTTATGTCGGCGCAAAAACGGGCCGCGACGGCATTCACGGCGCGTCCCTTCTTGCCTCTGCGGAATTCAGCGAGGAATCCCAGCAGAAGCGTCCCAACGTGCAAGTCGGCGATCCCTTCATGGAAAAATTGCTCCTCGAAGCCTGCCTCGAAGTGATGCGCACCGGCGCAGTCGTTGCCATTCAGGACATGGGTGCGGCCGGCCTCACCAGTTCTTCGTGTGAAATGGCTTCGCGCGGCGGGATGGGAATCGAAATTGAACTCGCGCGTGTGCCGCAACGTGAGACGGGCATGACGCCGTACGAAATCATGCTCAGCGAATCCCAGGAGCGCATGCTGCTCGTCGCTGAACGCGGCCGCGAACAGCAGGTCTTCGAAGTCTTCAGCAAATGGGGACTCGACGCCGTCGAAATCGGGCGTGTCACCGAAGACGGCCGCTTGCGCGTCCTCGAAAACCGCAGCACAGTCGCCGATATTCCCGCGCACGCGATTGCTGAAGAAGGCCCAGTCTACAAGCGCCCCGTCGCGACGACCAAATCACCGGAATCTTCCGCGCCTCTCGTCCAATTCGCCCGCGCTGGTGCGGATCTGAACGAAAATTTCCGCAAGCTTCTCGCTTCGCCCGCGATTGCCTCGAAGCGCTGGATATTCGAGCAGTACGACCACATGGTGCGCACCAACACGCGCGTCGGCCCCGGCGCGGGCGATGCCGCAATCGTGCGCATAAAAGAAACCAAGCGCGCCCTGGCTCTGTCGACCGACGGCAATGGCCGCTGGTGCCAACTCTCGCCGCGCGTTGGCGCGATGCATGCAGTTGCCGAAGCTGCGCGCAATGTCGCATGCACAGGCGCGCGTCCCGTTGCCGCCACCAATTGCCTCAACTTCGGCAATCCCGAAAAGCCCGAAGTGATGGGCCAGTTCAGCGAGGCAATTGATGGCATCGCTGAAGCCTGCCGCGCCCTCGACACGCCCATCACCGGCGGCAACGTAAGCTTCTATAACGAAACTCTTGGCCGCCCGATTTATCCCACGCCGGTTCTCGGCGTTCTCGGAATTCTCGAAGACGCGGATTGCGCACTCGGCATGGCCTTTCAACACGAGGGCGACGCGATCATCCTCCTCGATGGCGCTCTCTCGCGTCCGAGTCTCGATGAAGAGTCCCATCGCCGCGAAATTTCCTCTTCCGAGTATGCAAAAACGATTCACGGTGTCGTCGCCGGCGCGCCGCCGGGGATTGACCTCAACGCGGAGAAAAATCTCATCGATTGCCTGGTCACTCTCGCCGCCGAACGCGCCATTGCATCCGCTCACGACGTCAGCGATGGAGGCGTCGCCGTCACGCTCGCCGAATCCTGTTTCGCGAGCCCCGAGAGTTTTTCTGCCGAAATCTCGCTGAAAGCCGGCCAGGACGCTGAATTTGCGCTGTTCGCGGAAACGGGCGCCCGCGCCATCGTATCGACTTCTCCGCCTTCGCTTGCCCGCGTGCTCGCGATTGCGGCACAATATAAGGTCGAAGCGCGCCAGATTGGCAAAGTCACTCGCGGCGAATTCTGCATCCAACTGAACGGTCAGCCAAGAATTCGCGCCGCCGTGGATTCGCTTCGCCAAATCTGGGCCACCGCGCTCGAACACGCGCTTGGAAACGAATGAATCGCACATTCCATCTCGACGACGACCACTTTCACGACGAGTGCGGCGTCTTCGGCGTTTTCGGTAACGAAGAGGCTGCCAAGCTCACCTATCTTGGCCTTTACGCCCTTCAGCATCGCGGGCAGGAATCCGCCGGCATCGCTGCTACCGAAGGCGTGCAACTGCGCGTCGAAAAGGGCATGGGCTTGGTGCAGGAATTATTCACGCCGGACGTAATCGCGCGCCTGCCCGGCGCGGCAGCCATTGGCCACACGCGCTATTCCACCGCGGGCGATACCACGCTGATGAACGCCCAGCCTCTCGCTTCCGATTGCAATAAAGGCAAGCTCGCCCTCGCGCACAACGGCAATCTGACCAACGCCCTCGAGTTGCGCCGCAACCTCGAACACAAAGGCTCCATCTTTCAGACCACCAGCGACACCGAAGTCATCGTCCATCTCGTTGCGCGCAGCAAAGTAGGCAACCTCGCTGGCGCAATCGCCGATGCGCTCGGTCAGGTCGAAGGCGCTTATTCGCTTTTAATTCTCACGCGCGACGAAATTTTCGCGGTTCGCGATCCGCGCGGCTTTCGCCCGCTCGCTCTCGGGCGACTCGGCGACGCCTGGGTTGTCGGCTCGGAAACTTGCGCTTTCGATTTGATCGGCGCGGAATATATTCGCGATGTTGAGCCCGGCGAAATGCTCCGTATCTCGAAGAGCGGTATCGAATCCATTCGCTTCGCGCCCGAAAAGCAGCATCAATACTGCATCTTCGAGCATGTTTATTTTGCCCGGCCAGATAGCGTCGTCTTCGGACGTCCCGTGAATCCCGCGCGCGAACGTCTGGGCCGTTTACTGGCGCGCGAGCATCCTGCTATCGCGGACATGGTCGTCCCTGTTCCCGATTCCGGAGTGCCCGCCGCCATCGGCTATGCCGGCGAATCCGGCATCCCATTCCGCATGGGCCTGATTCGCAATCATTATACTGGCCGCACCTTCATCGAACCCTCGCAGGCCATCCGCGATTTCGGCGTGCGCCTGAAATTGAATCCCGTTCGCCGTTTGCTCGAAGGCCGCCGCGTGGTTCTCGTCGACGACTCCATCGTGCGCGGCACCACCAGCCGGAAAATTGTGCGCATGATGCGCGAGTCCGGCGTGGCAGAAGTTCACATGCGCATCAGTTGCCCCCCGACCGTCTCTCCGTGCCACTACGGCATAGACACGCCCACGAAGCTCGAGCTTATCGGCGCGCAAAAGTCCATCGAGCAAATTCGCGAGTTCATTGACGCCGACTCGCTCGGCTATCTTTCGCTTGACAGTCTCCGCGCCGCCGTCGAGGACAACGACGGCAAGTTCTGCACCGCCTGCTACACCGGCGTTTACCCGACCGAGCTCGTCCAACTCGAAGTGGAGGCCCATCGTGGCTGTTGAACTGGACGAAGCAAGAATCGAGCGCGGAAAAATAATGCGTCAACGCCTGTTGCGTGAAATTGTCTCGTGGGTCTGGCTCTTTCTCGCGCTTTTCGTCGTCGAGAGCGCCGTGGCGCAGAGCCGCCTGATTCCCAGCGGCTCCATGGAAAACACCGTGCTCATCGGCGATCACATGATCGTCAGCCCGCTCGGCTACGCTCTTTGCGTTCCATACACCGAAATGCACATTCCGCTGTGGCGCAATCCGAAACGTCAGCAGATCATCGTCCTCGAATCGCCGCTCACTCACTCGGAAGACCTGATCAAGCGCGTCATTGGCATTCCAGGCGATGCCATCGACATTCGTGAGGGCATCGTCTATGTGAACGGGAAGCGTTTGAACGAGCCTTATGTCCTGCGCGATCCCGACGCCATGGGCAGCTCCGTCGAAAATTTTCCTCCTTCCGGCAATGGGTTTTTCCAGGGCCTCACGCCCGAATGGGCTGCGAATCTGCATAAGTACGTGGTCAATGGCAAACTCATCGTGCCGCCGAACGATTATTTCGTCATGGGCGACAACCGCGGCGATTCTTACGACAGCCGCTACTGGGGTTTCGTGCCTCGAAGAAACATCATCGCCACACCCTGGTTCATCTTTATGTCCATCAATGCACCTGACGGCGTCTGGCAGCCCGGCCATATCGGCGAGCGCCTGGCAACCTATCTGACGATTTTCGCTCATCCCAGCGAGGTCCGTTGGCATCGACTGTTCCGTCCGCTGTAAAACGTGGAGACCCAATAGTGCCTGCTGCCAAGCGGAAAAATGCGAAGGAAAAATCGAAGTCCTCAACGCCGCCTATACATACCACCGGCGACAAAATCCGCCGGGAGCTGATTTCATGGTTCTGGGTCATCCTCGCGTTTCTGATCATTGAATCCATTTTCATTCAGGCACGCGTGATTCCCAGCGCATCGATGGAAAATACCATCCTCATCGGCGACCATATCATCGTCACGCTTCTCGGCTACGACGTGGGCATTCCATTCACCGAGCATCACTATCCCCTGTGGCGCAACCCAAAGCGCCAGCAGATCATCGTTTTCGAGGCGCCTCCCGAAGCCGCCCAAAACGAAGATTTCATCAAACGCGTCATTGGCGTTCCCGGTGACGCCATCAAAATCCGTCAGGGAATCGTTTACGTAAACGGGCAGCGGCTGAATGAACCTTACGCCAGGCGCGATCCGGCGGACGCCACAAGCCCGGTCGAGAATTTCCCGCCCAGCGAAGACAATTTCTTCGGAGGAATGGGCCCGCAATGGGCGGCCAACATGCACAAATATGTTAAAGACGGCCAGCTCATCGTTCCACCTGATAGCTTTTTCGCCATGGGCGACAATCGCGATGATTCCGATGACAGTCGTTACTGGGGCTTCGTCCCTCGCCGCAATATCATTGGCACGCCGCTGTTCATCTATATGTCCATCGACGCTCCCGACGAAGTCTGGGAGCCCGGGCACGTCGGCGAACGCCTCGGCACCTATGTGAGCATTTTGGCTCATCCCGGCGAGATGCGTTGGCGCCGGTTGTTCCACACATTTTGAAATGGAAGCGGATTTCTACAGGAAGCAGGGCAGTCCCCATGCGTTACGCTGATGCCGGAGTCGACATTTCCCGCGCGGAAGAAGCCAAGCAGCACATCCGCCATCTAGCAGGTCGTACGTTCAATAGCGCTGTGCTCGCCCCCATCGGCGGTTTTGGCTCCCTCTTTCACCTCGACCCCAAGCGTTGGCGCAATCCCGTGCTGGTTTCGAGCGCCGACGGCGTTGGCACGAAACTGAAAATCGCTTCCGCCGCGGGCGTTCATTCCACGGTCGGCGCCGACATCGTCAATCATTGTGTCAACGACATCCTCACGCAGGGAGCCGCGCCGCTTTTTTTTCTCGACTACCTCGCCATGAGCCGAATCGATCCGGGTGTGGTCGAACAGATTCTCGATGGCATGAGCCGCGCAGCGCGTCAGGCTGGCTGCGCGCTCATTGGCGGCGAAACGGCGGAGATGCCGGATATGTACGCCCCCGGCGAATACGATCTCGCAGGATTCATCGTTGGAGTTGTCGAGCGCGGCCATCAGTCTGACCCGCGCCGCGTTCGCCCAGGCGATTTGCTCATCGCCCTTCCTTCGAGCGGCCTGCACACGAATGGCTATTCGCTCGCGCGCAAGCTTGTCTTCGAAGTCGCGCACCTCAAGCCCGATTCTTACGTTGCCGAGATCAGCAATAAAATCGCCGCCGAACTCTTGAAGCCGCATCGCTGCTACTGGCCAGCGCTTAACCGAGTCGTTGCGCGCGGCTGGCTCACGGGCATGGCCCATATCACCGGCGGCGGCATTCCTGGCAATCTCCCGCGCGTGCTGCCGCGCAACGTGCAAGCCGTCGTCGAACTGGGCTCGTGGCCCGTGCTTCCCATTTTTCGCTATCTGGCCCAAATCGGAAAAATCGAAACGGAGGAACTCCTGCGCACCTTCAACATGGGTGTGGGGATGATCCTGGTCGTCCCGCCCAAGAACGTGAAAAAACTCGAATCGGAATTGAAGCGCCGCCGCGAGCGCTTCTTCCGCATCGGCCGCATCGAATCAGCCCCCGCGGGCAAGCCGCGCGTCACTTTTTCCGGATCTCTCAACATTCCCTAAAACTCATCGGCATGTAGCTCATGTCCCGCCAGCGTTTTTGGCTGGCTGACATGAG
>DATNDO010000158.1:0-5147 GCA_035606955.1 Candidatus Angelobacter sp.
GGCATTGGCGAAGTAGCGACGCGCAGCAAGACGGTGATGTCGCAATATCTTGACGACCCGGAGATGACAGCCGCGACAATCGTGGATGGCTGGCTGATGACGGGCGATCTTGGCCGACTCGATTCGACCGGACACCTACAGCTTTTCGGGCGCAAGAAAAACATGATCGTCACCGAAGGCGGCAAGAATATCTATCCCGAAGACATCGAGAACGCGTTTGAGGGAATTCCCGTGAAGGAATTCAGCATCTTTGCTGCGAATTACATCTGGCCCCAACGCACAATGACAGGCGAGCAACTCGTCCTGGTGATGCGGCTCGACGACAACACGCAATTCAATGATGAACTGCGTTCGCAAATTCTCGAGCGCAATCGCCGTTTGCCGGATTTCAAGCGCGTAAGCGGTTGCCTGATTTGGACGCGCGATTTCCCGCGCACGGCTTCGCTGAAAATCACGCGCGACGCCTTGGCCGAACGGATTCGCGCAACAATGGACCGCTCGGCGATAATTTCCATCTAAGGACTCTGCGTGCAGACGCGTTTTTTCGCGATTGTGAATCCGGCTGCTGGTGGCGGACGCTGCGGAAAGTCAGCTCCGGCGGCGCTTGAGCAACTGCGCGCGCGCGGAATTCAAATCGAAGTCGCCGAAACGAATGCCACAGAGCACGCTACGGAACTTGTACGCGAGGCGCAAGAACGTGGCCATCGGAATTTTCTTGCAGTAGGCGGGGACGGCACTTCCTACGAAATCATCAATGGCATTTTCCCTTTGCGCGCGGCCGATGCGGCCGACCGCCGCACATTGGCGTTCTTGCCGCTGGGGACGGGCAATTCTTTTTTGCGCGATTTTCACGATCATCGCGGCGCGGTGGACGTGGACGCTCTTGCGCGCACAATTTTGAACGGCAAACGCCAACCCTGCGACGTGATTCGTTTAAGACACTCCAGCGGCCAGCTCCACTACATCAATTTATTGACACTGGGCTTCGCGGCCGACGTGGCGGATGTCACTAATCGCCGCTTCAAGCGCTGGGGCGAGCTTGGCTATATTCTCGGCGTGTTGACTTGCCTCGCGCGCCTGGATCGCCGCGCGTTTCCTTTGCACACGGACAGCTCCGCGGAATTTGACCGGCGCCGCTGCCTGTTCTTGGCTTTCAGCAACAGCAAATTCACCGGCGGCAAGATGATGATCGCCCCAGGCGCCGATTCCAATGACGGTTTGATTGAGTATGTGCGCTGGGGCCCGATTGGACGCCTTGGACTGCTTCGCAACCTTCATACCCTTTTTGACGGGACGCACATCGAGCACTCTCTCGCTTCCCGCGCGGCTGTGCGCGAAGTTGAATTCTCGCTTGACGCGCCGGTGACGGTGATGGTGGACGGCGAAAGCCTCCACTTGCAATGCGAGCGTCTCGACGTGCTTCCGGGAGCGCTGGACGTTCTCGTATGAAATCGTTTTACCTGAAAGCGCGTTCCGCTTTGCTTTGGGCCGGGAGTGGCCTGCATTTCTTCGTGCTCTGCACGCTGCTCGTTGCCCTGGGAATGGTAGTCGACCCGCGGAAGAACGACCGCCCGCAGCGACTTTTCTTCCGCAATATCCTGCGGCTCGCGGGAGTGAAATTCGAAGTGCGCCGTTCTTCAGGATTCGATCCCACGCGCACCAGCCTTTTTGTCTGCAATCATGTGAACATCTTCGATCCTTTCGTGATTTATTCCGCCATCCCGCAATTCGTTCGCGGATTCGAGCTGGCATCACATTTCAAAATTCCGGTCTACGGCTGGATGATGGGACGCTTCGGAAAAAACGTGCCCGTGCCGGATGAAAACGATCGCAGCCGCGCGGGCCTCGAGAACATGATGCAAAAGGCGAGGGAGTCCTTCGATTCCGGAACCAGCTTGATCGCGTTTGCGGAAGGCTCGCGCACGCGCGACGGCCACGTGCAGCCATTTCAGAAAGGCGTTTTTCGCCTCGCCATCAAATTCGGAGTGCCCATTGTGCCCATGAGCATTGTCGGCTCGTACGAATTTCATCGCACCGGTGATTGGATGCTCAATCCGGGCAAAATCACGGTCTATTTGCACGATACGATTGAGACGAAGGGAATGTCGAAGGAACAAACGGAAGAACTACGCAACCGCGTTCATGCCATCGTCGAATCGCCGGTCGAGGAGCACATCGCACTCAGGAATAATTCTTAAACCATCAAATAAAATTTCAGAACGGCTCGCGATTCCCAGGAATCAACCGTCCCGCGTGAATTTCCTGCCAGGTGTAGACCACGCGATGAATCACGGTGAGCGTGGAGAACGTCGCAATCACCCACAGAACGGGCGCCATTCTCCGAAATGCTCCGCCAAGAATCAACAGAACCAGTCGCTCCGGTCGCTCCAGAAAACCGACTTTGCATAAAGGAATCAGCGACTCGGCGCGCGCTCGCGCGTAGCTCACCATAAAGGAACTCGCCATCGCCACCGCGGCAAGCCCCATATAAAACGGCCTTCCGACAAGCGTGTAATAAACGACGAGGCCCATGTAAAGTCCCAGATCGGAATATCGGTCAAGCGTGGAATCGAGGAACGCTCCAAATGCCGTGACGCGGCCCGCGCGACGCGCAACCTGGCCGTCCGCCATGTCGAGAAAACCAGCGAGGAAAAGAACGGCTGCTGCCCCGCGGAATTCGCCATAGGCGAAAAGCACCGCCGCCCACACATTAACAACCATGCCGACAACAGTCAGCACGTTTGGCGTGATTCCTGTTGCGGCGAGACCGCTGACGACGTGCCGAAGCAACCAGCCCCCGCCAGCGCCAATCCAGTGCGTGACGGGCTTCCAGATTGGCTCTTTAGCCTTTTCCATCTCGATGGGAATCATACGACATGCGGCCCGCCAGCCTCAAGGCGCGAAAAAAAGGCCGCGCAATAAAGGGGCGACTTGCGCGGCCTTCGTGCTCCGAATTCGCGACGTCAGCGGGTGTCGCCGCCGGACGCATCTCCGTGCGAAGCTGGAGCTGCGATCGCCGGAATATCCTCGCTGCGAATCCGCTTGTTGAAGTCGGCGAGGTCCTTGTCCTTCAGTTGCCGGTATTTCGCGATCTGCTCGTCGAGCTGTTTGCTCAATAGATCAAACACCTCGTGCGACGACTGCGTGGGCGCTGTATCCGCGCTCTGAACTGTGCTGTCGAGAGCCATCATCTGATCCGCGATCATGATCGGGAAATTCAGCGGATCTTCGCCGGTTTTCGATTTTACTTGGATCAAAGCCTCCTCGACATCCGTGAATTTCTTGTCGAGGTCCTTCGCGGCGTCGGCCGTGGCTTTCGTTTTCTTGTCATCCGCCAGCCGCTTTTCGAGCGCGGTAAGCTGCCCATGAATATCGCGGATCTGATTCACGGTGTCATGAGCTTCCGTGACACGTCCGCGAATTTGCAGGCTGAAATCAAGCTGCTTCTGCAGATCTTCCCGTGAAACTTTAATGCGCGGATCTTCTTCCACTTTAAGCGGAGCTGTATAGCTTTTCCCCGCCACTGTTAACTTGACCTGGTAGTTTCCGGGAACAGCCAGCGGCCCGATTGGCCGTCCGCCCCACGAAACCGCGCCCGGCACCGAGCTGGGCGATTCATATCGCAAATCCCATTCGAACCGATTCAACCCGGCCTTTGCGGGGATCGCTGCTCTTCCGCCTCTGAAGAATGATGCTTCCGGCGACTCTTCGGCAGCGGGCTTCTCGCCCTGGCTCTTATACTTGCGAACCACCTTTCCGCTCGAGTCCATGATCTCGAGCGTGATCGGCTGTTTCGGCTCTGTCTTCAATGAATAATCAATCACCGCTCCTGAAGGAGGATTCTCCCCAGCCGCAAAACCTCCGGGAATGCGGAAGTGGCCACCCCGGAACCGATAGGCTGTTGCAGGTTTGAACAAGTAAGTATCCGCGTTCGCGTCTTCAGAATTCATCTCGCGCAGCGGCGTGATGTTGTCCAGGCTCCAGAAAGCGCGTCCGTGCGTCGCGATAATCAAATCGTTTCCGTGGACGATCAGATCGTGCACCGGAACGGTTGGCAAATCCAACTGAAGCGATTGCCACCGCGCGCCGTCGTCGAACGAAACGTAAACTCCCGTTTCGGTTCCAGCGAAGAGCAATCCCTTGCGCACCGTGTCCTCGCAAATAGCGTGAGTGAAAACATTGTCCGGCAGTCCGCTGATGATTTTCGTCCAGGTCTTGCCGTAATCGGTGGTCTTGTAAAGATAAGGATGGAAATCGTCCCAGCGGCTGCGGTCTGCCGCAAGGTACGCCGTGCCGGCTGCGTGCGTTGAGGGATCGATGAGGTCGATGCGGCTCCAATCTGGAAGTCCTTTCGGAGTCACGTCCGACCATGCCTTGCCGCCGTCGCGCGTCACGTGCACCAACCCGTCGTCGCTGCCCACCCAGATCAATCCTCGTTCGACGGGCGATTCGGCCACCGCGAAAATCGTGTCGTAATATTCAACGCTGGTATTGTCCTGCGTCAGCGGCCCTCCCGCAGACCCTTGCTTGCTCTTGTCGTTGCGCGTCAGGTCCGGACTGATCACCGTCCAGTTCTGCCCCTGGTCGGTACTTTTGAAAAGCACTTGCGCGCCGTGATAAATCGTATTCGAGTCGAAAGGCGACATCGCAATGGGGGCGGTCCACTGGAAGCGATATTTCAACGTGGCCGCGCCCCAGCCCATGGGATTGAGCGGCCATGCCGTGATGTCCTGCTCCTGCCCGTTTGCCTTATCGTAGCGCGTGATCAAGCCATCATATGAACCGGCATAGACGATGTTGGGATTCTTGGGATCGGGAATAACGAATCCGCTCTCGCCGCCGCCCACGTCGTACCAGTCCGTCTGTGTGATGGCGCCCGAGTCGCTGCGGCTCGCAATTGCAACCGTCGAGTTATCCTGCTGCGCGCCGTACACGTAATAATTGAACCGCTCGTCAGTCGCGACGTGATAAAACTCCGCCGTCGGCTGATTATCTTCCGTCGACCACGTCTGGCCGCCATCTTGGGAAATCGTCGCGCCGCCGTCGTCGGCTTCAATCATGCGCGTTGGGTCCGTCGGATCGATCCACAGATCGTGACGATCGCCGTGCGGCGCATTAATACTCTTGAACGTCTGGCCGCCGTCCGT
>DATNDO010000252.1:0-6121 GCA_035606955.1 Candidatus Angelobacter sp.
AAGGCAACTGCACCAAGGGCAACTGCAAAAAAAATCGCAATCAAATTATTTAGGTGACCAATTCGGTGATTCATTTCTCCCCGTGGTAGTTAACTGACGGGGTTCGCTGCCGTCCGCCAGCATGCTCCAAATCTGTAACGATCCGCTGCGCGTCGACTCGAATACGATATGCCTTCCGTCAGGCGCCCAACTGGGCCGTTCGTTCTCGCCCGTGTCGCGCGTCAGTTCGGCAAGCTGATGGCTCGCCAAATCCATAATGTAAATATCATAATTTCCCGCGGGCCGCCGCCAGCTGAACGCCAGAAGTTCTCCATTCGGCGACCATGACGGGTCGATCACGTATCCTGTGGCCGGCAGATCTTTCGCAGCCACGCCCGTTGCCGCCGAAAGCGGAATCTTCTGTACGCTCGAGCCGTCCGCGTTCATTTCGAAAAGATCCGGCAAACCGCCGCGATCGCTCACAAATATAATCTGATTCCCCGTCTTCGGATTCCAGGTTGGCGAAGTGCTCACGCCCAGCGAATAGGTCAAGCGCCGCAAGTGACCCCCGGTCGGATCCGTGACGTAAATCTGCGGGTCGCCTCCGTGGCTCGACATGAATGCCACGTCGTTGCCGCTTGGCGAAAACGCGGGCGACGAATTTGTCCCCGGGAATCGCGGGAATGCCATCAAACGGTTCGTCAACGTTGAATACATGCATATCTGCGCGGAGACAACGTGGCGATACGATTCGAAGCACGTAAACGCAATGCGCGAATCGTCAGGCGACCATCGCGGAGTCAATGACGTTGCCCCCAAGTGCGTCAGTTGTTGTTGGTTCGCTCCGTCGTAATCCATTTCCCAAATTTCCTTGTGTCCCGTGCGGTTGCTCACAAACGCGATTTTCGTCTCCGCAATTCCCGGCAAGCCTCCGCTCAGTCGAGAAATTATATCGTCCGCAAATTCATGAGCCAGTTGCCGCGCGCCTGCCTCCGTGGCGTCACCATTATAGATTTTTTCGAGAATTGAGAGCGGCGGCGTTTGCCTTACATCGTAAAGGTAACCGGCCAGAGAAAGCGAAGTTCCATTCACAGTCAGATTGCCGAACGCCACCATCCACGCGTTGGCGGGAGCCTGGCTCCACTGTTCCGCGTTCAGTTCGCCCGGAACGCTCGGAGCGTTGACCGGATAGAAACTCGGGCTGACCATGTCGATGATTCCGGAATAGGTGAGGTCGTCCATCAACACCTGGTGAAAAACATCTTGGAGCGGGCCCGCCTGTGGATTGCGCGCGGCGAAGTTCGGCACCGCCAATTTCACTTTTTGCACGCCCAGGCCCGTGCCCGTCTGGATGATTCCTTGCGCCGCTGCTCGCGGAGCGGCGGAAATCAAAATCAAAAAAAGAAATGATGCCAGTATTCCAATCAACCTTTTCATTCCCCAGTCCCTTCACGTAGCTGGTCAAAATTTTGCGCCGACCATTCTCCAAGTCATGTCATAAACATGTTGTGTCAGGGCACGGCTTCAGCCGTGCCGAAAACCGCTGGCAATCAGGGGTTTTAACCCCTGAAGTGCACCGAACCTTTTCTCACCGTATCCATGAGATATGTTCTCGTCGAATTTGAAACTTCGCTCACTGCCGTCGAAAATCGAACCAGAATTCCACGTCCACATACGTCCCGTTGTACCCGGGCGGCAAATGATCCAGCGGGTTCGAGTTTTGCACCGCGCGGATCGCCGACGTATCCACGGACTGATTCCCACTCGATTGCGTGATCTGAACATTGGTAATCGTGCCGTCGCGCAAAATCTGGAAACTCACCACGCAGCGCGGCGCCCACGGAATCGTGGGATCCACAGTCGATTCCAGCCAGTTGCTGCTCACGCGTCGCTGCACTGCCTCCACGTACCACGGAAACTGGAAGCCGAAACTGCCGCCGCTCGTCCCCTGAACGCCCATTCCTCCCCGCGTCGTTTGATTCATCATGAAGGTCGACGTGGGAATCTGCGGCGTTCCGCCCTTTCCGTACGGGATCGCGTTCGCCGGAGCTGGCGCGGGATTGTCCAGCACGCGCGAGGGCTTCTGAATGTATTCGGGCTTCTTATATTTTTCGTTGGCTTCCTTATTGAACTTCGGCAAATAAATCGCGTTCTTGTCGTCCGGAGGCGGCACTCTTGGCTGGACGGGCGTGGGTAATTCTTTCGGCTGTGGCTCGGTCTGATAAAGCCCTTTCGTATTGTCCACCACGCGATTCGTCGTGACCACGTCGGGCTTGGGCAAGGGAATCGCCGGAATGTTGCCAACCAAATTGACGTCGATTGTTCCCTGGCCGCCCGCACCACCCCACACTTCGCCGTGATGCGAAAAAACTGTGGAAGAAATCAGCGCGCCAAATAAAATGACATGAAAGACCACCGAATAGCCCAGTGGGCCTTTGAGGTTCTCCGCGGATTGGTGAGGAACGCTTAGCTCCATCTCACTGCGTGCGGGGCTCGCCGCTCAGAGGTTTCGTCACAACACTAATATTATTGATGCCCGATTGTTTTAACGTATCCATGACCAGCGCCCAGGTCGCAAACGGTACTTCTGAATCGCATCGCACATAAACGGGCGTATGCTCCACGTCTTTGTCCATCGCCAGCACTCGCCGCCCCAGCGCGTGGATATTCACCGGGTCTTTTCCGATGTAAAGCCGTTGCGCGCGGTCAATGCTAATGACGATGCGCGCCTGCGTGATCGCTTGCACTGTCTTTGTCTTCGGCAATTCCACTTTGATTCCTGATTCGATCAGCGGCGCGGTAATCATGAAAATCACCAGCAACACCAGCATCACGTCGACGAACGGAACGATATTGATTTCCGAAAGCGTTGTGCCGGGTTGTCTTTGGATCTGCGCCATAACGTGCTAGCTGTACAGCGTTTCAATCTTGCTCACGAATTCCGTGGCGAAATTATCCATCCGCAACGCAAAATCGCGAATGCGATGCAGATAAATATTATAGGCGATAACCGCCGGGATGGCGGCGAAAAGTCCCGCAGCGGTCGTAATCAAAGCGTCCGCAATTCCGGGAGCCACTGCTTGCAGGCTGGCTTGTCCCACTTCGCTTAAGCCCTGAAACGCGTCCATCACTCCCCACACCGTGCCAAACAATCCAATGAAAGTCGAAATCGAGCCAATGGTAGCAAGCCACGGCATCCAACTTTCCATGTAGCGCACTTCATCGGCGGAAGCGAGTTGCATTTCCACCAGCACCGCGCGCGGATTCTTCAATTTACCCGGATGAGGATTTCCGCCCGCCAGTTGTCCTTCCAGTTCGCGATACCCCGCATCGTAAACGTTGACGAACGGCGAACCGCTCGACCCTGCTCGCAGCGTATTGGGATCGGGCAGCCCGCGTCCCGTGCGGAACAATTGCATAAAACGTTTCGTGCGCGGTTCGAGTGTCGCGAACATACGATATTTTTGCAGGATGATGGCCCAGGAAAACAGCGAAAGAAATAGCAGTATTAAGAGAACGACTCGCGCTACCCAGCCCGTTTGCAGGAAGATGGCACCGAGGCGTCCGGCGAGGATCACAGAAACGATGTAAAAAATGTTTTTCTCTCCTGAGGAAGCTTCCTCAAATCCCCAAAATTCACCGTAGCATACGCAATAGGATGGGTCAAACTCTTACATCGCCACGCGATATTTTCTTTGGTGCACAAAACGACACATCCGCTCGCGCACTTCTGTGGCTTGCGGCCATCGCGCGTCGCCTCGGCGGCATCTTTGCTCGGCTGACCTGAGGTGTTGCCTTGCCTTCGTAGGGGCGGGGTTCACCCCCGCCCGCGACGTGCACCCGCGCGTCGTGCATCTTCATCGCGCGTCGCGCACCTTCCTGTGTAGCTCAGGTCCCGCCGAGCGTTTCTTGCTCGGCTGACCTGAGGCTTTCGCTTTCCCCTGTGCTAGACTTTGAAGCGACCCATGGCCGCCAGCATCGACATCCCGCTCGAATCGTTATTCGCCAAGCCCGCGATCGCCCCCGTGCCGCGCGTGCAGCCGCAATCCGGCCGCTCCTTCTACATCGAGACATTCGGATGCCAAATGAACGTCCACGATTCCGAAAAGGTCACCGGCGTTCTCCTCGCGCGCGGGTATCAACAGGTGGACTCGCCCGCCGCCGCCGATTTCGTCTTCTACAACACGTGCAGCATTCGCGAGAAAGCCGCGCAAAAAGTTTTTTCGCGCCTCGGCGATTTTCGCGGCGCGCTCGGCGAAGAAAAAATCGTCGGTGTTCTTGGGTGTCTCGCGCAACAGGAAGGCGAGAAGATTTTTCGCCGCGCGCCGTGGGTTCGCATGGTCTGCGGCTCAGCAAGCTACCGAAAACTGCCCGAGATGCTCGCGGAACTGGAAGCGGGCGGCCGCCGCGTCACTGGTCTTGCCCTCGACACGCAAGAAACATTCGAAACCGAAATCACGCCACGCGACAATCCCTTTCGCGCCTATCTGACCATCATCGAGGGCTGCGACTACGCGTGCGCTTATTGCGTCGTGCCTCACACGCGCGGTCCGCAACGCAGCCGCACCAGCGCCGCTGTCCTCGACGAAGTCCGCCGCCTTGTCGACAGCGGCTACACCGAAGTCCAACTCCTCGGCCAGACTGTCAACTCGTATCGCGATCCCTCGCCGCGGCATCTCACTTTTGTGGAACTGCTGCGCTCCGTTGCCGAAGTCCCCGGGATTCGCCGCGTGCGCTTTATGACTTCGCATCCCAACGATTTCACGCGCGACATCGTCGACGCCATCGACGCGACCCCCGCTCTCTGCGACCACATTCATTTGCCCGTGCAATCCGGCTCATCGCGCATCCTCAAGGAAATGCTTCGCACTTATTCTCGCGATGAGTATCTCGAAAAAATCGCCTGGATTCGTTCCGCGCGGCGTCCCATCAGCCTCACCACCGACATCATCGTCGGCTTTCCCGGCGAATCTGTAACGGATTTCGCGGAAACCATTTCACTCCTGGAAGAAGTCCGCTACGACGGCGTCTTCGCATTCAAGTATTCACCGCGGCCGAATACGCCGGCGAAAGATTTGCCGGATGCCGTGTCCGAAGAAGAGAAGGGAAGGCGCCTCGCCGTGATTCAGCAGCACCAGCGCGAAATCCAGACGGCGCGCAATCAAGCGCTCCTCAATAATCATTTTGAAGTGCTGGTCGACGGCCATCACGAGTCGCGCTCGCAATGGTCCGGACGCACCACCTGCAATCGAATTGTAAATTTCACTTCGCCGGAGCAAAATCTTCTGGGACAATACCGTCAAGTCACGATCGTCGGAGCCGGACCGAACAGTCTCGTAGGCGCGCACCTCGATTAGTCCGGTCCGCGAGGGAGGGCCCCATGGATCGCACCAACGAAGAACGCAAACTCGAAGCAGACCGCAAAATGGAAGAAGAACGCAAAGAGCGTGAACGATTGGCCGAAAAAGCGCGCTGGGGCCAGGAAGGTTCGCGCAAGACCGTCGAAATGGGTAAGCGCGAAACGGAACGCGAAGTTAAAATCCGTGGCCTGATGATGGATCCGGTGACGAACATGCCCGTGGTCGTCTTGCGCGCCGTGCAGGGCTCCGGCACTCTTCCCATTTGGGTCGGCATCTACGAAGCCAACGCCATCGCCCTGGAAATCGAAAAAGTGCAAACGCCGCGCCCGATGACTCACGACCTGCTCAAAAATGTTTTGATGGGATTGAATGTGCACGTTCAGAAAGTTGTGGTCAGCGACCTGAAAGACGACACCTTCTATGCCGTGATTTGGATGGAGCGCGAAGGCCAGACCATGTCGCTCGATTCGCGGCCCAGCGACGCGCTCGCGCTCGCGCTGCGCCTTGATTGCCCCATTTTCGTCGAAGAAGAAGTATTCAAGACTTCCAAGATTTCCAGCACCGCGACCGAAAAAACCTCCAACGAGGAATTGCGGCGCTGGCTCGAAAATCTGAATGACGAAGATTTAGGCCGTTACAAGATGTAAGTCGGTGGGTGGTGGGTCAGTTTGAATTTTCTTGATCGGGACACAAAGAATCAAAATTCAAACTGACTGACCCCCGTCTAGTGGTAGAGTAGCAGCGTCTCCCCAGCGGATAAATGGCGGCCTCCTCCCGCCAAG
>DATNDO010000003.1:0-50886 GCA_035606955.1 Candidatus Angelobacter sp.
CCGGACAATCGATGTTCTCCGGCGCTTCCGTTTTCAAGCAATCCGAATCGCGCCAGGATTCTCGCGACACACTATCCACGCTCGCTGACGATACGGGCGGGCGCTCATTTTTCGATGTCGGAGATTTATCCAAAGCATTCCGGCAGGTGCAGCAGGATACCTCCGGCTACTACCTGATCGGCTACAGCACTTCGAACACGAAGCCGGATGGAAGTTGGCGCCGCGTCACTTTGAAGCTCAAGGTTCCCGGGGCGCGCCTGCGCTATCGCACCGGATACTTTGCGCCACGCGATTTCAAGCATATGTCTACCGACGACCGCGACCAGCAATTGGAAGAAGCCCTTCGCTCGGATTCCCCGCGCGTCGAGCTCCCCATTGCCCTGGAAGTCTCGCAATTCCGGCTCGGCAACGGGGAGGTCTACATTCCGATTGCCGCCAAGCTTCCTTCGGGCGCTTTGCAATGGGCCGCCAAACGCGGCAGTCAGGAAGATGAATTCGATTTCGCCGCGCAAGTGGAAGACGCCGGGACGAAGCGCGTGGTGGCGCAACTGCGCGACACAATTAGCGTGCACCTCGGCGCGGAGCATTTCGAGCAAGTCCATCGAAACGCCCTGCTCTATCAAGGCGGCATGATTCTTGCTCCGGGCTCCTACCGCCTGAAGTTCGCTGCGCGCGAAAACGAGACGGGACGCATCGGCACTTTTGAGCAGGCCCTCGACGTCGCGGCTCCGGATGCCAAGCGCCTCGCGCTCAGCTCCGTTCTGCTCTCCAGCCAGTTGGCGCCTATCGCGAAGTCATCCGAAGTACAAACCAAAACGGTTGGCCTCGCAGCCAGCCTTAAGAATTCGCCTTTGGAATTCTCAGGCGAGCGGCTGATTCCCAGCGTCACCAATGTTTTTCAGTCGCAGCAAACCATTTACGTTTTCTTTCAGGCCTATCTTCCCAAGAACGTGGATCCAGCTTCCTTGCGCGGCGGCCTGGTCTTTTTCCGCGGCGGCGAAGAAGTCAGCCGCACGCCTCTGCTCGAGCCAGCTCAAGTCGACGCGAAGTCCCGCTCTGCCTCGTTCCGCATCAGTTTGCCGCCCGGCAAATTCCCAGCGGGGAACTACGCAGTTCAGGCCATTGCCGTCGCGGCAGGCCAGCCATTGGCGGCGTTCGGTCGCGCCTACATGGCCGTCAATTCAGCGCCGCCGCAGCCAGCGCCGCAGTAAATCTCTTCGCTCCCCAAGTAGTATGAAACGCGGCAATCGGTCCGAAAGCGTGTCGAGGCTGCCGCGTGCAACGCGTGTACTATCTTTGACGTGAGCCCTCACGGCCTGAACCGCAAAATCATCCAGTCCACCGGCATCGTCATGACCAGCGTTCTGCTCAGCCGTGTGCTCGGCTTTATGCGCGAATGGACCGTCGCGCATCAGATCGGCGCGAAAGCCATCACGGATGCCTACTACGCCGCCTTCACGCTTCCCGACTTTTTGAACTATCTCGTGGCCGCTGGCTCACTGAGCATCACCTTCATTCCCGTTTTCACGAAATTCGCCGCTGCTAATCAGGAGGACGAAGGCTGGCGCGTCTTTTCCACCGTGATGACGTTCATGGGCATTCTCGTCACTGTCCTTATTTGCGTCGCGGAGATTTTCGCGCCGCAGCTTGTTTCCGTGATCGCGCCCGGTTTCGGTCCGGTCGAAAAACAGCACGTTGTTTTCCTTACGCGGCTGATGCTGCCCGCGCAGTTTTGTTTTTATCAGGGAGGCATTCTCAGCGCCGTGCAATATGCGAAGGGAAAGTTCATCGTGCCGTCGCTCGCGCCGCTCGTCTACAACCTGTTCATTATTCTGGGCGGTGTTTTGCTGGCGTCCCGCATTGGAATCACGGGTTTTGCCGTCGGCGTCCTGGTGGGATCCTTCTTTGGTAATTTTCTTTTGCAAGTTTACGGCGCGCACCAGGTCGGCGCGAGATTCTCTCTTTCCCTCGATTTGCGCCATCCCGGTTTTCGTCTTTTCGTGAAACTCGCCGTCCCCATCATGCTGGCGCTTTCACTTTCTTTCACGGACGATTGGATCATCCGTTGGTTCGGCTCGTATCTCGTTCCCGCATCCATCACGTGGCTCACCTACGCGAAGACTCTGATGCGCGTCCCTCTCGGAGTAGTGGGCCAGGCGATTGGCGTGGCGTCGTTCCCCGTACTTTCGCAGCTGTACTCGGAGGGAAAACTCACCGAACTAAATCGCGTCTTGAACGACACGTTCAAGGGACTGATTTTCCTCCTCGTGCCCATTTCCGCTTTGACCATTGCCGAAAGCCCCTACGTA
Source organism: Candidatus Angelobacter sp. (assembly GCA_035606955.1). Classification (GTDB taxonomy): domain Bacteria; phylum Acidobacteriota; class Terriglobia; order Acidiferrales; family UBA7541; genus DAHUXN01. The sequence continues at coordinate 2,310 of DATNDO010000003.1, forward strand.
GTGCATTTGGTTTTCTCCCACACGCGCCTGACTGGCGTGGATTTGCAGGCCACGGCCTCGACGTTGGCGCTTTTCTCGGTTGGCATGTTTGCCTGGGGAGCGCAGAACCTGATCGCGCGCGGCTTTTATTGCACTCGTGACACCTGGACCCCAGCGATTGTGGGCACTGTCTTCACCTTTCTCGATATCCCGCTTTATTGGTGGTTGGTCCAGCAGGCACAGCACTTGGGACTCGCGCTGGCAAGCTCCACGGGCATTATTCTTTTCACCATCGTGCTTTTCACCCTGCTTGTCCGGCGGACCCACAATCATGAGCTTGGTGATCTGATGCGGTTTTTGCTGAAGGTCTCCGTGGCGTCCATTCTTTCTGGCGTCGCGGTCTACGAACTGGCGAAGTGGTTGTCGCGTTCGATTGCATGGCAGAAGACACTGGGATCGTTCGAAATTCTCCTGATGGCTTCGACGGCGGGATTGGTGATTATTTTAGGATTGCTGAAGCTCTTCCGCACCAGCGAGCTGGATTCGTATCTCGCGCGCTTCCGCGCCCGGCTCTAGCAGCTTGCAGAGAATTGGCTCGAACTTTGTGGGAGTGCTATCCGAATCATTTCCTAAACTAAGGAACCTATAGTCTGTGAACGGAAGGGCTCGGCTGGGACGAGCCCAAGCCCTTACAATTTTACCGATGGGGCCTTCCACCACCGCCATGTGGCGCGGACGCATGCGAAGAACCACCACCGCCTCCTCCGCGCGAACCACCGCCGCCTCCGCCTCGAGAGCCGCCGCCACCGCCACCGCCGCCACGATATCCTCCACCGCCTCCACCGCTGGGTCGGCTATACGAAGGGCTCCCGCCTCGATTCCCGCCGCCTCCACTCGGTCGCCCATAGGACGGAGCGCTGTAAGATCGCGGCGAATATCCGCTGTTTGGCCTGCCATACGGACTGCCTCCACTGTAGCGTTGCTGCGTTCCGCCGCCATAGTAATTTGACGGCCCGCGGCGGGAAACGATGGGTTGCCGCATGTCAAGCGACGGCCGTGAGGAGTAGCCCGAGTTCGATGGGCGGGAATTCTGGTACCCTGGCCGCGACGGCGCGGTGTTGGGTCGCCCAACTGGACGCGATTGCTGCTGCGATGGTGTAAATGTCCGCCATCCGCCCTGGCGTTGCTGCCCGGACGGATTCTGCTGCTGGAATTGCCGTGGGGGCATTCCTTGATTCATCCTCGCCGGAGCCTGCGACGGCCGGTAGCCATTGTTTCCGCCCTGGCGTTGCTGCCCGGACGGATTCTGCTGCTGGAATTGCCGTGGGGGAGTTCCTTGATTCATCCTTGCCGGAGCCTGCGACGGCCGGTAGCCATCGTTTCCGCCATTCGAAGGCGTGAAGCTGTGCCATCCCGGTCGAGCGCCACTCGGCTGGGGCGAGCCATTGAACCTGCCGTTTTGCGCCGCGGAACCACGGTTCACGGGGCTCGGGTTGCCGTTCGAGAACGACCTCTCCGTTTGTGTATTCCCGTTCCGCTGCATCGCCGGAGCGGATGGCAGCCTTGATCCGTTGAAAGATCCGCGGTTCGTCGCGCCATTTTGCGTCCGGGAATTCGCGATCATCTGCTGTGCCCGTTCCGCCTGCTGGTTGAACGGCCGCGGAGTAAACGACGGCTTGCTCTGCGAGAAGAAGTGCTGGTTGTTCAGGTTCGCCGTCCGTGCAATCGCCGGAGAGACGTTGCTCTGCAAACGCCCCAGGCTGTTGCGCGTTGGAGCTACTGGCAGGCGTCCCGTCATAAAGTTCGCCTGACGGAGTTGCTGAGTGCCGATGCCGCGCTGAAATCTCGCATCACCGTGCCCGAATTCATTGCCGCGAACCGAGGAGATACCCCCTCGTATACGCGCGTCATTTTCAACGCGGCTCATATTCGAGAATCCATTGCGCCCGCGGAAAAGCGGATCCTCTCGCCGTCCGAAGTCGCGATCCCGGCCGAAACCGCGATCTCGTCCGAAGCGGCGGTCGCCGATGCCACGGCGGAAGAAGTCGTCGCGATCCGCAAAGCTGATGAAATTGACTTGCGTCACTCCGAAGCCCCACCATGGATTGAAGAAGTCACCGGGGCCGCAGGGCAGCCAGCCGATGTTTCCGAAGCCGAATCCCACGTCGAACCCATCGCCCCACCCAAAGAACGACACATAGGCGGGCGACCAAATCGGGTTATAACCCCATCCTCCATAAACGCCCACCGGGCCAGGCCACCACGCCCAGTTACCACCATAAGTGAACCAGCGGCCATAGTGATATGGCGCCCATCCCCACGACTCATTCGATTGCCACGTCCAGCCGTAGTAGGGCTCCCAGACCCACCGGCCATCGCGATATGGAGCCCAGCCAGAGTCCTGATCAGGAACCCATACCTGCCCGTAATCAGGAACGTTTTCCCAATGGCCATGTCCGTCGAGATCCTGCGTGCCGGTGTAATACCTGTCCGTGTGCTGCCAGCTCTGCGCGTCCAGAATCGTGCGGTCGCGGCTTTCATTCCACTGGTCGAAATCGTCTTTCGGCGACGCATCCAATGTTTGATATTGCGGATTGTCCGTGCCCTGAACGTCAATCATTTGCCCGCTTTCGATGCGTGTGCTGCCTTGCGGCTCGGATACTTCCGCTTGCCCGCTGCGGACAATCAGCTGCGAGTCGGAATCGCCATTCACCTGAATGCGGTAGTCTCCGTCCCTCAGCGGATGCACAGCCGAATTCGGAGTGTCAATCTCGGCGTCGGTCTGGCTGTTCTTAAACACGCTGTATTCCACCAGTCCTTGGCCCACTTGCACCTGAATGTGCGTACTCGTCAGGTCGGTGATTTTAATCGTCGAGTTTTCGTCCAAACGAATCACGTTGGCATAGTCGAGCTGAACTTCCGCGCGCCCGCCGTTTCCAGTCGAAACCCGGTCACCAGCCTCAAGCGGCGTATTGACCGTGGCCGCAACCCAGTCGCCTGAGTCCCCTCGCTGCACGGAGACATCGCCCTGAATCGCGCTGAGCCGCGCGACAGCGGGCTGCACTTGCGGGTTGTCCTGGTCCTGCCCCTGATCGGGAGCATTTTGGACCTGCGCATTTTGATCTTGCGCACTCTGGTCCGGATATTGCCCATGGGCCGTTCCAGCCACGCCAGTCATCGAGAACAGAATCGCAGCCAATATTCCAAGATATCTCTTCATGACCTTCTCCTCCCGCCGGGAACGCCCGGTCGAGACCGAGTACCTTCACATTCCCTAAAGGCACGGCCCATGCCAAACAGGCCACAGGGCAATTAATATGTACGTTATTTATTTACAATAACATAGAGATGTTTTGCCGAAGCCGGGAGCGCTGACTACCGGGCCGGACTCGGTGCTTTTCACGCAAGGTGGTGCTTTTGAGCCACCGGATCATCATCGGAAGGAATCCTGCAACTTCTGAGGAAAGCGAAAGTCTCGTTAAGGCTCTTTCTCCGCCATGTCATTCACGCCCATTTGAGATAACCGGTAACGCAAGGCATTTCTCGACAATCCCAACGCTCGCGCTGCCTGACTTTTGTTTCCGTTGGCGCGCCGCAAAGCCTCGCGAATGATTTCCTGCTCCCATTTGTCGAGCGTCATGCCTTCTGGAATCACAGGTGCCGATCCCGGCTGGTGGTTCGGCGTGCGCGTATCCAGGTGAATGTCACTCGCCTCAAGCATCGGCCCCGACGATAGCGTAACGCCGCGCTCCAGAATATTTTCGAGCTCTCGCACATTGCCCGGCCAATGAAAATCCATCAGGAGCCGCATCGCCGCCGGCGTTATTCCCCGCACGGGCTTTCCGGACCCGCGCGCAAATCGTTCGAGAAAGAAATTCGCCAGCGCGGGAATGTCCTCTTTGTGTTCGCGCAGAGGTGGAATATCGATCGCCACCACATTGAGCCGGTAATACAGATCTTCGCGGAACGTGCCTTCTTCAAGCGCCGCGCGAAGATCGCGATTCGTTGCGGCAATCAATCGCACATCCACCTTGAGAGTTTTTGTTCCTCCGAGTCGTTCGAATTGGCGCTCCTGCAGCACGCGCAGCAGCTTCACCTGGATCGCGGGCGGTATGTCGCCGATTTCATCGAGGAACAGCGTGCCTTTGTCAGCCAGTTCGAATTTTCCCGGTTTGCTCGCCGTCGCCCCGCTGAACGCGCCTTTCTCATAGCCAAAGAGTTCGCTCTCGAGCAGATTTTCCGGAATCGCCGTGCTGTTGATTTTTATGAATGGCCCGGAAGCGCGATGCGAATGTTCGTGAATCGCGCGCGCGATTAAATCCTTTCCTACGCCGCTTTCGCCGCCAAGCAGCACGGTGGAATTCGTCGGCGCTACGCGTTCCACCAGCGCCAGCACGGCTTGCATTTTTTCGCCCTGAGCCACCACGTTGGCGTATTCGTATCGCTGGCCGAGCGCCTCGCGAAGCGAGCGGTTCTCGTCGCGCAGTTTGCGTGCGTCCAGTTCCTTGCGTATCACCAGCACCATTTCCGCCAGCGAGAACGGTTTCAGCACATAATCACTCGCGCCCACTTTCATCGCTTCCACGGCCGATTCCACCGAGCCGTACGCGGTCATAATCACTACGGGAAGCGCAGCGTCCACGCGCTTGATCGCTTGCAGGAATTCGAGGCCGTTCATTCCCGGCAGCTTGAAATCCGTCACCACCAGGTCGATTTTTTCCTGGCTCAGAAGTTTCAATCCCGTTTCCGCGTCCGCTGCCGCGTGCGTGGTGAACCCTTCTTCGCCGAGATGCAGCTCCAGCAACCGGCGCATTTTGGCTTCATCTTCAACGATTAGGATTGATGCCATGGGGTTTGTTTTTCTCCCTCAGTCCTATTGTTTCGCCGCCGCCGGCAAAAACACCCAGAAGAGCGCCCCCTGTCCCGGCTTCGATTTCAACTGAATCGCCCCTCCATGATCATCCACGATCTTGGCGACAATCGAAAGCCCCAACCCCACGCCCGTCTTTTTTGATGTGACGAACGGATTGAAAACGTGCTCCCGAATCTCCTCCGCGATTCCTGGACCGGAATCCGCCACCCTTGTGGCGACTCCGGAAATCCCGTTGTGCCATTCTGGCGTAATCGAAACTGTCAACGTACCTCCGCGCTTTTTCGCAGTTGCATCCTCTTCTTGCGCGCCCATGGCCTCATACGCATTCAAAATCAAGTTCACGAAAACTTGCTCGCAAAGCTGCTCGTCCGCCAACACCTGCGGCAGGTTCTCCGCGAAGCGCCGCACGACAACTATCTTCGCGTTCGGATACCTATTGTGAGCTGATTCCAGCGCGCGCTCCACGATGGGGGGAAGGTTCACGGAAGAAAGCGCCAGATGCGAAGGCCGCGCAAAATCGAGGAAACGTGAGACCAACCCGTTCAATCGATTCACTTCGGTCGAAATAAATCCTGCGAGCTCGCTCGCCACCGGCTGCGCGGACTCCAGTTTCTGGCTCAGCATCTCCGCTGAGCCTTTGATGATGCCCAGCGGATTGCGAATTTCGTGCGCCAGTCCCGCGGAAAGTTGGCCAAGCGCGGCAAGACGTTCCGCTCGCCGCACATCCGCCTGTGCCTGCTGCAGCTTTTGGTTCGATTCCTCGAGTGTTGCGGAAAGCGCCCGCTGGCGTTCTGCCTGCCGGCGATTCTCCATCACGAAGCGGTTCACCAGCAGCGCTGCCAGAAAGAAAAACAGAATTCGAGCTGCAAGTATGCCGAGTCCGGCGGGCGAGACCTCATAGTCCTCGACCAATACTGCTTGAATCAGGTACGAGCAATAAGCGAACGATGCAAGCGCAGTCCATCCCAGCGTGGCGAGCGGCCCAAAATAGATGGCCGCCGTCACCACGGGCACGTAGAAAATCGGATAGTAGTCGCTATTGATACTGATTTCGCCCGTGTGCCCGATCAGCAACGTTGCCAGCAGAATCTTGATGAGGACGCTATAGGTGCGGCCGCGTGCGGGACGCCACGCAATCAGGCGCCCCTCAAAAATCTGGAACAAACCAATGGCAATCAGAGTGAGCTGCTTGTGGATTTCCCCAACGGGAGGTAACGCTGCCAGTCCGCCGAGAAACGCGAGCCACAGCACGTCGATCCAGCCAAACTTCGGTTGCCGCAGGGATTCTTCGTGATTTACCTCTGCCTGAGCTGCGCCACGCGCTTCTCGGCGCGTTTCCGCGGGAACTGGATGTGCGTCCTCTGCGACGCGAAAGTCTTCCGAGGCGTTTCGTGTAGTGTCGCGTCGCTCAAACATGCGTGGGTTATCCCTGCTGAATCTAACACGGAGCGGGAGTTTTAGGCTCGAAGCGAAGTTCTATTTAGCGGAAGGGCAAGAGAGCAACAGGGAGCTACTCATACCGCAGCGCCACCATCGGATCCACGCGCATTGCCCGCCGCGCCGGAATGTAGCAAGCCAGCAATGCGACGAGTCCGAGAGCAATCGTAACAATCGAGTACGTTGCAGGATCGCCCGGGCTGACGCCGACAAGGAAGTTGCTGATCAAGCGCGCGAAAGCGAATGCGGCTGCGCTTCCGACAATCAACCCGATAGCCACGATCAAGAGACCTTGCCCCAAGATCATTCTGAGAATTTCCGACCGTTGAGCGCCCAGGGCCACGCGGATGCCTATCTCGTGCGTGCGCTGACTCGTCGAATAGGAAATGACTCCGTACACGCCGACCATCGCCAAAATCAATCCGAGAAGACCCAAAGCCGCGGCGAATCCAGCGCCCAATTGAAAAAGTAGAAAGCCGTTGAGCGTGTCAAGGCCTTCCTCCATCGTCTGGATGCTGAAAAGCGGCAAATCGGGAGCAAGACTGCGCACCACGCTCTGCGCTTCGCGAATGACGGCGTCGGGCGGCGCAGCGCTGCGAATTTGCAGAGTCTGCAAGGTTCCCAGAGCATAGTCCTGCGCGAGCGGCAGATAGAAGAATGCGCCGATGGGGCCGGTCAAGCCGAAAGAGCGGCTGTCTTTTGCGACCCCGACCACCTCATACAGAGGATTGGCGGCGCCGCTAACCTTGGCGAAATGTTTACCGATAGGATTCTGCTTCGGCCAGAAGCGGTTGGCAAAAGCCTGGTTCACAATGGCGATGTAAGGAGAGCTGCTGACGTCGCCATTCGTGAAAGATCGGCCTTGAAGGATTGGAATATGCATCGTAGCGAAGAATCTGGGAGAAACAACGCCGTATTCCACGAGAGGCAATCCCTGGCCGGGAGGATTCCGGTAGTCCGAGACCTTCACGTAGTCGCTGCTGCCGTAATTGCCCATCGGAACGCTCGAAGTGAGCGCCGCGGATTGCACGCCGGGCAATGCGTTCATGCGCGCGAGAAGCGAATTGTAGAAAGCGAGGCCCTGCGTCTCGTTGAATCCAACTTCTGTTGGATCCATGGTCAGTTCGACCACATTCTGCGGATCGAAACCCAGATTGCTGTGTTGCACGGCTACGAGGCTGCGAGCAAAAAGTCCGGCGATGACCAGCAGCATCAGTGAGCCGGCAACCTGCAGCACAACCAGGCCGCTGCGAAGCCGATTCTTGCCCGCCGCGATACTGCGCCCCGATTCGTGCAGTGCGGCGCTGATGTGCGTGCGCGAAGCGCGCAAAGCGGGCACCATGCCGACGAAAACACCGGTGAGCAGAGCCGCAGCAAACGAGTAAACGAAGATGCGCCAATCGAATCCCGAGAAAAGGTGAACCTCCACTGGCTGGTGTAAGTCGATCGAAGCAATCGCGCGGCCGCCCAAGAGACCGAGGAACATTCCGGCCAGACCGCCGAGGAGAGCGAGCAGAATACTCTCGGTGAGCAATTGGCGAACCAGACGACTGCGCGCTGCACCCAACGCTGCCCGCACGGCCATTTCGCGTTCGCGGCCGGTCGCGCGAACAAGCAACAGATTGGCGATGTTCGCGCAGGCAAGCAGCAGAACCATGGCGACCAGCGCCAGGAACAGCGCAGCGACTTTGATGAGCGTGCCAGCGGTTCCCGGATCAGGACGCGCAAAGCGCTCCGAGTACACGCTGAGCGTCATGCCCTTATCACTTTCCGGATATTGTGCGGCTAGGCGACGGGCGACGACACTCAGAGCGGCGCCTGCACTTTGGAGATTGCTCCCGGGCCGCAGACGTCCGAGAACGTAGAGATTCTGGAGGATGCGATTTACCATCAGATCATCGGGCCAGCCAGGCTCATCCGAGCCCACCATGGCAAGCGGCAAATACGCTTCCACGCCCGGAGCAGGATACAAGCCGTAAAATCCCTCTGGCGCGACGCCCACGATCGTGTTCGGGCGGCCATTTACTAGGATTCTTTTGCCGATGATCCCTTGATCGCTTCCCAAGTGCGCCTTCCAGTACGAGTAGGAAAGGACGACAACCGGGTCCGCGCCGGGCGTTTTGCCCTCCGAAGGAAGAATCAGACGGCCGAGATATGGCTTGAGGCCCAGCATCGAGAAAAAATTACCGCTGACATACGCGGTTAAAGCGCGGTCGGCTTTGCCTTCAAGGCTGAGACCATCGAATCCAAGTTGAAAGCCAATCATGTCGGAAAAAGCGCCGGTGGTCTGCGAGCGCATATCGTGAAAGTCCGCAATGGAAAATTGAGTCAGTAATGGCCCGTTCGCTTGCCGGAATGCAAGCACCGTGAGTTGGCTCGGATTTTCCACAGGCAACGGGCGGAGCAGGAGCGAATCGACCACGCCAAAGAGAGCCGTGTTCGCGCCGATGCCGAGGGCCAGCGTCAGCACAGCAACGATGGCGAACCCCGGAGACTTGCGCAGCATGCGCAGCCCGAAGCGAAGATCATGCAGAAAGTCGTGAATGTAGTTTGTGTGGCGCATGTCCCGGCACTCCTCTTTGAGTTGCTCAACGCCGCCGAATTCACACATCGCCGCGCGTCGCGCTTCGGCAGTAGACATTCCGGCCGAAGCATTTGCCGCTATCTGACGCTCAACATGGAAACGCAATTCGTTTTCGAGCTCATTGTCCACAGCGTTTCTGCGAAATAGCGAGCGGATTCGCAGCGAAATTGTCGTCAGCCAGCGCATAAGTTCACTCGTAACGTAGCGCCACCATGGGGTCGACGCGCATCGCCCGCCGCGCTGGGATGTAACTCGCCAGCAGCGCCACCGTCAACAAAAGCAACGGCATTGAGATAAATGACCCAGGGTCCAGCGGGCTCACTCCGAAGAGAATCGCCGAAAAAATGGTGGATACCGCTGCGCAGAGAACCATCCCGACGAGCGCACCCGTAAGCACCGGGAACATCGCTTGTCGCACGACCAGCCACATCACATCGCGGTTGTCAGCGCCAAGCGCCATGCGAATGCCGATCTCGCGGACGCGGCGGCTGACTCCGTAGGAAACCATTCCATAGATTCCAATCGAGGCGAGCAGAAGCGCGATTGTGCCGAGGATGACCGAAAGCACGGATACGACGCGCGCCGGCTCTCGCCAAAATTCCAGAACCTCAGTAAGGGGCGCGATTGTGACACTCAACTCAGGGTCGAGGCCTGCGGTAACTGAGTCAATCTCTTTCGCAATCGCGGGATCCGCCGCCGCGCTGTGGACCATCACTTTGAGATCTTGCTGCTGCCCGGGACCGGCGGGTTCATACAAGTACAGCTTGCGGGAATCGCCGAGAGTCGCGACTTGCGCATCGGCAACAACGCCGACGACCTGCCAGTCTGCAACTCTTGAGTTAGGTTCCCCGCCCCCGTGAAGCATCTGGCCAATCGGATTTTGTCCGGGGAAAAAGCGGCGTGCTGTGGATTGGCTCAGGATAGCGAGGTGCGCTCCCGAGCGCGCTTCTGCGTCGGTGAAACCGCGGCCTTGCAGCACAGGAATACCCAGCACGCGAAAAAAGTTTGCGGAGACGTGGTTGTACTCCATTTCGTAGCTCTTGCTCTTGTCCGGCGTGGAAAAGCCCGTGAGGTCATGCGAATTGCCAAGCGGAATGCAGGTCGCTTGCGCCACTTCGTCCACACCCGGCAGAGCGGCGAGCCGGTCGTGCAACTGTCGCTGAAACGCGGCGGCGCGCTGCGGAGTGTACCCCGCACTGGAAAGGTCAAACACCACCGCCTCTGTGTTTTTCATCTGAAAACCGGGATCGATCGTCTGCGCGCGATAGAGGCCGTGCAAGAGAAGTCCTGATGCGAGCAGTAGCAGCATGCACACGGCCACCTGCGAGCCCACCAGAGAATTGCGCAGACGCCCGGCGCTGATTGTTCCCGTTTGCGAGTGAGCGCCGTCTTCTTTCATAGCGAGCGTGAGATCCGCACGCGAAGCGCGCAAAGCAGGAGCGAGGCCGAACAGGCAGGCCGTTAGAACCGACAGCGCGAAAGCATAGGACCAGGTGTGGAAGTCGGAATTAAGGTGCAGTGCGAACGCAAGCTCGGGATCCTTCGGCAAATGTGCCAGCGCAAAACGGAAAATCGCCGCCACCGACCAGAAAGACGCCAGCGCGCCGGCAGCTCCTCCCAGCAACGCGAGCAAAAGGCTCTCCGTAAGCAATTGCCGGATGAGCCGGCCCCGGCTCGCTCCCACAGTTAGCCGCACTGCAATCTCCTTCCGCCTTCCGGCGGCACGAGCTAGCAGCAAATTGGCAATGTTGGCGCAAGCCAGCATCAACACCAAACCAACTGCGGCCATGATCAGCCCGCCGATGATCAAGATTGGCGTCCGTAGCGAAGGCATAGCCAAAAGAGTTGCGCGGCCAAGCGTTATCGTCGTAATGCGCCCCGCTTGCAGCGAATTCAACCCCGAAGCAACTACGCTCAGATTCGCTTCGGCCTGCTGGGACGAAACCCCCGGCTTCAGCCGCCCAATCATGGCCAGCCAGCTTAGGTCATCGTCACCAAGAAAATCGTCGGCGGGCCGGAAGGCCTTCACCATTGTGAGCGGCGCCCAAAAGGATGACGCCACAGTCACTGTGCCTTCAAATCCCGGCGGAGCGACGCCGACCACGCGAAACGAAGTCCGGTTCAGCATAACGGGCTTGCCGACGATCGCCGGGTCGCCAGCGAACGTGCCGCGCCATGCCGAATCACTCAACACCACCACGGCGCTCTCGCCGGGAGCCGCGCAATCGGAATCTGCAAAAAAACGGCCCAGCTCCGGCCGGATTTCAAGCACATTGAAATAGTTGCAAGAAGTCAGAGTTCCCATGATGGGCTGCGGCTTGTTGCCGCCGAGCGTGGTTTCTGTAAACGCAGAATAAGCCAGCAGGCCGGAGAATACGCGGTTCTCTTTGGCGTATGCGCGGTATTCGGAATACGAGACGAACGAACCGTCATCATGCACATTCCGATGCATGTTGCCATTCGCACTTCGAATATTCTGCCCGGCCGTCACGAGTTGATCCGCGTGTGGCACCGGTAGCAGGCGCAATGCGGCTGAGTTGAGAATTGTGAAAATCGCCGTGTTGGCGCCAATACCGAGCGCCAGAGTAAGGATGGCGATCGCAGTAAATCCCGGGGACTTTCGCAACATGCGCAAGCCGTAACGAATATCCTGCGCGAGATCTTGAATCCAATTTATTTTACGCATCTCTCGGCACTCCTCTTTGAGTTGTTCCACGCCGCCAAACTCCCGCATCGCCACGCGCCGCGCCTCGGCCTCCGACATCCCCGCCGAAATATTCGCCGCAATCTGGCGTTCAAGGTGCGACCGCAGTTCCGCGTCCAATTCATCATCCGCGGCGCGCCGGTGAAATAAGGAACGCATACGCAGCGAAATTTTCGCAAACCAGCGCATGAAAACCTCCTAGCTTCGCGCTTCGTCTAGAACCAAACCAATCGCCGACGACAGGCGTTCCCAATTGGCCTGTTCTTTTTGCAGATATTTCTGCCCGGCCTTCGTCAGCGAATAGAATTTCGCCCGCCGGTTGTTTTCCGAATCACCCCATTCCGCGCGGATCCACCCTTGCTGTTCCAGGCGGTGCAGCGCGGGATAAAGCGCGCCCTGCCGCACTTGCAGCACGTGATTCGACACGATCTGGATGCGTTGCGCGATGCCCCATCCGTGCATCGGCTCGTGCGTCAGTGTTCTCAGGATTAGAAGGTCCAGCGTTCCCTGGACCAGGTCGGTCGGTTTGCTCACGCAGGCTCCCCCCTTACTTATCGACAGGAATCTACTCCACTCCTGTCAATAGTCAAGAGGAAAGTGCGAAGAAAAAAAGGACGCTGCGCTCTGATCAGACTGTTAACTCCTTGGACAACTTAACTGACAGGTATGTCCAGTATAAGCCCTTTTTAGCCCCCCTCTTTTCTGCCTCTTTGCGACGCTTTGAAGCTTTTCCGCGTCAGCTGCTGAAGCTTAGCGAGGACTTCATCTTCAAGTTCGAGTAAGATTCGGCGGTCATCCATTCACCATTCGTGAGTGCTTGCGATTTGTGTTTAGCTATAAGGAGTGCGATGTCTGACGGCCGCGCAAGGAATTGTTTCGTCTGTGTTGCGGTAATTGTTTTCGCCGCGTTTGCCCCGTCTTTTGCCTTTGCGCAAACTTTTGAGACGCCGGACGCGCGAGTGCCGCTGCACGCTGACTGGCGATTGCAGTCTTCATGTCAAATCAGCGTAACAGGCGCGCAGATTTCCACACCCGATTTCAAACCAACCGGCTGGCATTCGACCAGAGTTCCTTCCACGGTTGTGGCCGCGCTCGTCGCCGACGGCACGTATCCCGATCCCGATTTCGACATGAACCTGCGGCAAATTCCGGGCACGACGTATCCGATCGGCGCGAATTTCGCGAATCTGCCGATGCCGAAGGATAGCCCCTTCGCGTGCTCGTGGTGGTACAGGAAGGAATTCACGCTTCCGAAGAATTTCAGCAATCGCACCGCCTGGCTGCATTTCGATGGCATCAATTACCGCGCGAATATCTGGATCAACGGAAAGAAATTCGCCGATGCAAAGGATGTGGCAGGCTCGTATCGCATTTACGATTTCGACGTCACGCAATTCGTGAAGCCCGGCGAACCGAACACCATCGCGGTCGAAACTTTCGCGCCCACAGAAAACGATTTGGCCATGAATTGGGTTGATTGGAATCCGACGCCTCCCGACAAAGACTTGGGCCTTTGGGGCGACGTGTATTTTGCGGCGACTGGCGCAATTGCGGTGCGCCATCCGCAAGTGGTCACGCATTTCACGGATGCATCGCTCGACGAAGCAGACCTCACCGTCATGGCCGAAGTTCAGAACGCGTCCGACGCGCCGGTCAGCACGGTTCTGCAAGGCGAGATCGCAGGTGCAAAAAATGACGCCGTGCATTTCGAGCAGCCGGTCGATCTGAAGCCCGGCGAAACGCGCACCATCAACTTCACCCCGGCGCAGTTTCCGCAACTGCGCGTAGCGCACCCAAGAACTTGGTGGCCCTACGGGCTCGGCCCGCAAAATCTTCATACGCTCACGATGCAGGCGGCCTTCAGGGGAAAGATTTCCGATGAACAGCGAATGCGTTTTGGAATTCGCGAGATAACTTCCGAGTTGACGCCGAAGAACTATCGCCTCTTCCGCATCAACGGTAAAAACATTTTGATTCGCGGCGGTGGCTGGTCGCCCGACATGCTGATGCGCGAATCACATCAGCGCCTCGAGGCGCAGTTCGATTACGTCCGCGAAATGGGCCTGAACACAATTCGCCTGGAAGGGAAGCTCGAGCCGGATGATTTTTTCAACCTCGCGGACGAGCGCGGCGTGCTGGTGATGGCCGGCTGGTGCTGCTGCAGTTTCTGGGAGCAGTGGAAAAAGTGGACGCCGTCCGATCTTGAAAACGCCACGGCGCAGTTGCGTTCTCAAATTCTGCGGCTGCGCAGCCATCCGAGTTTGCTCGTGTGGTTGAATGGCAGCGACAATCCGCCGCCCGCGGAGGTCGAGCGCGCGTACATAAGCGTTCTGCAGCAAGAGAACTGGCCCAATCCGTATATTTCCTCCGCGTCGAAACAGGAAACTTCAGTTACCGGCTCTTCCGGCGTGAAGATGCTCGGCCCGTATGATTACGTACCCCCAGCGTACTGGCTCGAAGACACGAAGCGCGGCGGCGCATATGGGTTCAACACAGAGACGAGCCCGGGCCCCGCGCCAATGGTCAAGGACAGCTTAAGAAAAATGATGCCCGCCGATCAAATATGGCCGCCGAATGAATACTGGCATTTCCACGGCGCCAGCGGAAGGTATCAACGGCTCTCCGCGTTCAACGATGCCATGACGCAAATGTACGGCGCGCCGCAAAATCTTGCCGATTATGAAAGAAAAGCGCAGGCCATGGCGTATGAGGGCGAGCGCGCCATGTTTGAGGCCTACGCGCGAAATAAGTATGAATCGACCGGCGTGATCCAATGGATGCTGAACAATGCCTGGCCATCTTTATTCTGGCATCTCTACGATTATTACTTGCAACCCGCCGGCGGATATTTCGGCACGAAGAAAGCGAATGAATTGCTGCACGTGCAATATTCCTACGACGATCGCAGTGTGGTCGTCGTCAACAGTCTCTACCGCGCGTTTCCGGCACTGACCGTCTCTGCGAAAGTCTACAGCTTGGACATGAAACCAATCTTCTCGCGCCGCTTAGTCTTAAGTGTGCCCGCTGATTTCAGCGCACGCGCATTCAAAATTCCGAGCTTTCCGCGGACGGACGCGGCTCAGGCATATCTTGTGAAACTTGATTTGCAGGAGCGCGACGGAAAGTTGCTTAGCTCCAATTTCTATTGGCTCTCAAACAAGCCGCCAATTTTCGAATGGGACCGGAGTTCCGATCAGCGAACCGAAATGAATTCGTATCCGGATTTTACAATGCTCGCTCGTTTGCCGAGCATGCAGCTTGAGGCCAGCGCGAGCCGCGGAACAGCGGACGGCGTTCCCGAAGTGAGTGTGCGGCTGCGCAATCCCAGCGCGCATTTGGCCTTTCAGGTATGCCTCGCCATTCAACAAGAAACCGGCGGCGAAGTCCTGCCCGTTTTCTGGAGCGACAATTATTTCGAGCTGCTGCCGGGCGAAACGAAAACACTCACCGCGCGCTATCCTGCGGGAACAAAATTGACGGAAGCTGCAAAACTAGAAGTCGAAGGTTGGAATATCAAATCGACGAGCCTAATCATTAGCCCGTCGCACTTCGAATCCGCGAAACCTGCGAAGGTAACTCGCTAATGTCACTAGGAGGTTTTGCGCAGCGTCACGCCGGCTCTGAATTTGTTCATCGTTACCGTCGCCCGTTTCTCAAACGCGCGAGAGCAGGGAACTAATGCCCGGCGAGCCGTCACAACCTTCCGGACACGGTGTCGGACTTCGCCGCACGCTGGGCCTGGGGGATCTGATCCTCTACGGCATCATCATCATTCAGCCTGTCGCGCCCATGCCGTCGTTCGGTGTGGTCAGCAACGCGGCGCGCGGCCACGTAGTCACTGCGCTATTGATCGCTATGGTCGCCATGCTTTTCACTGCGATCAGCTATGGCCGCATGGCGCGCGTGTATCCCAGCGCTGGTTCGGCTTTCACTTACGTGGGCCGCGAGCTTCATCCTGCATTGGGCTACATCACGGGATGGAGCATGGCGATGGATTACATTTTGAATCCGCTGATCTGCACCATCTGGTGCAGCAAGGCAGCACAGAATTTCTTCCCGCAGATGCCTCATTTCCTCTGGGCGATTTTCTTCGCGTTGCTTTTCACCTGGCTGAATCTTCGCGGAGTCGAAACCTCTGCGCGCATCAACGCATTTCTCGCTGCGGGCATGGGAATCGTGATCGTGATTTTCGTCGTTGAGGCCATCCGTTACATTTATCATCTCCCGTCCTTTGGTCCTGGTTTCTTTACGCATCCGTTTTACGATCCGCGGACGTTCTCCTCCTCGGCGCTTTTCCGCGGCACTTCGATTGCCGTGCTCACGTTTATCGGCTTCGACGGCATTTCGACGCTTTCAGAAGAAGTGAAGAATCCTCGGCGCAACGTTTTGCTTGCGACAGTCCTTGTATGCGTGGTCACGGGAGTGCTCGCGTCCATCGAAGTTTATTTGGCGCAGCTCGTCTGGCCCACCTCGCAGCCTTTTCCCGACGTTGATACCGCCTTCGTTCACATCTCTGGGCGAGTCGGTGGCATTTTCCTTTTCGGTCTTGTGAACTTGACGCTGCTCGTCGCGAATATCGGTTCAGGCATGAGCTCGCAGCTCGGCGCCGCGCGCCTTCTGTATGGCATGGGACGCAGCAACGCGCTGCCGCGCTCGTTCTTTGGCGCGATCGATCAAAAGAATCATGTCCCGCGGAACAATGTGCTGCTCGTCGGCGTGCTTGCATTGGCGGGGGCTTTCACCATCAGCTACACGCTGGGCGCTGAAATGCTCAATTTCGGCGCGCTGCTCGCCTTTATGGGAGTTAATGCCGCCGCGTTCGTTCGCTATTACATTCGCGAAGAGAAAAAGTTCTGGATGAATCTCGTTCCTCCGGTGCTCGGCTTCTTGATCTGCCTTTTCATCTGGCTGCATCTTGGCTGGCAGGCGAAACTCGCCGGAGGAATTTGGATGGCCGCCGGAATCGCCTACGGAGCAATAAAGACAAAAGGCTTCCAGCGTAAACTTGTGCAGTTTGATTTTCCCATCGACGAAACCTAGCCTATTCTGGATTCCTTTCGAGAAAATCGGAACCCTCAACCGTCGCGATACGTCCGTATATTGCTAATTAGGGCTTTGCGCAGCCGTTTGCCTTTTGCGTATAATTCTGCTCGCAAATCGGGGATACATTCCAACTATGATTTTCATTTGCGATTTTTATCCACCGCAACACTTCTTTTTGAACCACAGCCAATTTTTATTTGTTAAAGGAGATGAATGATGGCAAAAGCTCGCATTATTTGCGCTGGACTTGTGGCGCTGTTTCTCTCGATCTTCGCGGCGATGCACGTCTTCGCGCAGGAACAAAAAACAACCGATGAAAAAGCTCCCGACGTTTTCGCCAATCTGAAATTCCGCGACCTGGGGCCTGCCGCGGCGGGAGGGCGCGTTGCCGCCGTCGCCGGAGTTCCCGGCGAACCGAATGTGTATTACGTGGGCGCAGGCGGCGGCGGTGTGTTTAAAACCGTTGACGGCGGTTTGACGTGGAAAGCGATCTTCGAGCACGAGAGCACCGCGTCGATTGGCGCGATTGCGATTGCTCCGTCGAATCCGAACTACATCTGGGTCGGCACCGGAGAGGGCAACATTCGCAACGACATCATCGATGGCGACGGCGTTTATTTTTCCGCCGACGCCGGAAATTCGTGGAAATTCATGGGTCTGGCCGGCACGCAACAAATTACGGATATTCTCGTCGATCCGAATGATCCGAACACAGTTTTCGTCGGCGCTCTCGGCCATGCGTGGGGCCCCAATGCGGATCGCGGCGTCTTCAAATCCACCGATGGCGGCAGGACGTGGAAGAAAGTTCTCTACGTGAACGATTCCACTGGCGTCGCTGACCTGGAAATGGCGCCCGGAAATCCGAGCGTTCTTTTCGCGTGCATGTGGCAGTTTCGCCGGTATCCGTGGACGCTGATGGACGGCGGTCCCGACAGTGCGATTTACCGCTCCACCGACGGCGGCGACACGTGGAAGAAATTAACGAAGGGATTGCCCGAAGGTCCGCTGGGACGCAGCGCTGTCGCGATTGCTCCCTCGAATTCAAATCACATTTACGCGTTGATTGCCGCCAAGCACGGAATGCTGTGGCAATCGACGGATATGGGCGATTCGTGGACCGCGGTTAGCGACAATCACGGGCTGGACGTCCGGGCGTTTTATTTTTCGAAACTGGTCGTGTCCCCTGACGATGAAAATAAAGTCTATTTCATGTCGTTCAACATGATGGAGTCGACCGACGGCGGGAAGACCGCATTCGTCGCCGATCGCGGCGTCCATTCCGATCATCACACTCTCTGGGTCGATCCGAAAAATGCCGGCCGCATGATTCTGGGCACCGACGGTGGCGCGTATCTTTCGACCGACGGTGCAAAGACTTGGCGTTTCCTCGACGGAATGCCCATCGAGCAGTTCTATATGGTTTCTGCGAGCAACACCGAGCCGTATTCCGTTTGTGGGGGCTTGCAGGACAATAGCTCGTGGTGCGGGCCTTCTTCTGATTTGAGCCGCAGGGGCGTCGCCAATGCTGCGTGGTATACAGTCGTCGGCGGCGACGGTGAATACGCGGTGTTCGCCCCCAGCGATCCCAACATTATTTATACCGACTCGCAGGACGGCTCGATCGAGCGCCTTGATCTGAAGACGCACATAAGCCGTTCGATTCAACCGTATCTCGAGGGTGTGGAAGCAGTGAAGCCTGCGGATTTGAAATACCGCTTCAATTGGACTTCTCCGATTGCCGTTTCACCGACCGATGCAAACGAAGTCTATCTCGGAGGCAATGTCGTCTTCAAATCCACCGACGGCGGCAAGACGTGGGCGCCCATCAGCGGCGACTTGACGCGCAACGACAAGAGCAAACAGGAAATCGCCGGCGGCCCGGTGCAGCACGACATTAGCGGCGCCGAAACATACGACACGATTCTCACTATCACGCTCGCACCCACCGATCCGAAAGTAATTTGGGTTGGCACAGACGACGGTTTGGTGCAAGTGACGCGCGACGGCGGCAAATCATGGAAGAACGTCGCGCCGAATATTTCCGACGCGCCGGAGTGGGCTCGCGTCTACCAGGTGGGTGTGTCGCCGTTTAACGCAGGCACGGCATACGTTACTTACGACGCGCACGAGCTCGATAATCGCGGTGTATATGTTTATCGAACATCGGATTACGGAGCAACGTGGCAAAAAATCACCGACGGCTTGCCGGATAATTCTCCGGCGCACGTCGTGCGCGAAGATCCCAACAAGCGCGGTTTCCTGGTCGCCGGAACGGATACGGGATTATTTTATTCGTCCGATCGCGGCGATCATTGGCAGCCGCTCAAGTCCAATTTCCCCACCGTGCCGGTGTTCGACGTTCAGTTTGTCAAAGGCCAGCACGACTTGCTCGTCGCCACCCACGGCCGTGGAATCCTGGCGCTCGACGACATTCGCCCGCTCGAAGAGTTCACGCCGGATGTGCAGTCGAGCGCTTTCCATCTTTTCACGCCTGAGTCAGGAACCATATTCCACACTTGGCGGACGGATGAAGGGCAGGGCGGAGGTTACACAGCGCCCAACGCTCCGAGTGGCGCGGTGATTGATTACTACTTGAAGGCGGAGATCAAGCCCACGCCGGAGCAACGCATGGAACATCACCGGGCCGTAAAAATCGTGATCACGGACGAACGCGGCAATCCAGTCGCCACCGATTACGGCCCCGGCGATGAAGGCATAAACCGCTTCGTTTGGACGATGCAATATGAAGGACCAGAAACGCTGAAATACGAAAGGACGCCGACACCGAACGAATTCTTCAACGCGAATCGGGGTCCGCGCGTCGCGCCCGGCACGTACAAAGTATCAGTCACCGCTAACGGACAAACCGAATCTGCGAGTGTTACTGTCGAGCCCGACCCCAACTTGCATGTGGATCCATCCATCTTCCACACGGAAGCGGAAGCGGGATTGAAGGCGCGCAACGAAATGAGCGCAGTCAACGAAATGCTCAATCGCATCGACGGAATTAACAAAGAACTGGAGGAATTCCGCTCAACCATTCAAGGCAGCGACGATCAACAGGAGCAGGCGAAGTATCGCCCGATTATCGGACGCGGCCGCGAGCTGAGCAAGAAACTCAGCGCGATTAAGGATGCAATCTACAATCCAAATATTCAGCACGAAGTCTCTGAGGACGACATCCACGAACTCACGGACTTCCATAGCCAGCTCAATCGGTTGGTCTTCGAGGTCGGCGGAGCTTACGGCGAAGCGCCGAATGAATTGTTGCGCCAGCAAATGGCGGAGCTGTTCACAAAAGCGGACGCCACGATCAAGCAGTACAACGAAGCGCTGCGCACGGACATCGCCGAATACAACAAAGCCGCCGAATCAGCGGGTGCGCCGGGACTCTTTGGCGGGAGTCCCATTGAAGTAAAGCCCGTTAAATAAAATACAAGCTGAACTCTGTTCATCTCACGTTCGGCCCGGTGCTTGCTGCCGGGCCGGCGTGAGATTGTTACGTCCATCGACACCCGCTCCGCATTCAAGAGAGCCAATGGAACAATTCCCGCGACTGTGCTGTTCGTAGAATTTTTCTCCGGCCAGGAAATTTGGACTCAACCAGCAGCGTACGGGGAAAGCATGCACGTGGTCGTGGGCGCTCGCGCTATGATATGCCGTCGCGGGAGGTTGTGAAGGAATCATGCCGGCAAAGGAGCCAATTTATCTAGGAATCGACGTTGGCGGAACAAAAGTAGCCGCCGGAATCGTAACGGCTCGCGGGAAAATTCTTTCGAAAGTGCGCGTGCCCATGTCGAGCCGCGGAAGCGAAGCGGAAGGCTTAGACGCGGTCGAGCGCGCCATCGCCGCGGCACTTGAAAGGGAGCCGAAACGGCGCACGTCCGTCGCAGCGATAGGCATCAGCAGTCCCGGTCCTCTTGATCCGCGAAAGGGAATCATCATCAATCCGCCGAATCTTCCCTGCTGGCACAATTTCCCGCTCGCTGCAAAAGTTGAGCGGTTGCATCGCCTACCGACATTTGTCGACAACGATGCGAATGCTGCCGCGCTGGCAGAGGCGATTTGGGGCGCGGGCCGCGGATACGAGTCCGTGTTTTACGCAACTCTAGGAACAGGAATCGGCACGGGTGTGATTCTTCGAGGGCAGATTTATCACGGACGCACGGGAGCTGCGGCGGAAGGCGGGCACGTATCGATTGATTATCGCGGTCCGAAGTGCGCGTGCGGCAAACTTGGCTGCATTGAAGCGCTCGCAGCGGGTCCCGCGGTAGCTAAGCGCGCGCGCGAACGGCTGGCGAATGGCGGCGCCGGAACCGAAAAGCTTTTGGCGCTTGCAGGCGGGAATCCGGAATCAGTGACCGCGGAAATGGTGAGTGCTGCGTGGCGCGCGGGCGATAAATTGGCGGCGTCGATTTTGCAGCAGACGGCTGATTTGCTCGCGATCTGGCTTGGCAACATCGTGGACATGTTCGAACCCGATGTAATCATTTTTGGCGGCGGAATGGGAGAACTGATGTCCGAGTGGTTCGGCCGCATTCGCAAGCGGCTTCCCGCGTGGACGATCAATTCGCGCTGCAAGGAAATTCCGCTGGTTCGCGCGCGCTATGGAGAAGATTCCGGGATCGCAGGCGCCGCCGCTCTCTGCCTTTCGGCCATCAAGGCGCCGCCGCGAACAATTGCGCGCCGCAAAAGAAAGCGGAAGTAGGTTTGCGCGAGCATTGTCACACGCGCGAGCTCGCGGTGTTTTCCCCTGACCTTCGTTCCATGTCATATTAGAATATTGTTGTGCGCATCTAAAACTCCGTGAAGACTGCATGAAAGCTCAACGTCTAGTTCTCTCCGCTCTATTGGTGCTGCTGATCTTGGCCGCGGCTGGATTGGTGCTGACCAACTCCTGGAAGAATAGCGTCTTGAATCTGGCCGCAAAACAGTCGTCCGCGGAAACATTCGTCGATGGCAGTCCGCTCGAAACCGCCCAGCAACTGGCCAAAGTCGCCGTGACTCCCGACGAACAGCAATACGCAGGAGCGGCGCTGCGGCTCGCGGACCATGAAGTGGACACGGCCTTCGATAATGCGCTGCGCGACGCTACTCGCCATACTCCGACGCTTAGCGCCGAGGCGAAAGCGCTCCAGGAACGTATTGTGCGACGCCAGGCTCGCGTGGATGCGGAGACGGGGAATATCGCGCGGCTCACCGCGTTGGTTGCAAAAGCTTCGGCTAGCAGAAAAGACGAGCTTCAACAGGAACTGGCGCTAGCCCAGGCGCAGGAATCCCTCGACGAGGATCAACTGGGAGACGCCCATCAGGATTTCGTTCGCGCCGGCGGAGACCCGCGAACCAAGATTCAGCAGGCATTGCAGCAGCACGAACAATCCGTCGCGGATCTCGACAAGGGAATCATAACGTTTGCAACCAACAGCTATCAGATATCGACGGAACAGACCACGGCGCGCAATGTGCTCGCGGAAGTTCGCGCGTGGAAATCGCTCAACGCTAAAAAGCTGCAAATCGATTCGGCCCGCCAAGACGCTCTAAAACGGGCAAGCGCATTCGCGGAATCGCACGATGCGCTCGAAAAACAAATTCAAGCGCAGCAAACGCCCATCCCGGCGGGGCAACCCGGAAATTCAAAAACGTCCGCAGCACCGCTGGCCTCTCCCGCCGGTGATGCGGCTACAACCACCGATGAACTCGCGCGCGTTCACAAACTCAGCGACGATCAAAAGACATTGGCGGGATTCGACCTGCGCATCGAAGATGAGCAAACACTTGCCGGAATTTACGGCAAATGGAGCGCGCTCGTTTTCAGCCGCGAACGTATGTTCCTTCGCGAGCTGCTGGAATCGACTTTCTGGATTCTGCTCATTGCCTGCCTCGTTTCACTTGCTGATTTGCTCGTCCGCGGTTTTTTTCTGAAGCACGTCCCTGACCGCAAACGTTTTCTGACGCTGCGCTCTGTCATTATGGTTTCGACGCGGGTCGTTGGCATAATTGTGGTTCTGCTTGTGATTTTTGGCGTGCCGAGCCAGTTCGCGACGGTTCTGGCATTGACGGGCGCCGGACTAACCGTGGCGCTGAAAGATTTTATCGTCGGCTTTTTCGGATGGTTTGTCCTGATGGGCAGCAACGGAATTCGCCCCGGCGACTGGGTCGAAATCAACGGCGTGGGCGGCGAAGTTCTTGAGGTGGGCCTGTTGCGGACAGTGCTGCTCGAAACGGGCGACTGGTCCGACGCGGGCCATCCGACCGGCCGCAAAGTCACGTTCGTCAACAGTTTCGCAATCGAAGGTCACTATTTTAATTTTTCCACGTCAGGGCAATGGATGTGGGACGAGTTGCAAGTAACAATTCCACCGGACCAGAATCCGTACCCGATCGCGGACGAAATCAAAAAGATCGTCGCAAAAGAAACCGACGCGAACGCGCGCATTGCCGAACAAGAATGGGAACGCGTGACGCTGTCGCATGGTTCCACCGCGTTCAAGGCGGAGCCGGCGATGAATCTGCGGCCGAAGGATGGCGGAGTGAGCGTTGCGGTCCGCTACATCACGCGCGCCAACGAGCGGCACGAGTTGCGCGCGCGCCTCTATCGCTCCGTGCTTGAACTTCTGCATAGCAAGAAAATTTCAGACGCCTCCGAGAAGTTCTCTTCGCAGCCAGTCTCCGAAACGAAGTGAGTTTTCCCCGTTGGAGAAATTGTTTTGGCGAGGACGCGTATCCGCCGCAAGCGTCGTTTTGTACCGATTAGAATAGAGTGCAATCGTTTGTTTTGTGCAAGTTACAGCGAATTCTAATAATTTGTTGTACCGATTAGAAATATCAGAAATTGGAGTTGATCGAATGGCTGCGCGGTCAACGCGTGAGCCAGGAGCGGGCGCGGATGGTAAAGAAGGCGTAAGGGAAAATCCAAAAAAGGGTGAAGAAGCCGAAGTAGGCATAAAGGATGCCGTAGAGAAAATCCATGGAACGTTCGCTGCGCAGGAAATAGAGCATGTTGAAGAACGACATGAGGCCGATGACCGTCAGCAACCGGAGAATCATGAAGGGCTTTCCGAACGCGAGATAGATGAGCAGGAACAGCACCGCGTAATTGACCGGGTAGCGAAGATTCGTAATCAGGCGCTCGCACAGAGCGATGCAGCGCGGAACGAGCGGGCGCTTCCACACGATTGATTGGAAACGAATCTCCTCGCGAATGTAGCTGCGATCCCATCGCAGGAACATCTTGCAGAGTTTCCCGTAAGTTTCCGGGGCAACCGTGTGGACCACGGCGGTGCGCTGGTAAACGGTGTGGAAGCCCGCTTCGAGAATGAAGTTGGTGAGCGCGCGATCTTCGCCATAGGTGCAGGGCACGCCCCAAAACGTTTGCGTTGACCAGCGTTCGAGGACGCTGCGAACAACCGAAGTCCGATAAGCGGTGAGCGCGCCGGGACAACAATATACGGTGCGATAGGACGATTCAACGGCACGCAGAAGGTCGAACGAAAGGATGAAACGAACATGGAGCATGCGCGGGATAAGTCCGTGGCGCCGGTTATACACGGCGACTTTTCCGGCGACGGCTCCGATTTCAGGATCGCGAAAGGGGCCCGCGACGGCGAGAAGGGCGCGAGGGTCAATTGCGCTGTCGGAGTCGATGGTCACAACGATCTCCCCGCGCGCCTTGGCGAATCCTTCCGCGAGAGCGTCTCGCTTGCCGCGATTCTTCGAGAAGCGGATGGGAGTAATTCTGCCGGGGAACTGAGCTGCTGAACGTTTGATGTAACGCCAAGTATCGTCGGTGCTGCCGTCGTCAATCACCAGGACTTCCAGACGATCTTTCGGATAGAGCGCGAGTGCCACGGATTCGATAGCCTTCATGACCATGGCGCCTTCGTTGTAGGCGGGAATGATTACGGTGATGTTGGGGGCATCTTCAAAGTTGGCCGAAGGGAATGGACGATAGCGCAGCCAAAAAATCGTGCGGAAGCCGAGAAGGACAGTGCCCATAATCGTCCACAGAATGGTGGGGCGCACGATGAAGCGCGTCCACTGGTGCTCTTCGGCGGCGGCCAGCAGGGGATCAAAAGCGGCGTATCGGTAGACCTCATAGACCAGTAAAGCGAATCCGATAATGATGATGCCGCTCAGAAGCCAATCCCAGCGGTCGCGCGCCTCCTCTTGCGCGATCTCGTGCGAAAAGGCTTGGGCTTTTTCGAAGGCGAGCGTACCCGCCAGCATCGGATTGCCACCGATATCATTCTCGACAGCGAATTTTGCGGGCGATCCGTTTTCCATTATGGATTGTTTCGCCAGAACATGTTTTCGGTGAAGAAGACGACCCGAAATCTTAGGCCATCGCTGGATGGACTGCAAGGGACTCCGCGAGAACCGGCCAGGCACCACTATTCGATTCGGCGGAGGAGCATGCGGTTGCACTCGCCTGAGATTGGATACAGACAAGCAGCGGGCTATGGTTCAGTTTGAATTCTAACTCCATATGTCACGATCAAGGGAATTCAAACTGACCCACCACCAAGCAATGCGGAAGCTGCTCTGTATTGGGCTGATTATGTTAGTCTCGGATACACTCCATGCAAATCCTAAAGGGAACAACACTTCTCGACCGAAGCTTTCAGGCCAGCATCACGCTGAAGGGAATCGACGGCTTGCTGGAGATTATTGGCGGGATATTGGTTCTGGTGGCGAATCAAACGCGAATAAATTCGTTCGTGGATGTAATTACACGGCACTCGCTGGCGCGAAATCCGAACGCCTTTATCGCGACGCATTTGCTGCACGCCTCGCAAGGGATTGTGGGTCACGCCCACTACTTCATATTCTTCTATCTGGTGTCTCACGGCCTGGCGAAAGTGATTCTTGTAGTTGCGCTGTGGCTGAACCGAATGTGGGCGTATCCGGCGATGATCCTCTTGTTGATCAGTTTTATTCTCTATCAGCTTTACCGTATGACGTTCGCGCCATCGTGGTTTCTGGTGCTGCTGACGTTGTTCGATGCCGTAGTTATTTGGCTGACGTGGGCGGAGTACGAAAAGCAGCGGTCGCTGAAGATGCAAAAGGTGGGAGAGCCAAGCGCCCGTTAAGGAGCGCTAGCCCACCCACCCTGATTCGTTTTCGAAAAGCCTACCAGATCCGGCACACCTGATCCGCAGGGCGCACCATGGGGTCACCGGCTTTGCAATCGAATGCCTGTTGGAAAGCAGCCATATTCGACGGCGCAGCGATGGCGCGGAAGCGGTCAAGCGGGTGCGGGTTTGTTTTTGCAAGCAGCAACTCCAGTTGGGGACGGTCGCTGCCAGCCCATGTCCGCGCCCAAGCGAGATAGAAGCGTTGGACGGGCGTGAAGCCGTCCATCTTCTGATCCGACTGTCCCTCAGGCGTTTTCTGGAATGCTTTAAGGGCGATAGTCAAGCCGCCCAGGTCCGCGATGCTTTCGCCGAGCACCAGCTTGCCTGTTTCATGCACGCCTGGCTGGACTTCGTAACTGTCGAATTGATGCTCGACGCATTCGGCTCGCGCCTGAAAGTTCTTCATGTCTTCCGGCGTCCACCAATCGCGCAGATTGCCCTGAGCGTCGAATTTTCTGCCTTCGTCGTCGAAGCCATGGGTCATCTCATGCCCTATCACAGCACCGATGCCGCCATAGTTCAGAGCGTCGTCGGCCTTCGGATCAAAAAACGGTGGCTGAAGAATTCCCGCCGGGAAGACAATTTCATTCATCGACGAATTGTAATAGGCGTTGACCGTTGGCGGCGTCATGCCCCATTCCGTACGGTCCACGGGCTTGCCGATCTTGGCGAGATCGTAACGGAATTGGAATTCACGACCGCGGAAAAGATTATCGACGTAGGGTCCGCGAGTTACCTCGTAGCCGGAATAATCGCGCCATTTATCTGGGTAGCCGACCTTGAGCATGATGTGGCTTAATTTATCGAGGGCCTCTTTTTTCGTTTTGGGTCCCATCCATGGAAGGGTTTCGATGTCGTCATGCAGCGCGCTGATGAGATTGTGAACCATCTTGAGGGCCGCTTCTTTGGCTTCAGGCGGAAAGGCGCGGGCCACATATTTTTGTCCGGCGGCTTCGCCGAGCTGGCGGTCGGTCGATTGAACGCAACGCTTCCAGCGAGGCTGCAATTCCTTCGCGCCAGTCAATGTCTTGCTAAAGAAATTGAAATTCTCATCGACGAATTTCGACGAGAGCGCGGGCGCAGCGGTGGTGATCAAATGCCAGCGCAAATAGATTTTCCAGTCAGGCAGAGGAGTGGACGTCAATTGCGCGTTGAGGCTCTTGAAGAATTCCGGCTGGCCAACATTGACATCTTTCACGTCGGGGTAGCCGACGTCGGTCAGATACGCTCTCCAAGAGAACGCCGGCGTAAGCGACTGAACTCCTGCAACGTCCATTCTATGGTAATGGGATTCCGGGTTGCGCATCTCGACGCGGGTCATCGAGGCTTTCGCGAGACTGGTTTCGATGTTCATCACGGTATGCGCTTCCTGCGCCGCAGTGGTGGGATCGTCGCCCATCAGCTTGAACATATTGGTCATGTGTTCGACGTATTCTGTGCGGATTTTTTGCGAACGCTCGTCGGAATTAACGTAATAGTCGCGGTCGGGTAATCCAAGGCCACCCTGAAAAGCCGCTCCGATTTCTTCCGTGCTGTTCTTGTAATCCTGCGTCGAGCCAAAGCGGAAAAGCACCCCTACGCCATCGCCTTGCAGGCGGGCGACTTCGGCTTCGAGCTCCTGAATTGTGGTGATGCTGTTGATGCGCTTCAGTTCCGGGTCGAGCGGGTGAATGCCGGCCTTTTCGATGGCGTCGGTGTTCATGCAACTCGCGTAGTAATCGCCGATCTTCTGTTCGTTTGAGCCGCGCGCGGCGTTGCGGTCGGCGGCCGCTTCGTCGAGAATTTGGTGAAGCACGTCCTGGTTACGGTTGAGGAGATAATTAAAAGTGCCCCAGCTTGAATACGCTGCGGGAATGGGATGCTTCGCAACCCAGCCGCCATCGGCGAACTGGAAGAAGTTGACGCAAGCATTCGCGGAGCGGTCGAGATCGGCGGGATTGAGGCCGTGAGTTTCGGATTCCGCTGATGACGATGCGTCCTGGCGCGATACGGCGCCACCGGCCGCGCTCCGAATGAGGCAGTAGGGAGCGGGCGGGGCCGCTGTTTGGCTCGATATTTGTGCGAAAAGAGGTAGCGGCAAAAGCAAAAACATTGCGGTGAAACTCATATTACGCAGCATGCGCATAAAAAATCCCACCCCCCAAATGGATTAACTGATATCGACTCGGTATAGGTGCGAAAGCATATTTGAGCGCCAGGGCCAAGTCAAACAGGCTGTTGGATAGGACGCGAAGAGTACGCGGGGAGTTTCGCGCCGATTCCTGCAACAGGAACCGGATGGAGCAGGATTAGCAGGCATGCGCGCCAAGCGGGGAGAAGAGAATCTCCCAGACTTGAAGATTCCTCGCGCGGAACCAGCCGGCGCTGGCCATCAAGTAAAATTTCCACATGCGGAAGAATCGTTCGTCATATTCGGCGCGCAGGCTGTCCCAGTTGCTTGCAAAATTCTGATACCAAGCCATCAAGGTGCGGTCGTAGTGCGGGCTCCAGTTGCGCCAATCCTCCACGATGAAAAGACCTTCGGTGGCCGCGCCGATCTGCTTCAGCGAAGGTATCATCGAGTTAGGAAAAATATATTTTTCGATCCAGGGGTCGGTGGCGCGCACGGAATAATTCTTCCCGATAGTGGAAAGATAGAATCGGCCACATCCGGCGAGCGAGCGGCGGACGATTTCCATATAAGTAGGATAATTTTTGTAACCGACATGTTCGAACATTCCGAGCGAGACGATGCAGTCAAAAGTTTCGTGAACATCGCGATAATCTTGCAGACGAATTTGGACAGGTAAGTCCGCGCATCGCTCGATCGCGAGACTTGCCTGCTCGCGCGACACGGTGATGCCAACCACGCGGACGCCATATTTCTCCGCCGCGTATTTCGCGAAGCTGCCCCAGCCGCAGCCGATGTCGAGGACTTTCATGCCCGGCGAGAGGCCCACGCTGCGGCAGACGAATTCGAGTTTGGTCTCCTGCGCCTGGTCGAGATTCGACGCATGTTCCCAGTAGCCGGAGGTGTAGACCATGCGCCGGTCGAGTATTTTTTCGAAGAGGAGGTTGCCGCGGTCGTAGTGTCCCTCGGCGACCTGAAAGGCCCTGGATTTCTTCTGCGGATTCAGCAGCAGCGATTGCAGGTATAGCCGGACGCCGCCCCAGCCGGGCAGCGCGCCGCGTTCCAAGCCGGCGCGGCCAACGTGATCGAAGAATTGATCGAGGGCCGGCGAATCCCACCAGCCGTCCATGTAGGATTCGCCGAGGCCCAGGGAACCGCTGCGAAGAACGCGCGAATAGAATTCGTCACGATGAACAATGATGTCCCAGGGACGACTGCCGTTGATTTGAATATCTGCGTGGGCGAGAAGTTGTTCTGCGTGCCGCCTTAGAATGTTGATGAACATGTGCGCATCCGCTACAAAAACGCGAATTGAAAACCTGCGGCTAGGGGGCTGTTACCGGCGCGCGCCGGGTGACGCGCCGGATCATTCTTTGGGCCACGTTTCGAGCGACACTGAAAAACTTGACTAGAACGAAAATGCAAAATGTGACGGACAGAATCACGAGAAAGATGGCGGCATAGGGATGCTGTGTGGCCATCCAGACGAAGAAGATGGCAATTGCGTCTTCGGTGATACTGACAATGGAATTGCTGAACGGCTCGGGGCTGGCATTGACGGCCACGCGCATTGTGGCCTTCGTTCCATGGGACGTGAGAGCGATGCCGCCTGCGAGAAGCGCGGCGAGCACGCGCCACTCTTGCGGGACGGCTGCCGTTGCGCCATAGGCGAGCACCGCCGCGGCGAACGGGCGAATGAAAGTGTGCAGGACGTCCCAGGCATGGTCGACGTATGGGATTTTGTCCGCGGTGAATTCTACAAAATAAAGCAGCAGCGCGGCGGTGATGACGAGTGGATTGCCGAGAATCGCCAGTGAGCCGGGAAGGTGAACGCCGCCGAAGCGTTCGAGCAAGCCGGCGACAGCAATTGTAGCGTAGAGGTTCAGGCCGGCGGCGAACGCCGTCCCAAAGACGAAGCCGAGAATTTGCCCGATGCCCATGACAAGTACATCCCCCAAGATGGGCCTTCACGATTGTCCCGCCGTGCAGGGCGGGTGTCAATTAGGAGCATTGGAGATTGATGTGCCCCTGGCTGAGAGACGAAGAATTTGCGGCGATTTTGTATTTTGCGCGCACCTTTACGCAAGCGGCGTACCACGAGGGTGCGGTTTCATATAAAATAGTGGGATTGCGCGCGCGGGTAGTTGACACCGTGTGGCCTGTTGAGGGAATTCATGATCCTGGACACAAACGAGATTCAGAAGATTCTGCCGCATCGCTATCCGTTCCTGATGGTGGATGCGATCATCGAGATGGAGCGGCTGAAGCGCATCGTGGGAATCAAGAACGTCACGATCAATGAGCATTTTTTCGCGGGCCATTTTCCAGGCCAGCCGGTGATGCCGGGCGTGTTGATCGTGGAATCGATGGCGCAGACGGGAGGATTTTTGCTGCTTCAGGAAATACCTGAGCGGGAAAGCAAGCTGCTTTATTTTGTGGCCATCGACGAAGCCCGTTTTCGGCGGCCAGTAGTGCCCGGAGATCAATTGCGCATCGAGGTTGACGTGGTTTCGTGGCGTACGACTTTCTGCAAGTTGGCGGGCAAAGCGTTTGTGGGCGACGAATTGGCTGCGGAGGCTACGCTGATGTGCAAGACGGTGAACCGCAATCCATGAGCGAGATTGACGCGCGCGCAAGCGTTTCGTCCAGCGCCCGAATCGGCGACGGAACGCGCATCGGTCCGTTTGCGGTGATCGGCGACGAAGTCGAATTGGGCGCGGGCTGCGTGGTTGAAGCGCATTGCGTGATTCATGGGCCGGCGCGCATTGGACGCGAGAATCGCTTCGATTCCTTTACGGCGATTGGCGGCGACCCGCAGGACTTGACGTATGCAGGAGAGCGCGTGGCGCTGGAAATCGGCGACAAGAATTTGTTTCGAGAATTCGTCACCGTGAGCCGGGGCACGAAAAAGGGCGGGGGGACCACGCATATTGGCAGCAACAATATGTTCATGGCCTATGCGCACGTGGCGCATGATTGCCATGTGGGCGATCACACAATTTTCGTGAACGGCGCGACGCTGGCCGGACATGTCACGATAGAAGATTACGCTACGGTGGGCGCGTTCTGCACGGTACACCAATTTTGCCGCGTGGGACGATACGCGTACGTTGCAGCATTGACGGCAATTACGCAGGATGCGCCGCCGTTTTCGAAAGTGGTGCAGGCGCGCGATGTGCGTTGCTTCGCCGTGAATTCCATCGGCTTGGAGCGTCAGGGCTTCAGCCGCGAGCGGATCCAAACGATTGAGCGCGCGTACCGGTTGCTGCTGCGCTCCAAGCTGAACACCACGCAGGCAGTCGAACGCATGCGCGAGACGCTCAACGGCTCGGAAGATGTTTCTGAGCTGATTCGCTTCATCGAAGCGGCCGAGCGCGGGCTGATTAAGTAGATAAGCGATGGCGCCGCAAAACGAAACTCCCTCAACGGCTGGCTGGGGACTGATCGCCGGCAACGGAAAATTTCCATTCTTGGTTCTAGAAGGCGCGCGCAGTCGCGGCATTGAGATGGCTGTGATTGCGATACGCGAAGAAGCGTCGCCGGAACTTGAGCGCGTTGCGCCGCGATTGCATTGGGTGAGCCTCGGGGAATTGAGTCGCACGATTGAGTTGCTTCACAAGGAGGGCGTGAAGCAAGCGGTGATGGCCGGGCAGGTGAAGCACAACAAAATCTTCAGCGCGATACGGCCGGACTGGAAGCTCGCAAAACTATTGCTGTCGCTGCCCAAAAAAAATACGGATTCGCTGATTGGCGCGGTGGCGGCATTGCTGGAAGACGAAGGCATTCATTTGGTGGACTCGACGACGTTCTTGGCGCCGTTGTTGCCCGAACCGGGAGTGCTGACGCGGCGGCGTCCCGACGAAGGGGAGTCGGCTGACATTGCGTACGGCCGCGAAGTAGCGCAGCGGCTGGCGGAAATTGATCTGGGGCAAACCGTGGTGATTTGCGACCGCGCGTGTGTGGCTGTGGAAGCGATGGAAGGCACGGACGAAACCATCGAACGCGCGGCGCGTCTTACAGATGGGAAGCGTTTGGTGGTCGTGAAGGTCAGCAAACCCGGACAAGACATGCGCTTCGATGTGCCTGTGGTCGGCCTGCGGACGATTGAAGTGATGAAGCGTTCGAAGGCGACGGCGCTGGCGGTGGACGCGGGACGGACGCTTTTGTTTGACCGCGAGAAATTGACGGCCGCGGCCGATGAGGCTGGCATAGCGATTGAGGCGCTTACACCCCTCGGCGTGAAACAAGCATCCGATAGGGTTGCGGCGGAGAAAGGAAAGCGGTGAGCGACAAGAAGATACGTGTGGGCGTGGTCGGCGTCGGCGATTTTGGACGCAATCACGTGCGCGTGTTTCACGAACTTGCGGGTGCGGAGTTGGTTGGGATTCATGACGCCGATCCGGAGCGCGCGCGGCAAATCGCAGCGGAATTCGGCACGCAGGCGTTTTCAGAGATAGGCCAATTGGCCGAGCAGATTGACGCAGCGAGCGTTGCGGTGCCCACGGTTCTTCATGCGCGAATCAGTTCGGACCTTTTGCAGCGCGGCGTGGATGTGCTGGTGGAGAAACCGATTGCGTCTTCGCGAGCAGAAGCTGACGGATTGATCGCGAGCGCGAAAAATGCCGGGCGCATTCTGCAGGTAGGTCATCTGGAGCGATTTAATCCCGCCGTGGTGGCGGTGCAGAAAATCGTGACGCGACCGCTGTTTTTCGAGGTGCACCGCTTGGGAGTTTTTTCGCCGCGCAGCCTGGACGTGGATGTGGTGTTCGACGTGATGATTCATGACCTGGATATTTTGCTTTGGCTCGTCAACTCTCCGGTACGCGACATTCATTCCGTGGGTATTCCCGTGCTGACAGAGAAAGTAGATATCGCGCATGCACGCATTGAATTTGAGTCGGGCGCGGTGGCGAATCTGACCGCGAGCCGTGTTTCCACGGAGCGCGTGCGCAAATTGCGTTTTTTCCAGGCGCGTGAATATGTTTCGGTCGATTACACGCGGCAGGATGTAACGCGCATCCGCGTGACCGGCGAGGGTTCCGAGCCGGCGATTGATTTTGAAAAATTGCCGACGCAGCCCGAAGAGCCACTGAAGGCGGAATTGCGCGCCTTTCTCTCCGCGGTGCGCGAACGCACAGCGCCGCTGGTGGACGGCGAGGCGGGACGGCGAGCGCTCGACTTGGCTGACCGCGTAATGGCGGGGATTCTGGAACATGCACGTCGCGTGAAACCGGAGCTTGCAACAGCCCCGCACATCAGATGATTCCACGGACCTTGGTTCCGCTGAAGATTTCCCGCGTCGATCCCAACGCACCACCTGAAAACGGCGCGCGACGGACTTCGCAGCTTGATTCGCGCATCGTGGTTCCGTCGGGGCCTTCTACAGCGCCGCTCGATACGCGCACGTCCATCCCGTTGCACCTGCCGCTGGACGTTCTTTCGAGCCGCATTCTGATTCCTCGCGACATGCCAGTGAAACAGATGGAGCCTTCGGCCACGGCGATCCCTTCGCATGTCCCGATGGCGGTGCTCGAAACACGCGTGGTTGTGCCGCAGGAAGCGGTGCTCGAAGAGTCATTTCACCCGACAGTTCAGGCACCGTTGCCGGCGGGGGTCTTCGACGACATTATCGAGCGGGATCTTTTTAACACCGGTGAAATCAATTTGCTGGCGTCTCCGGAGGACCCAAGAAAGCGGGATTGGGGCTGGCTGGCGCGGTCGTTTTCGTTGCTTGTGCACGTGGGAGTGATTCTGCTGATTTTGTTCGCGCCGAAGCTTTTCACTTCGAATGTTCCGGCGCAGCAGGTGGAGATGGCTCGGGAGCAATTGTCGCATGTGTTTCTCCCGCCGTCGGTTAGGAACGTGCCGAGGGAACGACCACCAGCGGAGCGGCCCAGCGCGCGTATGCGGCTGGATCCGCGCTTGTTGGAAAAGCTGACGCCGCCACACCCACCCACTCCTGAGCCGATGGCTGGACCAAAGACCGACGCGCCTCCTCAGCCGGAGCCCTCACGCGCGGCTCAACCGCAGCCCCCGGCGCCGCAGCCTCCAAAGCCCCAGCCCGCGTTCAAGCCGCTGACGCAATTGGAGACTCCGCCAAAGCCGAATCAGAAACTCAATCTTGATCTTCCGCGCCTGTCGCCGGGCCGGGCGCTGCAGGAGAATGCCCAGCAAGCCTTGCAGAATCGGAGCAGCTCGACCTCCGCAGCGATCCAGCAGGCGATGCCTCTCGGTCCCGGAGCACCTCTCCCGAGTGGCAGCGGAGGCCAGGGTTTGCTGGGAGCTGGGGTGCAGATACTAACGCCGACCGAGGGGGTAGATTTCTCGAATTACCTGGCGAGGCTGCTCGCGCGCGTGAAGCAGAACTGGATTTCCGCGTGGCCGATTTCTGCACAAATGGGTGACAAGGGCGTGGTCATCATGCAGTTCCATATTATGCGCAATGGCGACATGCCGAATACGGAGCCGGCGTTGATGCGCACGTCAGGTAAGGAACCCCTAGACCGTGCGGCCGGTACCGCCCTGACGGAATCGAATCCGTTCGAACCGCTTCCACCGGCATTCACTGGCCCGTATATCGAACTGCGAATCGCCTTCCTTTACAACCTGCCTCTGGACTATAACTTCGCACAGTGAGACTGAATCGCACTCAAATTCTGGGCGCGCTGCTGCTGGCGCTGGCGGTGCTGTTCTATCTGCTGCTGCGCTACAGAGTGTTCCAACGATGAGCGAGCACCGCCGCCTCGTGGTGATTCTCGGCCCGACGGCCTCCGGCAAATCAGCGCTGGCGATTACGTTGGCGGAGCGGTTGGACGGAGAAGTTTTGGCTTGCGATTCCACGCAGGTCTATCGGCATTTCGATATTGGGACCGGCAAAGTGCCCGCAGCAGAGCGGCGCGGAATTCCACATCACTTGATTGATTTGGTCGAGCCTGAGGAGGTTTTCACAGCGGGTGAGTATCGACGGCGGGCGACGGAAGTTTTGGAGGAGATTTGCGCGCGGGGGAGGCTGCCGACCTTGACGGCAGGGACCGGGCTGTACTTGCGAGCGCTCCTGGAGGGGTTGGCGGATGCGCCAGCGCGTTCTGAGGAGCTTCGCGAACGATTGAGGCAGCGAGTGGCGCGACGCGGAGCAGAGTACTTGCACGGGATATTGAAGCGGCTCGACCGGGAATCTGCGTCGCGAATTGCCCCAGGGGACACACAGAAAGTAATCCGCGCGCTCGAGGTTCGTTTGCTATCGGGTGAGCCGGCCAGCGCACTTCATCGGCAAGAACGAACCGGCCTCCAGGGCTTCCAGGTACTCAAAATTGGGTTGATGCCTCCACGAGCGGCACTCTACGAACGCATTGACCGACGCGTGATTGCGATGCAGGGGTTGGGGTGGCTCGACGAAGTTAAGATATTGTTAGGTAAAGGGATAGCGCCGACTTCGAAGCCGTTTGAGTTTCTCGGATACTCTCAGCTTCGGGATGTTCTGACTGGCAAGATGGCGCTTGACGGAGCCATCCGGCAGATTCAGCAAGCAACTCGACAATACGCCAAGCGGCAAATAACCTGGTTCCGCAAAGAGCGGGGCGTGCACTGGATTGAGCGGTTTGGCGATGAGCCTGCCACTGCCGCAGAAGCCCTAAAACTCATGGGGGCAGTCAAGGAATAGTCACTGAATACGCATCGGTATTGACGGCGGAGCATTACGTCAGGTATCCTAATGTCTACCATACGATACCGTATGGATAGATGGAGGCGTACCCGATGCGAGCTAATCGAGAACATGCCACCCGATTGGAACGCTCCGATTGGATTCGCTGCGCGATGGGAGTTCTTGCCAGCGAAGGCAGAGAAGCGGTACGCGTTGAGAATCTTGCGAAAAAGCTCCGAATCAGTAAGGGGAGCTTTTATTGGCATTTTCGCGACAGAGAGGATTTGCTGGCGGCGATGCTGGAGGCTTGGGAATCTGGGCATGTAGATTGGAACGTCGATGAGCGCGAGGTTCACCGTGACCCAGCGGGTCGGTGGGCGAGCCTAGTGGAGCTGCTGTCGAATGTGACGAAGAGCAGTTTGGACGTGGCGATCTTTTCGTGGGCGCGTGAGGACGAAAAAGTGGGCCAACGTGTGAGCGAGATCGAAAAGCGGCGTTCTGCACACCTCGAGCAAGTTTTTCGCGAAATAGGCTTCACACCTGCGCAGGCGGAGGAATGGTCGCAGTCGGCGATGTTGGTTTATCTGGGTTGGGTGGATCGAGCGACGCGCGATGCCACATTTCGAGAATTCGGCCCGTCGCTGGCGGAGGCGCTCTCGCGTTTCGTTCTGGCGGCCTCTTGCCTTGCCGGTCAAGAAGTGCTCCGGCAGTAGAGATTGAAGCGTATAATGACGAACACATGAGTAAATGGTCCAGCGAATTCCCGCCGAAATTTTCCCGACACTAATGAAGGCTGCCTCTCCCTTGGACAATTCGGAACGCGTGTTGTTGGTTGGCGTTGCACTAAAACGTGCGCTGCGAGCAGGAATGGTTTCAAGCGGCGCCGCGGGACGCGAGTCGCTGGTTGAACTCCAGGAATTGGTGCATAGCGCAGGCGCGAGAGTTGTGGGCAGCCGTCTGCAGATGCGCGACACGCTCGATTCAGCCACGTTGGTCGGCAGTGGAATGCTAGTGGAATTGAAGGAGGAGGCCGAACGTCTGGACGCGGGTCTGATCATTCTGGACCGCAATCTTTCGCCAGTCCAGCACCGCAATATTGAGCGCGGCACGGATTGCCGCGTTATTGACCGCACGCAATTGATCCTCGATATTTTCGCACGGCACGCGCACAGCCGTGAAGGACAGCTCCAGGTGGAGCTTGCGCAGCTTAATTATTTGTTGCCCCGGCTGGCAGGGAGCAAACGCGAGCTTTCGCGGCTGGGTGGAGGCATCGGGACGCGCGGACCTGGCGAGCAAAAACTGGAAACCGACCGGCGGAGAATTCGTGAGCGCGTCGGTAAGATTGAACGTTCCATCGAAACGGTGCGCAGGCAACGGGCGCTGCGGCGCAGGGCACGGCAAGCGGTCCCTCTTGGCACCGTAGCGCTGGTGGGATACACGAATGCGGGGAAATCGACGCTGTTCAATGCGTTGACGCATGCGGAAGTTTTTGTGTCGCCGAAAATGTTCGCCACGCTGGACCCCACGATTCGCGCCGTGCGTCTGCCTTCGCGGCGGCGCGTTCTGCTGTCGGACACGGTTGGATTCATCCGCGACCTGCCGGCCGATTTGATTGCGGCGTTTCGCGCGACACTGGAGGAGGCGCAGGAATCTGCGGTAATTGTGCATGTGACCGATATTTCCAGTCCGTCGCACGCGGAGCAGGATGCGGAAGTGGAGAAGGTGCTTGAGTATTTAGGAGTGGCGGAGCGCCCGCGCCTGCGCGTGTTCAACAAAGTGGATCGCCTTGCGCCGGACGAATTCGAGACGCTAAGGAAGTCACACGACCACAATTCTCTGCATGCAAGCGAGTCTTCGCCAGTCGGCGGCCACTATCCTAGCGTTTTTGTGTCGGCGCAGACTGGGAAGGGCCTCGATGAGCTGCGACAGCGCATCGATGAAGCCATGCCGGTGGATCCCATTGTTGCGCGACGCTTGAACGTGCCGTTGGCGAACGGGCGTGAACTCGCGATGATCTATGCGTGCGGGCGTGTGCTGCGCTCGGAGGTGCAGGACGGACACATTTGTCTTGACGCGGAACTGCCCGAATCGCTTGCCGCGCGGTTAGAAAATTTCGGCGATTCTTCTGAAAGCGAGAGGCCACGCATTTGAACTCTTACGCTCACAATCGTCATCCGGTAGGGTGATTACTCTACGGTTAATTAATGCGACGGGAAAATAGACGTGTTTCGGCGTTGAGGATGCTGTGGAAATCATTGTGGAAATTGCGGTTAGGGAAACCGCGATACTGATTACGTGGCATCCGCGGAGTATTGACAGACCATTTCTAGCTCTCCTGTAACATTAGCTAATTCAGTCATTTAAGCGTGGGACTTCGCCATTTACCGAGGAAATGAGCCAATTCCACCCGCGCCAGCGCCGTTTGTTCAATTTGCACAAGTTGGACGCGCGAAAAAACCAAAAGGTAAATACCTGCTTCTCGATGTTGGGCTTCCTGAGCTTGTTGAAAAGGCAATAAAACAGCGGGTGAGGGTCGCGTCCACGGTTTTGATTCCGAGTTGTAACGGGTCTCCGGGGCACACTTGCGCGGCCGTGAATTCGATGTCTGCCTGTCGTTGACTCCAACGCGATGGGGAACTATAGTGGCAGCATCACCTGCGACCAATGTAACTGGCTGCGGGGCTGCATGGGCCGAGGCCGAAATGAATCTCCCCAACAGCCTGACGATTCTCCGAATTTTCTTTGTGCCGCTGCTCGTGGTGGTGCTACTGACGCGCGAGCCCAACGTGGAACTCTGGGGATTGCCTTTCCACTTCGAGATTTGGGGTGTTTTGATTTTGGCCGTGGCAGCGGCTACTGACGCGTTCGACGGATATTTTGCGCGCAAACGCGGCGAGATCACGACACTTGGGATTCTGCTTGACCCCATCGCAGATAAACTTCTGATTTCCGCCGCCTTCATTTCACTCGTTGCGATGGGATTGGTTCCCGCCTGGATGGTGGTGATTATCATAGGGCGCGAATTCATCGTGATGGGCCTGCGCAATATCGCGTCGGCGGAGGGGTTGATTATTCCTGCTTCGCCGTTGGGGAAGACCAAGCTAGTGTTGCAGGTGCTGGCCGGCTGCATTGTCATTTTTTCGGCGACGCATCCTTCGTTCCATCTGTTGGCGATGGTACTGCTCTGGCTGGTGGTGATCAGCGCGATTGTGTCCGCCGTGCATTACTTCTTGATGTTCTGGAATCAGGTCGACGATCGCATCAAACAACGGCAGAGCATCCAGATCGTTCTGGAACGGAAAAAAAACCCGCAAGATGTGCCCACTCGGTAGCCCACTCCGCAACGAAGAAAAGCAAACCCTACTGGAGATTGCCCGAAAAGCAATCGCGCTGATTGTTAGGGAGCGACAGCCGCTGGAAGTTGCCTCGCTGCAGGGAGCCTTGGCGGTTCCCAGGGGTGCGTTCGTGACGCTTCGCAAACAACGGCGACTTTGCGGATGCATTGGGCAACTGTCACCGATGGAATCGCTTGCGGATGTGGTGGCGCATTGCGCCGCGGCGGCAGCGACAGAAGATCCACGGTTTTCGCGATTGCTCGGCGATGAAATCGCGGAACTCGAAATCGAAATCTCCGTTTTGTCGGACGTTCAGAGAGCACAACCCGAGGATGTGGAAGCGGGCCTGCACGGGTTGGTGATAACGCGCGAAGAGCGCAGAGGGGTGCTGTTGCCACAGGTAGCACGCGAACATCGGTGGCCTGTTGAGCGTTTCCTGGAAGAGACGTGCCGCAAGGCCGGGCTCGACGCGAACGCATGGAAAAATCCCGGGACGCAAGTCGAGATCTTCACGGCAGAAACATTTTCAGAAGCGGACTTCCCCGCCGCCCGTGCGGAAAAAGGAGGCACGGCGGAGAAGTGACGTAGCTATTCGAGTTCGCAGTAATCGCCGCCGTAGATTTGCTTCAGGCTGTAGGTAATCAGCACGGTTGAGGAATTGGGAGATGTACGCAGCACGACACCCTCGCCAAGGATTTCACGCGGCAAGTCCTTCACTGGATAGTGAGCCGGCCCCGAACCGTATCCTTCGACCGACGTGCCCATATCCGGCGTCTGGTACACAAAGGAATTTCCGTTGTCTTCGTAGCGGTAAATGCGGAAATAGTCTCCGACTTTGACGCCCTGACTCGCGCCCAAATTCACGTACACAATACTGTTCGTTCCGGCCTGCATGGTAAAGCCCTTGCCCGCAACGATCATGGCCTTCTTGTTGCCGCTGGGCGGCGCGAAGCGGTCGAAGTTGGCTTCTGACTTAAGCTGCGGCACAGGGCGTTCCTGGTATGGCAGCAGCACATCGCCGCGTTGCAGGTAGTTGCAGGAGTCAAACACCTGTGCGACGGAGACTTTCTTATGCGCGACCACCACCTTTACGCGCCCCTCATCCTCCCAGGGCTGCCCCATGGCGTGGAGCAGGCGATCTTGCCAGGTGAAAAATTGAACGTATGAGTCATTGGTCAGCGGCCGCAGCACCTGGAACACGTCGCCGGCCTTCACACCCGTATCCGAACCCTTGTTTATGTAGACGTAATCGCCATCGGAGAAGGTGAGGACGTAATTGGCTTCTTCGCCGGAGACAATTTGCGTATCGCGCGACACATGATCCGTCGTGATCATTCCGGAGCAGTAGACGTCTTCCTGGGTTGGCGGCGGCATGGTTGCGTGCTCCCGCAAGCCGTTCTCTTGCGCCAGGGCGCCCGAAGATAGGAATGCAAGCGACAAACCAAGTATCAAGATATTTCTGCGCATTTCTTTTACTCCTTGCCTCGCGATTGCCGGTAGGCCGGCGCTTCAGTCCGATGAATCGACCGTAACAAACGTCCCAGGGAGCGTCAAGGCAATGTCCCATTGCGTTTTACATATTGGGTAACGCATCCTATGTGGCTCCTGACCTGTACCAAGGAACAGCATGGCGACTGAGGCGTTGTTTGGCGAGGACCGAATCTGTGGAGTGGTCGCGGCGACGACTGCGCGCGAAATGTGGCAGCAACTTCGCGAGGCGCCGCGCCATACGCGGACCGTCGAGCTGCGGCTGGACTGGCTGAAGAACGGGCGGGAGTTGCGGGTCTTTCTGATTCGGCTGGGACGCGCGAAATTCAGCCGGAGAGCGACGTTGATCGCAACCTGCCGGCGCATAGAAGCAGGCGGCCGTTTTTCGAAGGATGTAACGGGCCAACTTGCTGTTCTGCGGCACGCGATTGGAGCCGGCTGCCAGTGGATTGACCTGGAAATCGAAAGCGTGGAAGCCAGCGCCGGGTTCACTCGTGACCTTTGCACGGCGGGAGCACGGCGGATTCTTTCGTTCCACGATTTTGCAAAGACGCCGAAGAAATCAGAGCTTGCCCGGTTGTCGAGGAGACTGGAGCGGACTGCGCAAGCGGCTGGTTTTGAAGCGGTGAAAATTGCAACGCGATGCGATTCGATTGCTGAGAGTTTACGCGTCTTGACGCTTGCACACGGCAAGCGAAATGTGATTGCCGTTCCGATGGGCGAAATCGCAACACCAGTGCGCATTTTGGCGTTGCGCGAAGGCAGCGCACTTGCTTACGCACCGGTAGAACTGGCTACGGCGCCAGGCCAAGTGCCGATTGCCGAAATGACGGGACTATATCGAGCGGGTAAAGTCGACCGTCAGACGCGTGTCTATGGGGTGATCGGGGATCCGGTTGGACACTCGCTTTCGCCGGTTCTGCATAACACGGGATTCGCCGCGCGGCGGGTGAACGCGGTTTATCTTCCATTTCTTGTGCGCGACCTGGACGATTTTGTCGCGGCGATTGAGCATCTGGGTCTTCAGGGCTTCAGTATCACACTTCCGCACAAAGAGGAGATCCTGCGGCATCTGGACGATTGCGATCCGTTGGCAGCGGAAATTGGTGCAGTGAATACGGTAGTGGTGCGTGGGCAGGGAAAACTCTTCGGCTACAATACAGATTACGTAGGAGTGCTGCGGGCGCTGGAGCGGCGAATGCCGATTGCAGGAAGCCGTGTGCTGATTGTTGGAGCGGGCGGGGCGGCGCGAGCAGTGGCCTTTGCGCTGGCGCGTGGCGGCGCAGCGATTGCGATCTGCGCGCGGCGAATGGAGAAGGCGCGGAAGCTGGCTCGCGCGGTTCACGGGGAAGCTATCCCGCGCGCAGCCTTACGACGCGAATTTTTCGACGCGATCGTGAATGCGACGCCGGTGGGGATGCATCCGTATACAAGCGATTCTCCACTGCGTGCGCGCGAGCTGAATTGCCGGCTGGTGTTCGACACGATTTACCGCCCACGCGAGACAAAGCTGTTGCGATTGGCGGCGCGGCGCGGAATCGAAACGGTTTCCGGAGTCGAGATGTTTCTGGCGCAGGGGATCGCGCAATGGGAAATCTGGATGGGTGAGCGTGCGCCGGAAGCGGCGATGCGGCGAGCGGTGGTTGCAGCGCTCAGGCGCGAGGAAGAGAGACGCGAGAAGAAATGATCCAGCCCGACTACAAAACGTTTCTCAAACTGGCGCGAAAAGGGAATTTCGTTCCCGTCTACGAGACGATTACCGCGGACTTGCTGACGCCAGTGGCCGCGTATCTTAAACTGGCGCGCGATGCGAAGTATTCGTGCTTGCTAGAAAGCGTCGAGGGTGGCGAGAACATCGCACGATACACGTTTCTCGGCGTGGATCCGACGGAAGTGTTCCGCTCGCGCGGGCGTTCCTGCAGGATCGAAATCGGCAACCGCGTGGAAAGGATCGACGCAAATCCCATCGAAGTGCTGCGCAGCCGTGTGAGCCGGTACCGTCCGGTGAAGATCAACGGGTTGCCGCCGCTTGTGGGTGGGGCGATCGGGTATTTCGCGTACGACATGGTCCGGCTGATCGAACGAATCCCGGCAACGGGCGAAGACGAGCTGAAGCTGGATGATGCGGTACTGATGTTCTTTCACGGGCTGGTGGTGTTTGATCATGTGCAGCATCGCGTGTGGATTGTGCGCAACGTGTTTACCGAAGGCTCGGGAAGTTTACGAGCAAAATATGATGCTGCCGTCCGCGAGATCGGGAGGACGCGACGCAAGCTCGAACAACCGTTGCCGAGGCTGCCCAAAGCGAAAAGCCGTTCGGCTCTGCGCGTGTCTTCGAATTTCACGAAGTCGCGCTACATGGCCGCGGTTCGCAGAGCCAAGGAGTACATTCGCGCTGGCGATATTTTTCAGGTTGTCCCGAGCCAACGATTCTCCGCGCGGACATCGGCAGATCCATTTGAGATTTATCGCGCATTACGTGTGGTAAACCCGTCGCCCTATCTTTATTTCTTACGCTTGGACGAACTCGCCGTCGTTGGTAGCTCGCCGGAGATGCTCGTGAAGGTACAGGGGCGCGACGCGCACTACCGGCCCATCGCGGGAACTCTGCCGCGCGGCCGCGACGAGCGCGAAGACAAATTGCTCGAAAAGAAATTGCTGGCCGACCCGAAGGAACGCGCCGAGCACATCATGCTGGTGGACCTGGGACGCAACGATTTGGGGCGCGTCTGCGAATATGGGACGGTGAAGGTGGAGAAGCTGATGTTCGTCGAGCGCTATTCACACGTGATGCATTTGGTGTCGAGTCTGCGGGGGCAATTGCGCAAGGACGTCGATTGCCTGGACGCATTGATGGCATGTTTTCCGGCGGGAACACTCAGTGGAGCGCCGAAAGTTCGCGCGATGGAAATTATTGACGAACTCGAACCGACGCGGCGCGGAATCTACGCGGGCGCGATTCTGTATCTCGATTTTTCAGGGAACCTCGATTCGTGCATCGGCTTGCGAACGCTGGTGGCGAAGGATGGCAAGATTCACATCCAAGCGGGAGGCGGAGTGGTGGCGGACTCGGTGCCCGAAAAAGAATATCAGGAGACAATCAACAAGGCGCGGGCGCTGGTGGTGGCAGTCGAAATCGCGCACCAAGGCAAGCAGCGGCCGATGTAGCGGGGCACGGGACACACAACTAGATCTTTTTCGGGCAAATGCATCTCATCATTACAGGCGCGAAAGCAATCAATGATTCTGCTGCTCGATAACTACGATTCGTTTACCTATAACCTGGCGCAGTATCTTGGCCAGATGGGGCAGAAGCTCGAAGTGCGGCGGAACGACGCGATTACGCTCGACGAAGTGGAGAAGTTGCGTCCGGAGCGCATTATTATTTCGCCGGGGCCGTGCACGCCGCGCGAGGCGGGGATTAGCGTGGCGCTGGTTCAGCGTTTCGCGGGGAAAATACCGATTCTTGGTGTTTGCCTGGGGCATCAGGCAATTGGCGACGCGTTTGGCGGCAAAGTGATCCGCGCGAAAAAAATCATGCACGGCAAGACGAGCGAGATTCATCACGACGGGGAAACAATTTTCCGCAAGTTGCCGCAGAATTTCGAGGCCACGCGGTATCACTCGCTGATTGTGGAACGGCGGTCGCTGCCGCGCTGCCTGGAAATCTCCGCGGAAACCTCCGACGGCACGATTATGGGTTTGCGCCACCGCGAATTCCCCGTCGAGGGCGTGCAGTTCCACCCCGAATCGGTGCTCACTGGCGAAGGCTTCCACCTGCTCGAGAATTTCCTCTCGTTGTAAATTTGCCTACCAGCGTAATTCCGCGAGGATTGCCGCATAGGTTTCCATGCCGGTCCACAGGTTGCCGATGCGCAGATTTTCGTTAGGGCTGTGCTGGTTGTCGTCGAAATTTGCGATGGGCACGCCAATCACAGGCAAACCCAAGTCCGGGAAAATGTACATTGGCACGCTGCCGCCGAGCAGCGGCAATTTCACTGCTGGCTCGCCCGCGCCTTCGTCCACCGCGCGCATCAGCGCTTGGGAGATGGGCAAGTCCATTGCGGTGCGCGTGGCGGGGTAACCTTTGTCGCGCGTAACTTCGGCGATGTGCGGATATTTGGCGCGTTCATCCATGGTGGGTTCGCGGTCAATTACGTAGAAGCCTTGTTTGCGGATGTGCGCGACGAGGCGGTTGAATTCCTGGTCTGGCCCGGCGTTTTTCACGAGGCGCATGTCGAGCGACGCGGTCGCTGTGTCCGGAATAATCGTTTTCGATTGCGCGCCGGTCCAGCCGCCTTCGAGGCCGTCAATATTGAGCGAAGGCTCGTTCAGCAATTCGAGAA
Organism: Candidatus Angelobacter sp.; assembly: GCA_035606955.1. GTDB lineage: Bacteria > Acidobacteriota > Terriglobia > Acidiferrales > UBA7541 > DAHUXN01. The sequence continues at coordinate 46,985 of DATNDO010000003.1, forward strand.
GCTTTTTGCCGCCGCCATCAGGTGCTGCGATACCAAACGTGTGCGAGAGATGCGCATCATTGTCGGGGGCTTCGGCGATGGCCTTCTGTTCGGCTGGGCCGAGCGGAACAACGTTGTCGTAGAAGCCGGCGATGAGCACGCGGCCGTTCGCGTCTTTCATTGTTGCGAGAAGCTGCGCGAGACGCATCGCGGGATTGGGCGCCCAGTTGCCGTAGTGTCCGCTGTGCAACGGATGCAGCGGGCCGAAAACGGTGATGCGCACGGAAATCACGCCGCGATTGCCGAAGAAAACAAGTGGCCGGCCGCTTTGATCCACAGGCCCGTCGGCGGTGATGAGCAAATCGCCCGCGAAAAGATTTTTGTGCGTGTCGACCGTCGCGGCGAGATGCGGCGAGCTGTCTTCTTCCTCGCCTTCGAGGACGAGCTTTAAATTTACGGCAAGGGGAATGTGATTGGCGTGCAATGCATCGACTGCGGCAAGCAGAGCGATGATTGGCGCTTTATCGTCGGCAGCGGAGCGCGCGTAAAGACGCCAGTCGTCTTTATAGGCGCCAGGCTGGTCCGGAAACGGAATAAGTTGGCCTCGCGCATCGATCGTGTCGGTGCGCAGCGCGGGAACGAAGGGCTTCGTGCCGATCCATTTGTTCGCTTCCACGGGCTGACCGTCATAGTGGCAATAGAAAATCACCGTGCCCTTGGCGCCGGACGATTCGAGATCCCCGAAGACGACAGGGCCGCGTCCGGGAATCGGCAGAAGTTCGGTGTGAAAGCCGCGGTGCTTGAGCATTTCAACGAGCGTGGTCGCGTTGCGCTGAATGTTTGGCGTGTCGGAGGCGATGTTGGGAATCGAGAGGAGGCTGACGAATTCGCTGATGATTTGCGGTTCGTGGGCGAAGCGATAGGCGCGGACGGCGGAGACGACGCGCGACGCCGCGGAATTGTTTTGAGGCGTTGCCGCCGTGGCAAAGAACATGACTGAAAGAATTAGAATGGCAACGCGTTTCATTCGAGCCTCCTGGAAGCCGAGTTACGCTGCTATGCTTGAATCATCGGGCGGCGAGATTATAGCGTTTTGACTGGTCGGCAGACGATTTTCCGTGGGCTTCTCTGCAAGAAGGGCCGACATCGTCGAATCGCAAAAATAATTGACATTTTCGAGAGTGCTGCGTAGAGTCTTCGAACGCAATACGAAAAGGCAGGTCGCCCATGAGAATCATTAAGCCTCTCCTGTAAGCCCCGGCCGGAAGCGAAACGCTTTCGCGCGCCGGCGCTCCATTTCTAGTTTTTCCACTCAATCATTCTGACTTTTTTTGCTGCGTGCGCAGCATAGCTACGGAGAACTCTAATGAGCAACTTTGCTCTGGAAGTCGACAATTTAACAAAAGTGTATGAGAGGCATGGGCAGTCGCCGGTGCGCGCGGTCGATGGAATCAGTTTTTCCGTGCCGCGAGGCGAAATTTTCGGATTGCTCGGGCCGAACGGCGCGGGGAAGACAACTCTGCTGAAAGTGCTGGCGACGCTGCTGCGCCCGTCGAGCGGCGCGGCGCGCATTGAAGGTTTCGACGTGGTTGCGCGTCCGCTCGAAGTGCGGCGGCAGATTTCAATGGTGCTGCAGGAGACGGCAGGGGAATTATTTTTGAGCGTGCGCGATAACTTGCTGACCTTCGCACGCTTTCACGGGTTGCACGCAGCGGAAGCGCGGCGGCGTGCGGACATCGTGATGGAAAAATTTCAAATCTCCTCGTACGCAGATCAGAAAGTGCAGGATTTGAGCGGAGGTTCGCGGCGACGCGTTCAAGTGTCGAAAGTTTTTATGGTCGAGACACCGGTGGTTTTCCTCGATGAATTCTCCACGGGCATGGACCCGATTTTGAAGCGCGCGGTGATGGGCTATTTGCGCGAGGAATCGGCTAAGGGGCGAACGATTGTCTTGACCACGCAGATCCTCAACGAAGCGGAAGAACTTTGCGACGATATTTTGATCATGAATCGTGGCAGGCAGGTGGCGCGCGGCGATTTGAACGCGCTGAAGCTGCTTTCCGCGGGCGTGTACGAAATCTCGATGACGTTTGACCACTTGCCGGAAACGATCGCGGAGGATGTGGCGCGTCTTGGCCCGTTACGATCGCATATCGATGACAACACCGTCGAGATTGCGCTGAAGGTCGAGGAAGCGCAAGTGCTCGACATTGTGAGCGCGCTATCAAAGAAGGGCCGCGTGCTGCGAGTGGAAGTGAGCGGCGCGAGCTTAGAGGATATTTTCGTCGAGTTGACCAAGGAGAGGTGAGGCATGGGGCCGCTGAGGGCAATTTTGTACCGAGAAAGCAAAATACGCGCGACGAATACAGCATTCTTGTTCTGGGATTTGTGTTACCCAATGTTTTATCTGCTCGTTTTTGGCGTTGGCGTGAATGCGGCGCTGGGCGCGCCGGCGCTTGGGGCAAACATCAATTACGATTCGTTTTTTCTGGCAGGCGTGCTGGGAATGGCGAGCTTCGGGATCGCGGCGAACAGCTCGTGGTCTTTTTTCCTGGACCGCGACAATGGGATTTTCTACGAAATGCTGACGTATCCCATGCGGCGCTCGCAATACCTGCTGGGGAAAGTACTGTTCAATGTGTGCATCGGAATCGTGCAGGCCATGGTCACGATTCCGGTCGCATGCCTGTTGCTGAAAATTCATTTGCAATGGCATTTGCTGCCTTTGCTTGTGGTGGGGGTGATTGGAGGGACGGCGGCCTGGTTTTTCTTCTACACGATTTTCGCGTTGAACATCCGGCGCAACGATATTTTCAACAGCGTGACATCGGTTTTCTATTTCATATTTTTGTTCGCCAGTTCGATGTTCTATCCGCTTGCGCCCTTGCCCCGATGGTTCCGCATCACGGCGCTTGCAAATCCGATCACCTGGCAGGTGGACTTGCTGCGCTATGGGTCAATTGGGCTGGGTGCGCCGCGGCAAATCCTGATTGAAGCAATCGGATTTGCGATTTTTGCGCTGGCGAGTTTTGCCTATGCGGTGCGGAGTTTGCGGGAACAAGGATAAGCCAAAAGCGTCGTTTTATCCGGCGGCGGTGGCGTCCTTGGCTTGCGAGAAGCGAATCAGTTCGTCGAGCTTCGTGCGCGAGGCGCCAGAGTCAATCGATTCCGTTGCGAGACGCACGCCATCGAGGAAGTCGGTTGCGCGACCAGCGGCAACGAGAGCGGCGGCAGCATTCGCCAACACGATGTCGCGATGCGGGCCGTGCTCGCGGTAAAGCATTCCGCGGCCGAAGATTTTATGAATGATTTCGGCGTTATGTTTGGCGTCGCCGCCGCGAATCGCCTGGGACGGTGCACGGCGCAATCCGAAATCTTCGGGCACGACTGTATAGCTCCGAATCACGCAATTGTTCAGTTCCGTAACGTAAGTCTCTCCGCTCAGCGAAATCTCGTCCATTCCATCGGCGCCGTGAACGACGAAGGCCCGCCGCACTCCGAGTTCATCGAGAGCGCGGGCGAGAAGTTCAGTGAAGTTCGCGTTCGATACGCCAACGACCTGCGCGGAAGCCCCAGCGGGGTTGGTGAGCGGTCCCAGAAGATTGAACACGGTGCGCATTTTCAATTCCCGGCGCGCGGGCATGGCATGTTTCATCGCGGTGTGCATGGCGGGTGCAAACAGAAAACCGATGCCAACTTCATCGATGGCGCGACCAATGCGTTCGGCGGTTTGATCGAGCGAGATTCCAAGTTGTTCGAGGACGTCCGCTGAGCCACAGCGTGAGCTAACCGAGCGGTTGCCATGCTTGGCGACGCGCGCGCCCGCACCGGCAACCACGAACGCGGCGGCGGTCGAAACGTTAAACGTGCAGGAGCCGTCGCCGCCCGTACCGCATGTGTCGACCAGCATTTCGTCAACGCGC
>DATNDO010000006.1:0-4872 GCA_035606955.1 Candidatus Angelobacter sp.
GGAAGACTGCGCCGAAGCGAAGGTTCCCGAGAGCATAAAAACAAATAGGGCAAGAAGGATTTTCAGTCGTGGAGATCTTGAGCACGAAGTGCGTTGCATGGGCGCTCCTTTTGCAAAAATGGGTATGGTAAACGCGAATCACGCTCCGGCGGTTGCGTCCTGAAAAACACTTGGACGCGAGAGGCGCGAAAGGGTCGCGTATTTCCGCAGCCCTTGCCGGCTGAAGAGTGTGCGTTGTAGCGAGGGAAACGTCAACAGCCGCAGAATCTCAAAAAGCGAGACTCTGCGCTACCCAACCCGGCTACGTGCTGCGGGGATAGCCAGCGGGCGGAGGCCTACATGGCTGGCAACTCTGGTTCTATCAAAATGGTACTTGTGTTCCATTGGCCAGAACCGACCCCCAAGGCAGAATACCCGTGGAAGAAAACCAAATGTTCGCATCTCTCATCTTCGTGCTCTCAGGCGCCATGTTGGCCCAGTTCGCAGTATTCTTCTGGCGCGCCAGCATGCTGGCGGTTGCCGCGCTACCGATTTCCGAGCGTTTGCGCTCCGCGGAATTGAGCTTCGCTAACGCGTTGAATCAAAACGGGTTCTCGACCATCACGGCCATGAGCAAAATCTGCCCCAGCATGGGCGCGCCGTCCAGCCTAAAGCTCGGGCGTGTAAGCTCCTATTACCGCGCTATGTGCTCCGTGGCCTATCTGTGCAAGGGAGTATTGCCGCAAGCCAGCGCGTGGGCACGTCAGGAAATGGCCTCCTGCACCCAATACGCCGCCGTTGCGATGGACCTGCGCCTGCAGTCGAATCAGGAATTCGTCGCTGAACTCCGCTCCTTTTAATAGGCCCAGCGGAGCAGCATTCCGCCGGTCGTGAATCCAGCCCCTACCGATACGATCATGACCAGGTCGCCCTTTTTCAGGCGCTTCTCGTTGACTGCATCGCGCAGCCCCAGTGGAATCGTTGCCGCGGTCGTGTTGCCGTAGCGATCGATATTCATCATTACCTTGGAATCTTCGATTCCGAGCCGCTCCTGCGTCGCGCGGATGATGCGTAGGTTCGCCTGGTGCGGCACCAACAGGGCCAGGTCGCGATTGGTGAAGCCGTTGCGTTCCAGCAGCGTTGAAGAGACCTCGCACATGCGGCGCACCGCGTATTTGAATACCTGCTGGCCCTCCTGATGCACGTAGTGCATCCGTTTATCGATTGTTTCGTGAGAAGGCGGGTGCAACGATCCGCCCGCGGGCATATACAGACTGCACCCGCCTGAGCCGTCCACGTCATTCATGAAGTCGATGATGCCTTCCGCTTCCGATAGCGCTGGCTCGAGCAGCACGGCCCCCGCGCCGTCGCCGAAAAGCACGCATGTGGCGCGGTCCCTGAAATCGAGGATGGAAGTCATGACGTCAGAGCCGATCACCAGCACCTTCCGGTGCGTTCCGGCGCCAACGAACTGCGCACCCACCGTGAGCGCGTAAACAAATCCGGAGCACGCCGCCGACAAGTCAAATCCCCACGCATTCTTGGCGCCGAGGCGGTCCTGCACCAAGCAGGCCGTCGCCGGGAACATCATGTCCGGCGTCACCGTCGCCACAATAATCATCTCGATTTCTTCGGGATTGACGTTCTTGTTTTTCAGCAGTTCTGCCGCGGCTGCCGTTGCCATGTGCGACGCGGCCATGCCCGGATCGACGTAGTGGCGTTCGCGAATTCCAGTGCGCGTCCTAATCCACTCATCCGATGTTTCCACGATTTTTTCGAGGTCCGCATTCGTCGCCACGCGCGGCGGCAAGAATCCTGTCACACCCGTAATTTTTGCCGCGATTCGCTTGGCCACGTTTATCTCCTCGCTCTGGAACAGTCCGCGATTGTACGCAATCGCCGCAATCCATGACAAGGAAAACAGGCAGGCGATACAAGACAGGAGAATGACGCACCGGCGGCTTCCGAAAATCCAGCCATGAACTGCGCGTAGTGGATGAGTTTGAATTTTGGCTCTTTGTGTCAGATCAAGAAAATTCAAACTGACCCGCTGAACTGCGGAACGAGCAGCCAGGATAAAACAGCGCGAGACTATCGGCTTCGGTTCAAGTGGGACGAAGAAGCAGAGCTATGTGGGAGAGTAACCGTTGGGACGAGCGCCTTCGGAGTCAGCGGCCAAAAGATCCCTCACCGCTTGGATTAATGGCAGGCCGCTCGCTGTTTTCGGCAACACCCGCGACACTCCCGCTTCTTTGGCCGCGAGAGTCATTTCCGGGGAATCGTAGAGTGTGAACAGGAGAATCGGCACGGAAGGCAAAGCGCGGGTGATTTCTCGCGCCGCATCCAACCCATCCAGAAGAGGCATGGCGAAATCGAGGATCACGGCGTCCGGCTTCGATTCTTGCGCTTTCAGGATGGCTTCCGAGCCGTTGGTTGCCTCGGCACAAACCTGCCAGCCTTTTTGGCCTTCGAGCATGATTCGTAATAGCTTTCGCACCAAAGCGTTATCGTCAGCGATTAGAATTTTCTTCAACACGTCACTCCTAAAATGGCCCGTGATTATCTCCGTGTTTGTCTTATGTTGGATAGGCTACGCAACGGACTCCGTTCTGTAAATACAGTGTATTCCGTAGTGCCTTACTGTAATATCTCCTTCATCGTCAGCATTTTGCGTACCACCAATGAATGCGATCACCCGCGCAAATAGGGTTTCTGCCCGACTGCGTACGCGATGTTGCTGACGTAGCATGGCTGTGCAGAAAGGGCCATATGCAGCGTGGGGTCGAAGAATTCGCATCTCGGGTTCAAGTTGGTGGAGCGCTCGTACAGTGGAGGTCCCCGTGGCAACCAGACAACTGCAAGTCGTTCAATCAGGCGAACGGACAAATCCTGCCGGTAAGGCGGTAGGCAACAAAATCCTTCTGTCTATTCCAGAAGAGGAATACGGTTCCCTTCGCCCCCATCTTGAATTTATCGACTTGCCGAATCATTACAACCTCTATGAGCCCGGGCAGACATTGAAGTATGTGTATTTCCCCAACAAGGGGATGATTTCGTTGGTTGTTCCCACTGAAGACGGCAAGACCGTCGAAGCGGGGGTTGTGGGCAACGAAGGAATGACGGGAATGGCATCCACCGTCGGACTCAGGCGCAGCCCCTTGCGCGAAGTGGTTCAGATATCAGGCGACGGCTTTCGCGTGACGACGACGGCGTTTCAAACCACACTGCGCTCGACTCCGGAACTCCGAACGGCGTTGAGCCGCTATGCCGTGCTGCAAGGATTGCAAGTAGCGCAAACAGCGGCTTGCAATCGTCTGCACGAAGTCGAGCAGCGTCTGGCGCGCTGGCTGCTGATGGTGCAAGACAGAATCGACGAAGGCATGCTGATGATCACCCACGATTTTTTGGCGACGATGCTCGGCACGGATCGCCCGAGCGTCACGGTGGCTGCCGGCACGCTGCAGAAGCGAAGCCTCATTGAGTACACGCGCGGCGCCGTGAAGATTGTCAACCGCAAGAAACTCGAAGGCTTCGTCTGCGAGTGCTACGGAATCATCCAGCAATTCAACGGCGATCTCGGCCTGAAATAGCTGCCCAACCATCGTTCGACAGCCTACAGACAGTCGTGTTCTGCCCAGCTACAGTCCCCGCTTTCCGCCAAGCCACAATGCGACGACTCGTGGACGTTAATGCTCGCGCTCAGGTTCTGCGGCCAGGTGAACGGACGAACTGCTCCGGCAAGCCCGTTGGCAGCCGCGTCCTTTTGTCAATTCCCGACGCCGAATTTCGCGCCATTCGCCCGCATTTGGAGTTCTATATATTGGTGCATCATCGCACCCTTCACGAGCCCAGCCAGAAATTGGAGTTTGCTTATTTCCCGAATAGCGGATTGGTTTCTCTGGTGGTCGCCACGGAAGATGGGAAAACCGTCGAAGCCGGAGTGGTCGGCAATGAAGGCATGACGGGAGTCCCATCCGCGGTTGGCCTTCGGCGAAACCCGCTGCGCGAGGTGGTACAAGTGAGCGGAGATAGCTTCCGCATTAAGGTTCGGGAGCTTCAAACGATCTTGGAGAAAGCGCCGCAGCTCCGGATGATTTTGAGCCGCTATGCTGTTCTCCAGTGGATGCAAATCGCGCAGACAGCCGCATGCAACCGCCTACACGAAGTTCAGCAGCGTCTGGCGCGCTGGCTGCTGATGGCGCAGGATAGAGTGGATTCAGCGTCGCTGCCTATCACGCATGATTTTCTGGCAACGATGCTCGGGACCGACCGCCCCAGCGTGAGTTTGGCTGCCGCGATGTTGCAGCGGAAAAATATCATCGCGTACACCCGGGGCGCAGTCAAAATTCTCAACCGGAAAAAGCTCGAAAACTTCGCTTGCGAATGTTACGGCATCATTCAGCAGCTAAATGGCGAACTAGGTCTCAGGTAGTTTCCAGCAATCCGTGTGCACGACGGCTCGGCATGAGCTTACTTTTCGCTGGGGAGTATCTCGTACCGGAAAGTGATCTCCGCCGTCTTTCTGAGAGTAGCCGCCGCGCCGCAGTATTTAGTCTGGCTCAGCTCAATCGCGCGCTTTACGGCCGCCTCATCGAGCTTTCCGCGCAACCGATAAACCAGTTCCAGCTTCACCCACACCGACGGCGGCTCGGTCGAGCGCTCTCCTTCGATCACAATTTCTAGAGATTCCAGTTTCTGCCGCTTCTTCGCCAATATCAGCACAACGTCAGTCGCTGTGCATGATCCCAGCGCCGCCAGCATCAATTCCATCGGTCCGGGAGCGGAATTGTGCTCGCGGTTCGAATCGATTGGCACCGCATGCCCCGAAGGCAATGTCGCTAGAAACTGCTCCTCTCCTACCCATTTCACCGTAGCCTTTTGCATGGAAACAAA
>DATNDO010000007.1:0-3810 GCA_035606955.1 Candidatus Angelobacter sp.
GAAAACGCTCGACTCGATGGGCGCTCTTCACGGCTATGGAATCGCTCGCCGTATCGAGCAGACCAGCGGCAATCTGTTGTCGTTGAACTATGGCACGCTCTACCCTGCGCTTCTCAAACTCGAACAAGAGGGCTATATCGCATCCGAATGGGGACTCTCGACCAACAATCGCAAGGCGAAATATTACAAGCTGACGCGCGCCGGTCGGAAACAACTGGAACGCGAAGCGCAAGAGTGGGAACAGACCGCGGCGATCGTCGCGCGATTTTTGTCGCCGGAAGGGGAGCGCACATGAGAGCGCTGCGCGCTTGGCTGTTGCGTTTCGGCGGATTATTCGCTCGGCAGCGCCGCGACTGCGCTCTCGCCGCTGAGATGGAAAGCCATCTGCAGATGCACATCGAGGACAATCTCGCGCGCGGCATGACGCCCGCGGAGGCGCGTCGCCAGGCGCTGATTAAATTAGGCGGTGTCGAGCAAACCAAAGAAAGCTACCGCGAACGCCGCGGCTTGCCCTTTCTCGACACGCTGCTCCAGGACATTCGTTTCGCCTTCCGCATGTTGCGTAAATCCCCCGGCTTCACCGCCGTCGCCGTCCTCACACTGGCCCTTGGCATCGGCGCGAATTCCGCGATCTTCAGCCTGGTGAACGGCATACTTTTGCGGCCGCTGCCTTACGAGCAGCCGGAGCGGCTTGTGGCGTTGACGGGAAGTTCGGGCTGGGACGATGTGTTCCCCGAGGGCGCGCTGGTGGCGATGCAGGCCAAATTGCGGACGATGGAAGTCGCCGGATTCTCGGACACGGACAAACTCAATCTGACCGGTGTGGGCGAGGCGATGCGGCTGCAAGGCTCCTCTGTTTCCGCGAATTTGTTTTCGCTGCTTGGCGCGCGGCCGGAGCTGGGAAGAGTATTTGTAAAAGGCGAGGATCAACCGGGACGCGACAACCTTGTGATTCTGAGCCACGAATTGTGGCGGCAAAAATTCGGAGGCGATCCGAAGGTAATTGGGCTCTCGGTGGCGCTCGAGGGAGTCAACCGGCAGATTGTGGGAGTGATGCCGGCAGATTTCCAGCTTGCGTCTTCGAAATCGCAATTCTGGGTGCCGCTGCATTTGGATTCACGGAATATCGGAGCGTACTGGGGCGGCGGTTTTATGCCGGTCATTGGACGATTGCGCCCAGGCGTGACTCTGCAGCAAGCGCAGGCCGAGATTCGAGCTTGTATTCCGCAACTGCGAAAAATGTTCCCGTGGCGCATGCCCGACGCATTGTGGGCGGATGCCGGCGTGATTCCACTGCAGGAGAGTTTGGTGGGAAATGTGCGCGCGAAGCTGGTGATTCTGCTGAGTGCGATTGCTTTGGTGCTGCTGATCGCATGCGTGAACGTGGCCAACTTGTTGCTGGCGCGCGCGGCGACGCGACGACGGGAGATAGGAATGCGGACGGCGATGGGCGCCGGACGGTGGAGAATTTGCCGACAATTGCTGACGGAAAGCATGCTCCTGGCAGTATGCGGAGGGTCTCTCGGGGTCCTGCTGGCGGTGAATGGCCTGGCATGGCTCAAGGCAATTTTGCCGGCGGATACGCCGCGGCTGGCGAGCACGGCGGTTGATTGGCGGGTGGTGGGATTCACCGCAGCGGTTGCGCTTTTCGCGGGCGCGATATTTGGGTTGGCCCCGGCTCTGCACGCATCAAAAGTTGATTTGACACAGTCGCTGAAGACGGGAGGGCAACAGACCGCTGCGATGGGCGGGAGTCGACGGCTGCGCAACGCGCTGGCGATTTCAGAGATAGCCGCGGCGGTTGTGCTCGTGACTGGGGCGGGGCTGTTAGTGAAGAGCTTGTGGAAACTCTCGCACGTGAATCCGGGATTCCGTGCGGAGTCCATTGTGACCGCGCGAGTGACGCCGAGTGAGAAGTTTTGCGCGCAGTTTGCGCGGTGCCAGAACTTCTACAACGAATTGATTGCTCAAGTGCACGCGCTGCCGGGCGTGGAAGATGCGGCGGTGGTAAGCGTGTTGCCGCTGAAGCTGGAGAACCGGGCGTTCGCGGCGTCCATGGAAGGGCACCTGCAGGATCCGCGGCAACCAGCGCCTGTGATCCTGGAGACGGCGATTACACCCGATTATTTGCGGTTGATGGGGATCCCGTTGCTGCGCGGGCGAGAATTCACAGATGCAGATGCGGCGCCCGGTGCGCCTGCCGTAGCGCTGGTGACTGCGGCGACCGCAAATCTGTACTGGCCGAATCAGGATGCGGTTGGCAAGCATTTGAAGCCCGTGTTTGACAAGGAATGGACAACGATTGTGGGGGTAGTGGGAGATATTGCCGAGACGAGTCTCGCTTCGAAGTGGCCTGATTGGGTGACTGGGTCCATTTACGAACCGTATGGCAACGGGCGAGGCAGGCTGCTGCCAGCGCAGATGAGTCTCGTAGCGCGTACCACGGGCGGGGAAAGCGGAGCGGTAGCAGGGATTCGGAATGCGGTGGCGAATTTGAATCCGGAAGCGCCGGTGAGCGATGTGCGGACGCTGAGCGCGATTGTGTCGGACTCGATTGCCGAGCCGCGTTCGACGATGTCGCTATTCGCCATTTTTGCGGGATTAGCGCTGATCCTCGGTGCCGTGGGAATTTATGGCGTCGTGTCCTATGCAGTGGTGCAGCGGACGGCGGAAATTGGGATGCGGGTGGCGCTGGGAGCGCAGCAGCGGGATATTTTGCGACTGATTTTGGGTCAGGGTGCGCGGATCGCGCTGGCTGGCGTGTGCACCGGAGTGGCGGGTGCTTTTGTGGCAACTCGGTTGATGACCAGTCTGCTCTTCGCTGTGGGCGCAAGCGATGCGGGAACATTTGTGGCAGTAGCTGTGCTTTTGCTGCTCGTCGCTCTCCTGGCCACCTACATTCCCGCGCGACGGGCGACGCGCGTCGATCCAATGGTTGCGCTGCGCCATGAATGAATTTGAGTGCAGGTCCCGTTCACGCGTCGCCTACGTGAACTGACCTGAGGCCGTGCTTCTGCAGCGGCCGACCTTTTGCCCTGAGGGTTTATGCGAAGGCCAGGCGCGGAGGCGGCCTGCGACTTCGAGAGTTTCCACAGTCACCTGAACTATCGCTGCGCCGCGCATCATGCTAGCGTTGTAGAGAGCGAGAAATCAATGACGCGAGCGGCGGCACGAGTGAGGCACAACGGCCCAGAAGGCACTCCAGAACCGTCAAGACTCTCTGAAAACGCCAAGGGTATGAAAAACCGCAGAACCTCAAACGGCGAGGCTCTGCGCTACGGACACAGCCACCTCGAGGCCGCCAAAACGTCCTCGAAAACGCCAAGTCTTGAGCGGTAATGGAATGCACAGTCCCGCAAGAGCAACCACTTTAGAACGTGTGACTTACATTTTCTTGAGCGGTAATGAGTTCACATTGTGCCGATGCTCGAATTTTGACCGCAACGCAGCCTTGGGCATCCTTCTCGCCGCCTCACCAAGTTCTCTTGCACCGCGCAGAATCCAGCGCCGTCGCCATCCGTTGCGCCGCGAGAACTCGATTTTGCCTTCTCATTCCGTTAAGATGGACGTTTTGCAGAACAGGAAAGGACCGCGCAGGGCGTATCCAAGAATATGGCTTCTGCCTCAAAACCTCGCGTCCGCTTCGCGCCCTCACCGACGGGCTATCTCCACGTAGGCGGCGCTCGCACGGCCCTGTTCAACTGGCTGTTCGCGCGTCACGAAGGCGGCACGATGATCCTGCGCATCGAGGACACCGACGTCGAGCGCAATAAGCCGGAGCTTGTCGACGGAATCCTCGCGGGCTTGCGC
>DATNDO010000059.1:0-18303 GCA_035606955.1 Candidatus Angelobacter sp.
TCCATCGAAGGCCTGATTTATCACTTCAAGATTTGGACCGAAGGCATCACGCCTCCGCCGGGCGAAGTCTATCAAGCGATCGAATCGCCGCGCGGCGAGGTGGGTTTTTTCGTCGTCAGCGACGGCTCGAACCGCCCGTACCGCGTGAAAATGCGCGCACCGTCGTTCGTCAATCTGCAAGCGCTGCCACATCTGGTGGTCGGCAAGCTGATCGCCGACGTGGTCGCCAGCATCGGCACAATCGATATCGTTCTGGGAGAAGTGGACCGCTGATGCAAGTTCCCTCTCAGCTTGACGCCAAATTCAACCAGCTTGTCGGGCGCTATCCCGTCAAGCGCTCTGCGTTGATTCCCCTGATGATGTACGCGCAGGATGAATTTGGCCACTTGAGCGACGAAATCCTCGACGAAATCGCGCGCCGCCTCGGCCTGAATATGACCGAGGTGACGGAAACGCTTTCGTATTACTCGATGCTCCATCGCAAGCCCATCGGGAAAAATCATGTTCAAGTCTGCACCAACACTTCGTGCCAGCTTCGCGGCGGATACGAGATCCTGGCGCACGTCGAAAAGCGCCTCGGCATCGGCAACCGCCAGACGACGCCGAACGGCATTTTCTCGTTGGAAGAAGTCGAGTGCATGGGCGCGTGTTCGGGCGCGCCCGCGATGCAGGTCAATTACGATTTCTACGAGAATCTTACGCCTGAGAAAGTGGATGCGATTCTCGATCAATTCGCCGCCGGCAAAAGACCGGCGCCCGTACCGGTGATTTCCGGCTCGCTCCACGAGCCTGCGCCCGGAGAAAATCGCGTGATTAGTCAGCGATTTGGCGTCCGCGATTCGCGCACGCTGAAGGTGTATCGCGACCTTGAGGGCTACCAGGCGCTCGAAAAGGCGCTCAAGGAAATGACCGCCGACCAGATCATCGACGAGATGAAAAAGTCGAATCTGCGCGGACGCGGGGGCGCAGGCTTCCCCACCGGCATGAAATGGTCCTTCGTCCCGAAGAACTCTCCGAAGCCGAAATATGTTGTGGCGAATGCCGACGAAAGCGAGCCGGGCACAAGCAAAGATCGTCCGCTGATGGAAATGGACCCGCACGCGCTGATCGAAGGCGCGGTGATCGGCGGAAAAGCGATCGGCTCGCATCAGGGGTACATCTACGTCCGCGGCGAGTATCGCTACATCCTGGACATTCTGGACGTTGCGATTGAGGAAGCCTACAAAGCCGGATATCTCGGCAAAAATATTCTTGGCACCGGATTCGATTTTGAGCTCTGCACGCACACGGGCGCGGGCGCGTACGAATGCGGCGAAGAAACGGCGCTTCTCGATTCGCTCGAAGGCAAGCGCGGCTATCCTCGCATCAAGCCTCCCTTCCCTGCCGTCGCCGGACTGTATCAATGTCCGACCGTCGTCAATAATGTGGAAACGCTCAGCACCGTGCCGCTCATCATTCGCAAAGGTGGCGACTGGTATGCAAGCCTCGGCGTGCCCAAGAATGGAGGGACGCGGCTCTATTCGATTTCCGGCCACGTCAATCGTCCCGGGATTTACGAACTGCCGCTGGGCTTCAATCTGAATCGCATGATCAATGAAGTCGCCGGTGGCGTCGCAAACGGCAAAAAACTGAAGGCCGTGCTCCCTGGCGGCACTTCCTGTCCTCTGCTCAAAGCCGATGAATGCGACGTGGCAATGGACTATGATTCCGTGGCGAAAATCGGCTCGATGCTCGGCTCTGGCGGCTTGGTGGTGATGGATGAAGACACCTGCATGGTCGACGTGGCGCGCCGCATCGCACATTTTTACGCGCACGAATCCTGCGGCTGGTGCATTCCCTGTCGCGAAGGCACTGCGTGGCTGCGCAAATTGCTCGATCGCTTCCACGAGGGCGGCGGGCGGCAGGAAGATATTCCGCTGATCGACGAAGTGTCTGAAAACATATTGGGCACGACGCTCTGCGCTCTGGGCGACGCGGCAGCGCTGCCGACGATGAGCATCGTTCGCAAATGGCGCAACGAATTCGAAGATCATCTGCGCGGCAAATGTCTGCACAAGCCGGCCGACGTGCTGGCTATGGTGCGCTAGGCTCGTAGGAAAAAACTGGCAACGAATATCGCAAAGGAATTATGGCGGAAACGGAAACAAAACTGATCAGCTTCACACTTAACGGCCAGAAGCTGTCCGTTCCCACGGGCACGCTCGTCATTGAAGCGGCGAAGCAGGCGGGCATTGAAATCCCGTCATTTTGCTATTACCCGGGACTCGCGCTTCAAGCTGCATGCCGCATGTGTCTGGTCGAAGTCGAGAAACAGCGCAAACTGGCGACTGCCTGCACGCTCGTCGCGGAGGACGGCATGGTCGTTCATGCCGATACGCCCGCCGTTCACAAAGCGCGCAAGGACATGCTCGAATTCGTCCTGACAAATCATCCGCTCGACTGTCCCGTTTGCGACAAGGGCGGCGAGTGCGAATTGCAGGACATGACGTTCACTTACGGCATTGATCACAGCCGTTTCATCGAAGAGAAGCTGCACTATCCCGAGGAAAAATGGTCGCCCATCGTTTATTACGACGCTCCGCGCTGCATTTTGTGCTTCCGCTGCGTGCGCGTTTGCGATGAAGGCATGGACGTCAAAGCTCTCGGCGTCGGTGCGCGCGGCGTCACTTCCGTCATCATTCCCAACGAATCGGGCCAACTTGCGTGCGAAGAATGCGGCATGTGCATCGATATTTGCCCGGTCGGCGCGCTCACCAGCGGCACGTATCGCTATCAAACGCGCCCGTGGGAGATGAAGTATTTCGGCACGGCGTGCGCGCATTGCTCGAACGGCTGCAAGACGACACTCTCGATTCGCAACAACGAGATTCTTCGCGCAAACAATCGCGACCATTCCGGAATCAACGATGAATTCCTTTGCGCCAAGGGCCGTTTCGGCTATGACTTCACCACGAACGCGGAGCGTATTCGCCAACCGCTGGTGCGCAAAGGCGGCACGCTCCAGCCCGCTAGCTGGGAAGACGCCATCGAAGAAATCGTCCGGCGGTTGAAGCAGACGCACGACGCGCACGGTGCCGCAGCCATGGGCGTGATTGGCTCGAATCACACCACGAATGAGGAAAACTACCTTCTGAATCGTTTTGCGCGAGTGGCGCTCGGCACAAACAACATTGACCATCATCGCACAGCCGATTACGTGGGTCTGGCAACTGCCCTCGGCTCGAAAGCGAAAGACTCGATGGCGACCATGGCGCAAATCGACAGCGCGAGCGCCATCGTTCTGATCGCCAACGATGCGACACAGCAAAATCCGCTTGTCGCCTGGCAGATTCGCTCCGCCGTTCGCCACCACGCCGCGCATCTGTACATCATTCACGCGGGCCCGCTGAAGCTTCAGCGCCAGGCCGCGCAATTTGTGCAAGTGCCCGCCGGAGCAGAGGGGCGCGCCGTAAGCTGGCTCGCTACGAGCAGCGGCGATCTCGACGGCAAAATCACGGGCGAACTCGCTAAGCTGAAGGACTCGCTCGCCAAAGAAAAAGATGTTGTCATTTTGTTCGGCGCCAACGTTCGCGGAGCGGCTGTGCGCGATTTGGTGAAATTCGGCGCGAGCCTTTCCGGCCAAACGCGTTACATGGCCCTCGGTGATTACTCGAACTCCCGCGGCGCTGCCGACATGGGTTTGTTCCCCGACCGCTTGCCTGGCTACGCGCCGCTCTCCGACGCAAACGAGCGCGGCCGCTGGAGCAAGCTGTGGGGCAAAGAAATTCCCGCGAAGCCGGGAATGAACGCGCGTCAAATGATGCAGGCGGCGCTCGAAGGAAAGCTCAAAGCGCTGTACGTTGTCGGCGCCAATCCGCTGAAAACCTTCGGCGTGAAAGCTCCGGACAAAATCGCCGGCCTCGAACTTCTCGTCGTGCAGGACATGTTCATGACGGAAACAGCGCAGCGCGCCGATGTAATCTTGCCCGCAGCGTCCACGTACGAAAAAGACGGCACGCTCACGAACACGGCGGGCGAAGTCCAGATGGTGCGCCGCGCCGTGGACGCGCAAGGTCCGCGCAGCGATTTCGATTTGCTGCGCATTTTGATTCACCAGCTTGCGCAGCTCGGCCTCGGCGCCGCGATGAAGCACCGCACGCCTGAGGCAGTTCTCGAAGAAATTCGCCAGAACGTGCGCGGTTACGATGTTTCCGTAGCCGGCCTGCTGGCCGGAGGCGTGGAGCAAGCCACCTCCGCACCGGCTGCGGCGGACAGTTCTTACGATGTGGCAGCGGATTTGGTCTTCTCTTCGCAGGACGATTTGTTTACAAGCGGAACCCTGGGGCGTTACTGTTCGAAACTCAATTCAACCAAAGAGTCCAAGGAAAGACCGTGGAGTTCGTCACCCACCACCCAGTCCTGGTGGTCTCGTTAATTAAAATCGCCATCGCGCTTTTTGTCGTGATGACGGCGCTCGCCTACCTCACATGGTTCGAGCGCAAGGTCGTCGCTCGCATTCAGTCGCGTTGGGGCCCCTATTGGGTCGGTCCGCACGGCCTGTTGCAGCCGCTCGCCGACGGCATCAAGTTCCTTTTCAAGGAAGACATCGTTCCGCCCGCCGCGGACAAGATTTCCTACGTCCTCGCGCCGTTTCTCGCGCTGGCCTTGGCCCTCACCACTCTGGCGCTGATTCCCATTGGTCCGGCGACAATCTCCATTCTCGGCCAGCCGACTCAACTCGTCATTTCGCACAGCAACGTGGCGCTGATTTTGCTCTTCGCCATCAGCTCCATCGGCATCTACGCGGTCGTGCTCGCCGGATGGTCATCGAACAGCAAATATCCTCTGATGGGCGGCCTGCGCAGCTCCGCGCAAATGATCAGTTACGAAGTCTCGCTCACGCTTTCGGTCGTCGGGGTGCTGCTCATCGCGGGGTCGTTCGATTTTTACGACATTGTTGGCGGGCAGTCCGGCCACTGGTACCACTTCTTTCCGAAGTGGCACATTATCCCGCAAATTCTAGGCTTCATTTGCTATCTGACGGCGGCCATTGCCGAAACCAATCGCGTCCCCTTCGACTTGCCGGAAGCCGAAACCGAACTTGTCGCCGGCTTCCACACCGAATATTCGAGCTTTAAGTTCGCCATGTTTTTCATGGCCGAATACGCGAACATGATTACTGTGTCCTGCCTGGCGACGCTGCTCTTCCTCGGCGGCTGGCTCTCTCCTTTTCCGGAGACAGGCGCATGGCGCTGGCAGCTTTATTTGCCCGCGGCGGGACTCATCATTGCAGGAATCGGCCTAATCGTCGGCGGCCTGCGCGGCGTGCAATTAAGCGCAAAGCTCGTTTTCCCTGTCCTGGGAATCGTATGCCTCGGCGTGGGCTATCTCTGCACGCTGCCGGGAGTGATGCCCGTGATTCAGGGCCCGTTCTGGTTCACAGCAAAGGTTTTCTTCCTTTTATTCTTTTACGTTTGGGCGCGCGGCACGCTGCCCCGTTTCCGTTATGACCAGCTGATGTCCTTCGGCTGGAAGTTTCTGCTGCCGCTGTCGCTGATCAATCTCGTCGTCACCAGCCTTGTCGTCGTCCTGAGGTTGCGCTGATGAATATCGCGATGGCCGTGTTCATTGCGTGTGGCGTGATGGCGATTGTGGGCGCGCTCGCCTTGATACTCGCGCGCGAACCGGTGCACAGCGCACTGGCGCTCGTTCTGGTGATGATTTCGCTCGCCATTCTCTATTTGCTGCTTGGCGCCGCCTTCATCGCCGCCATCCAAATTCTCGTTTACGCCGGCGCCATCATGGTGCTTTTCGTCTTCGTCATCATGCTGCTCAACGCCGGAGAAGAAGTGCGCACGAACGTGAGCCGTCTGGCGAAGTGGGTTGGCCTGCCGCTCGGAATATTTTTCCTCGCCGAGATGGCCTATTCGCTTTTTCACGAATATGGCAACCGAGCAGCGGCAACAACTGGCGCTTCCGCGCCCGACCCACAGTTGACGCAGCAGCTTTCCATGAAACTGTTTACCGAGTTCGTGCTGCCCTTTGAGCTCACGTCGATTCTGATTCTTATCGCCGTTCTGGGCGCGCTCGTGCTCGCCAAGAGGGAGTCTTAGCCATGATCCCTATAGCCTATTACCTGATTTTAAGCGCCGTGCTGTTCGGCTTGGGCGTCATCGGATTCGTATTCAAGCGCAACATCATCACGATTTTCATGGCCATCGAGCTGATGCTCAACGCGGTCAATCTCGCATTCGTAGCCTTCAGCCGTGAATTCAATCAACTCGACGGCTTGATTTTCGTTTTCTTCGTGATTGTCGTGGC
This sequence comes from Candidatus Angelobacter sp., assembly GCA_035606955.1. Lineage (GTDB taxonomy): Bacteria > Acidobacteriota > Terriglobia > Acidiferrales > UBA7541 > DAHUXN01. Next base: position 6,301 of record DATNDO010000059.1, read on the forward strand.
TGCGGCCGAAGCTGCCGTGGGCCTGGCAATCGTCATGGTGATTGCGCGCAACCGGAAATCGCTGAACGTCGAAGACGTGAATTTAATGAAGTTCTAGTTCCAGTTAAGACGAATGTTCATACTCAATCATCTCTGGATCATACTGGCCCTGCCCCTCGCGGGCTCGATGCTGACGCTCCTCGCCGGCCGGCACTGGCCGCAGAAGTACGTCAACATCTCGAGCGTCGGCTTCGTGGTACTTACCTTCCTTTCGTATTGCGAACTGGCACGCGAATTTTTCAACCTCAACGCCTCGCAAATTCCGTGGATTGGCAATTATTTCACCTGGATGACCGCCGGAAATTTCCGCGTTGACTTCGCACTGCAAGTCGACCAGCTCACCATCGTCATGGTCGGCGTCGTTACTCTGGTCGGCATGCTCATCCACATCTACTCGATTGGCTACATGGCTCACGAGGAAGGTTATTACCGCTTCTTCGCCGAGATGAACCTCTTCATGTTTTTCATGCTGACGCTGGTCATGGCTTCGAATCTCGTCCTGCTCTTCGTCGGCTGGGAGGGCGTGGGCCTGTGCAGCTACCTGCTTATCAGTTTCTTCTTCCAAAAAAAATCGGCCGCCGACGCGGGCAAAAAAGCGTTCATCACCACGCGCATCGGCGACTTCGGCTTCACCATCGGCATTTTGATGGCTTTCTGGACCTTCGGCTCGATTGACTACAAAACGATGTTCGCGACGGCCGCCAATATGCCCGTCGAAGGCATGCACCAATGGGGCGTGCTCACTTCGATTGGTTTGCTGCTGCTCGCCGGAGCGGTCGGAAAATCCGCGCAGCTTCCGTTATACGTCTGGCTCCCGGACGCGATGGAAGGTCCCACGCCCGTCAGCGCGTTGATTCACGCGGCCACCATGGTCACGGCCGGCGTTTACATGGTCGCGCGCATGAACGTGCTTTACAGCCACGCGCCTGCCGCGATGCTCGCCGTCGCCATCATTGGCGGCGCCACCGCGCTTTATGCCGCAACTATTGGCCTCGCGCAGAACGACATCAAAAAAGTTCTCGCTTATTCCACCATTTCGCAACTTGGCTACATGTTCCTTGCCTGCGGAGTCGGTGCATACGCCGCGGGAATCTTCCACCTGATGACTCACGCGTTTTTCAAAGGTTTGCTCTTCCTCGCGGCGGGAAGCGTGATCCACGCCATCGGCGGCGAACAGGATATGCAGAAAATGGGCGGGCTCTGGAAGAAAATCCCGTGGACGTACGCCACCATGCTCGTGGCGACGCTCGCCATTTCTGGCGCGCCCCTTTTCTCCGGTTTTTTCAGCAAGGACGAGATTTTGTTCGCGGCCTACGCGGGGCCGAATGCAAACCGGGCCCTCTGGGGCCTCGGTCTCTTCGGCGCTCTCCTGACCGCCTGCTATATGTTCCGGCTGATTTTTCTCACCTTTCATGGCAAGCCGCGCTACGACGAGCATCACGTACACGTGCACGAATCGCCCAAGGTGATGCTTGTGCCGCTTGTGATTCTCGCGACCCTGGCGGTCGTCGGCGGCTGGTTCGCCTTGCCTACGTACTGGGGCGGCCCCGATTACTTCAAGGGCTTCCTCACGCCCGTTTTTAATTCCTCGTGGGAACTCGCCTCGAAGCTGCACCCTGCCTGGGTTGAGCCTGCGCACTCCCTCGAGATCGAGATGACCGGCATCGCCGTCCTTGCGGGGCTGATAGGTTTCCTGATCGCGTGGTATTTGTATATTCGCAAGCCCGCGCGTCCCAACAAGCTCGCGAATGCTTTCGGGCCCGTTTACAAACTCCTTTTGAACAAGTACTACGTCGACGAGCTCTACGGCGCGGTCATCATCGGCCCGCTGATCTGGATTTCTCGCAATGTTCTCTGGAAAGTGATCGACCTCGGCTTGATCGACGGCACGGTGAACGGATTGGCATTCCTTTCGCGCGAGAGCGGCAGCGGCTTGCGTCGAATACAGAGCGGCAATACGCGGAGCTACGCCGCCTGGGTCGTCATCGGGGCCGTTGCGGTAACCGTATTTTTCGTCTGGATGGTGCGCTAACGTGGCCGGCCACAACTATCTGCTGACGGTACTCACGTTTTTCCCGCTCATGGGAGCTTTCACCCTGCTCCTGCTGAGCGGCGACGATCATGTCTGGATACGGCGCTTCACCCTCTTCGCGTCCGTCATCGAATTCATCATGTCGCTGTTCCTGCTGCGCGGCTTCAGTCTTGCCGACGGCGGCTACCAATTCGAAGAATTTTACGCCTGGATTCCCAGCCTTCACATTCACTACCACATGGGCGTCGACGGTATCAGCCTGTTCCTCATTCTTCTCACTACGTTCCTCACGCCGCTCGCCGTTCTCTGCTCCTGGAACAGCATTCACGAGCACGTCAAGGAATTCTTCGCCATGCTGCTCGTCCTCGAAATGGGCATGGTCGGCGTTTTCTGCGCGCTAGACCTTTTCCTCTTCTTCGTTTTCTGGGAAGTGATGCTGATTCCCATGTACTTCCTGATCGGCATTTGGGGCCATGGACGCAAGGTTTACGCGGCGCTGAAATTCATTTTGTATACCATGCTCGGATCCATTCTGATGCTCGTCGGCATTTTGTGGCTTTTCCACCTCAGCGGAGTGGCCGGAAACCCGACTTTTGATTTACCGACGATTGTGAGCATGCTCCACAATGGGCAGATTTCCCTTCCCTGGCATTCGGAGTTGCTTCTCTTCCTCGCGTTCATTCTGGCGTTCGCGATCAAAGTGCCTGTCTTCCCGCTTCACACGTGGCTGCCAGACGCGCACACCGAAGCGCCGACGGCCGGCTCCGTCATCCTCGCAGGCGTGCTGCTGAAAATGGGGACCTACGGCATGTTGCGCTTCTGCTTGCCGCTCTTTCCGGAAGCGTCGCATCGCGCCGCGCCCATCATCGCCGTTCTCGCCATCATTGGCATCATTTACGCGGCGCTGGTCGCAATGGTTCAAACCAATTTGAAGCGCCTTGTCGCCTACACTTCCGTCAGTCACTTGGGCTTCGTGGTCCTCGGCATTTTCGTCTTCAATTCCACGGCCATGGAAGGCGCGATTTACCAGATGCTGAATCACGGCGTCTCCACCGGCATGTTGTTCCTCGTGTGCGGGATGATTTACGACCGCCGCCACACCTACGAATTCAGCGAACTGGGTGGCCTCGCCAAACCCATGCCTGTTCTGTGCGCGTTCTTTCTGTTCGCGTGCCTCTCATCGCTGGCGCTTCCAATGCTCAATGGCTTCGTCGGCGAGTTCATGATTCTTATCGGCACTTTCGAATTTCACGCCGCTTGGGCGATCTGGGCCGCGACGGGCGCGATTCTCTCCGCTGTTTACTTGCTGTGGGCCTATCAGCGCACGGCGCTCGAGAAAGTCACCGTGGCGAAAAATGAAAATCTACCCGACGCTACTCCGCGCGAACGTTTGATCTTGATCGTTGCCTCGGTCGTCATCGTTTTTATGGGCGTCGCCTCTCCGCTCTTCACCCATCGCATGGACGCCACCACCAACGCCTTGCTCCAGCAGGTCGGAGATCGCACGGGCTACACCGCGCGGCACGTGGCGCCGCAAGCCGCGCAGCCAACGCAGCATGAACTCGCGCTGCGCAGCGTCACACTCGAAAGGCGGGCTCAGCCGTAATGTTTCCTCCGCTCCAGGATCTCTACCGGATCGCGCCTGAACTGGTTCTCTGCGCCTTCGGCATGCTCGTCATGCTCATCGACCCATTCGTGCCCGCTGGGCGTGGGCGCAAGCGCTCGATGGGCTGGCTCGCCTTCGTGGGCACGCTCGCCGCGCTCGCATCGCTGCGCTGGGCCGCCTTGAATCAAGGCTCCGCGTACTCTGGCCTGTTCCGCGCGGACATGTTCAGCCTGTTCGTCCACGGCATCGTTATCGGAGTCGCCGCGCTTGCCATCCTTGGCTCATTCGATTATCTCGACCGCGAAAACATTCAGCGCGGCGAATATTACGCGTTGATTCTCTTCGCCACAGCGGGTATGGGAATCCTCGCGGGCGCGAACGAACTCCTCACGGCATTTATCGGCCTCGAAATGAGCTCCATTTCCACCTACATTCTCGTGGGCTTCCGCCGCACGGTGCTCAAATCGAACGAATCGTCGCTCAAGTACTTTCTTCTCGGCTCTTTCGCCACCGCGTTTTTTCTCTATGGCATCGCGCTCACCTACGGCGCCACGCGCAGCACGCGATTCGACGTGGTCAACCAGGCCATTGCCGCGCACGGCACCGGGCCGCTGCTGATCCTCGGACTCGGCCTGATTTTCGTCGGCCTCGGCTTCAAAGTGGTCGCCGCGCCGTTCCAGATTTACACCCCAGACGTCTACGAAGGCGCGCCCACGCCGGTCACCGCGATTCTCGCCTGCGGACCCAAAGCCGCCGCCTTCGCCGTGATGCTGCGCATCTTCTATTCGGCGTTCGGCAACGCCTCGCACATTTGGTTCTGGGCCATTTGGATCTCCGCGGTTCTCACCATGTGCATCGGCAATTTCGCCGCGCTTGTGCAGACCAACGTCAAGCGCCTGCTCGCCTATTCTTCCATCGCTCATGCGGGCTACATTCTGGTCGCGTTCGCGGCTGCCAGCGAAATCGGCGTCGCCGCCGTGCTTTTCTATCTCGCGGCCTACGCTGCCATGACTCTCGGCGCGTTCCTCATCGTCGCACACGTGGGCGGCACGAACGAGCAGCGCCTCAATATCGAAGACTACGCGGGCCTCGGCACCAAACATCCCTGGATCGCGGCCTGCTTCGCGCTTTTCCTGTTCTCTCTGCTGGGATTGCCTGCCACGGGCGGCTTCCTCGGCAAGCTTTACGCATTCCAGGCGGCGCTCGATCAACGCATCGTCTGGCTCGTCGTAATCGCGGCCATCAACAGCGTCATTGGCGCATATTATTATTTGAAGGTTATTGTTGCGATGTACTTTCACGAATCGAATAAAGAATGGGCGCCCACGCCCATGCACGCGCCAATGTTCATCGTCCTGCTCATCACGGCCGCCGCCACCATTTACTTTGGCGTCCTGCCCAACCGCATCATGGAACTCGCCCTCGCCTCCGCCCGCTCGCTGCGCTAGAAGCGCTATCGAATCACAGTCGTCTCTCCCGCGAAGTGTGCGCGGTCATAAAAACAAAAAGCCCGAAGGCTCGCATCGCGCGAGCCCTCGGGCTGAAAAAACACCCCGTTAAAGGTCAGGACTTGAACACTTCGATCAGGACCACGGCGAACATATAGAGCGTGAGTGATTCGATGAACACAAGGCCGAGAATAAAGGCAATTCGAAGAGGACCGCCAGCGCCTGGATTGCGAGCAATTCCCTCGCAAGCCGAAGCCGTGGCCTTTCCTTGACCTATCCCACATCCCGCAGCCGCGATTCCAAGTCCAATCGCTGCCGCGAACGCAATCCAGTTAGTGGCTGGTGCGATCCCTGCTGGACTCGCCTGCGCGAATGCAGCAGGCGCGAAGATGCAAAGCGCGGATACCGCCGAAAACAACCAAACCATTTTCCTCACTGTGTTCTCCTTCGTTATGAATTAGCCGTCAGGAGGTGGTTCCCGGACACCGAGCAGCCGGGCTCACACTGCCAGCGCATAATTCCGAATTAATGCTCCTCTGCAACCGCGAACGCAAGATACACGATGGGAAGAATCGTGAAAATGAAAGCCTGCAAAATGGATTCAAACGCGTGAAGCACGATAAAAAGTAGCGGAATACCTATCGGCAAAAACCCTAAGCCGTACCCCAAAACATTGTGTTTCCCCACAAACAAAACCAACGTGATAGTGATTCCCAGAAACAACAAATAGAGCAACTCACCTACGAGCATGTTGGCCCAAAGCCGGACGGTGAGTGATAGTAGGCGCCCTAAGTGGCTCACCGTTTCGACCAAAACCATGCCCGGTGAAATAGCCTTTACAGGACCCAAGAATGTCTTGCCGTATCCGATCGGGCCGTGGTGCATCAATCCCTGCCAGTGATAATACAGAAAAACGACAACAGCGCACGCCAATGGCACCGTCTTTTCTGCGGTGGGCGACATAAAACCTGGCACGAGACTGGCAAAATTACTCAGAAGTACGAACATTGCAATGCTTCCAATAATTGCGAGGTGCCTCGCGGAGCCGTGCCCAATGATGTCATCGAGCAAGTCTTTAACGCCCACGCCCATCGGATTCGACAGGAAAAATTCCATGCACTGCTGCGTGGTGCCAGGACGCTCCACCGACATTCGCGCACGCAGCCACAAAAAGAAAATAATCGCGAAGAGGAAAACCACCAATTCCATAGCAAAGAAGTTCGGGATAGGATACTGCAAATTCGAAGGCTGCAGATGCAACACCGCAAAAAGGCCTAGCACCGGCTTCGCAAATAGCCAGTTAACGAGCTTCGTTACCGCCAGAACCTGCTCTTCGCCCATGAATCTCCTGCGACATGTTCAACTGCTTGGGTTTTAATGCTTCGAAATCAGGATGCGTTCCATCGGTGCTGGCCGTGCTTTACTTCATATGCCAGTTCCAGCAGAATCGCCGGAATCACGGCCACCAAGCCGCACAGAAACGCAATTGCAGGCAACCGCAACCAAATGAGAATAACATACGCAATTACCAGCAGCAACGCGAGCCGTCCGAAGAATTTCGCATGCACGCTACGAGGCACATGTACCTGCTCCGCGCCCGCCTGCGCCACTCCCAGACGCATCAACGCTGTTGCCCCTTGCCGCAACCAGCGGAAGTTCAACCAGCAAAGCGCCGTGCCTATGGCACACGCTTCCGCCGCGCGCAGTCCCCAGCCAATTGCCGAGCCGAGCGTCATCGCCGCGCCCAGGACCACCAAAAAGCGTTCGATCCGGCGCTCTATCGCGGCAAACTCTGCATCATTCGTCATTCTTTTTGTCCTCTGCGCTCGCGAATCGCAAGACCTCGCGCAGCCCAATGCCAAATCCGACAAATCCCAGGATAATCATTAACGCGAATTTCGTATGAAGCCATCGATCCAACAGATAGCCCGCTGCGCCCCCCAGAAACATTGGTCCCACCAACGTCAGGGGTAGTTGCGAAGCAATGACGATTTGTTTCGCCAGTGTGCCGAAATCTTTTCGGCGTGAGTTCGGATCCATGGCTCAGATTGATCCCTAGTAGCATGCGCAATCAATCATGCCGCGCGCCGTGCAGCACGGAAATCGCGTGCGGCAGCAATTCCGCAATCGCGCCAAGCGACTCGACGGCCCCGCGCGGGCTGCCTGGCAAGTTCACAATCAGCGTCGCGCCGCGAATCGCCACAATCGAACGTGAAAGCACTGCATTTGCATTTTTCGCTGCGCCGACTTGCCGCATCCGCTCCGCGAGCCCCGGCACCAGTCGACTCGCTACTGACGCTGTCGCTTCGGGCGTCACGTCTCGCGGACCGAGCCCTGTCCCGCCCGTCGTCAAAATCACGTCGCTCTTCCCCGCATCCGCCAACGCCAGAAGCTCCGCGCGGATCCGGCCTTCCTCGTCCGGCACAATTGACGTCGAAATCAGTTCCCATCCCAGATCACGGCATCGCTGCGCGAGCACCTTGCCCGAACCATCCTCGCGATGGCCCGTGGAAACCGAATCGCTGATTGTGATTATGGAAACGCGCATCGCGGATTGATCAGATCAAATCTAAACGTACGCAGTCGGCGTCGTCGCGCTAATTTCCCGCCGTATCCGGCTGGCCTTCAGGAACAGCCTGCTGGCTCTCGTCGATCAGCCGCAGCGCCTCCATCAGCAATCCAGTAGTCGAGCGCTCAATCGTCGTGCGCGAGGGCGCGGAATTAAAATCAATCTCGAATTCGCCTGCGGCCCATCGCACCGCTTCGTAAACGGCCGATTCGCCTTCGACCTTCCCGAGTTTCGCGTCCTGGCATTGCCCGCTTGCAAAATAAATCAAGCAAGTATTCCCGCCGTTGCGCACTGTCAGCTTGCAAGTTTTCTGTCCCATCTCGATCGACTGCATCAGGTCCAGCATGCTCATTTCCTCCAGACGTCCCTGAATCACGCCTGGCCGCACGGAAGCCTTCTGCAATTTCTCGAGCTGCAAGCGGTCGATCACTTTTTTCGCGCGGCGCACCAATTCGTGCGCAAAAAACGGCTTGGTGATGAACTCTTCCACGCCCTCGACCATCGGGCGCAGTTTTTCCTCGATGTCGCTGCGATTCGCCAGAAAAATAAATGGGATGGGCCGCGACGCGAATCGTTCCCGCAGCTTCTCGAAGAGCTGTCGCCCGTCGAGCCCCGGCATGCGGTAATCGCACAGCACCAGGTCCGTCGGCTCGTCCACTATTTTCAGCAGCGCATCCGCGCCGTCGCGGGCGGTGCGCACTTCGCAGTGCGGCTCCAGACCCTTGACGATCAGGTCCAGCACAAGTTTGTTGTCGTCCACCACCAGAACCTTGACGTCTTTCATCGCCGCGTGCGTTCGGAGCGCCGCCGAACGTAATGGCCGCTCCGTCCTCCCGCCTTTTCCACCAGATAAATTCCCGAAATCTCCATGCTTCGATCCAGCGCTTTACACATATCGTAAAGCGTCAACGCCGCCACAGCCGTCGCCGTCAGCGCCTCCATTTCCACACCCGTGGGCCCTGTCGCCGTCACTCGCGATACAATTTCAACTCCATTCTGACATAGCTCGGTCGCAACATCTATGTGCGTCAAAAGCAGCGGATGACAAAGAGGAATCAGCTCGGCCGTGCGCTTCGCCGCCGCGATTCCCGCGATTCGCGCAATCTCAAGCGGATTCCCTTTCGGCGTTTTCATCCGCCGCACTTTCGCCAGCGCAGCCCTGCCGATTTTCACAAATCCCCGCGCCACAGCCGTCCGCTCCGTCGCGGACTTCGCCGTCACGTCCACCATGCGAACGCGCCCCTCGGAATCGTAATGTGAAAGCGCCTGTTTCATCGCATCTCTACAATAGCCCTCGCCGTGGCATGACGTCCACCCATTCGCCCGGCGCGAGTTTCAATTTCGATTGGTGTACCACCAGAAAGCAATTGCCGCGCGCCAAAGTCGCAATATCTCCCGAGCCTTGCCACGACAGCCCACTTACTGTTGCTTCTCCATTCGCCCAGTCGAGCACCGCCGGCAGGAAATGCGTCAGCGCCGCCTTCTGCTCAATTCCTCTCGACAATTTTGCCTTCAGCAAAGGCAAAGGCCGCGCCTCGCCGCCGCTCAGAATATCGATCGCGGGAACCGCGAGCAGCTCAAACGTCACCATCGTCGACACGGGGTTCCCCGGCAATCCAAACACCGGCTTGCCATTGCAAATTCCAAACACCGCCGGCCGTCCCGGGCGAATCGCCAGCGCGTCGAAAAAGAATTCCGCACCGAGCGCCCGCAGAACATCCTCAACCAAATCGTACTTCCCCATCGACACGCCGCCGCTTAGCACCAGCGCATCTTCTTGCAGCCCGCGGTCAATCATTTTTCGGAGCTCGTCGACGCGATCCGGCGCATTTCCCAGCAACACAGCTTCGCCTCCCGCAAGCTCTACCTGTGCCGCCAGCGAAACGCTGTTGCTGTTGCGAATCTCAAACGGACCCGGCTGCGCATCCACGGCCACCACTTCATCGCCAGTCGAGAGAATCGCGACGCGCGGCTTGCGATAGACTTCCAATTCCGCGCAGCCCACCTGCCCCGCAATCGCAATTTCCGCGTAGCCCATTAGCGTTTTCGCGTGCAGTAACACATCTCCCGCACGAGATTCCGATCCGCGCGGGGCAATGTTCATGCCCGCCTCCGCCGCACGCTCAATCGTCACTTCATTTTCTCGCGCGCCCGTTCGCGTGTGCTCAATCATCACCACGGCATCCGCGCCTTGCGGCACCGCCGCGCCAGTCATAATCTGCAAGCATTCGCCAGCGCCTACTGTCTTCGCGAACTCGCCCCCTGCGCGATTTTCGCCAATGACTCGCAATTTCGCGCCTGCTTCGCGGCAATCCGCTGCGCGCACGGCGAATCCGTCACGCATCGCGCGGTCAAACGGTGGATAATCCCGGTCCGCGGCAATTTCGCCCGCAAGAATCCGCCCCAACGAATTTGCAAGTTTTAGCTTTTCGCGTACAGGAATTCGACGCAGGCCTGCTATGACTTCGATAACCTTCAGCCTTGCGTCCTCATAGGACAACATGCAGGCTCACAACCACGAAGCGAGTTTCGTTCCGGGAGGGATAATCGTAGCGTCGCGCTCGGGCCCCGTTGAAATCATCCCAATTTCGGCGCCCAACGAATCGGAAATGAATTTCATGTAGTCGCGCGCCGCCTCTGGCAAATCATGCGCTTCGCGGACATGCTCCGTGGGTTTCTGCCAACCCGGCAGCGTCTTGTATTCTGGCGTCACTTCGGCGAGCACTTCCACTTCCGCGGGCATCTCGTCAAGCTTCGAGCCTTTATACCGATAGCCGACGCACACTTGAATTTCTGCCTGTGTGTCGAACACGTCGAGCTTCGTCACCACCAGCGAATCGATTCCGTTGACTTGCACGGCGTAGCGCAACATCACCAGGTCGAGCCAGCCGCATCGCCGCGGCCGCCCCGTCACTGCGCCATATTCATTTCCGCGGTCGCGTACGGCTTTTGCGTCCAGGTCCGGCATCTCCGTTGGAAACGGACCGCCGCCCACGCGCGTCGTGTAAGCCTTCGTCACGCCAATCACTCCGGTAACTCGCGTCGGCGCAACTCCCAATCCCGTGCACGCGCCGCCTGCGATTGCGCTCGAAGACGTTACGAACGGATACGTTCCGTGGTCGATGTCCAGCATCGTCCCTTGCGCGCCCTCGAATAAAATCGACTTCCCTTCCGCAAGCGCGCGATTCACCAGCGCCGAAGTATCCGTCACGAATCCGCGAATTTTGTCCGCAAGCTCGCGGTACAGCTCGAGAATCCCGGTGGTATCCAACGCCTGTCCGTACGCCGCGCGGCTAAACGCGTCCTTCTCCTCGATGTCGCGTTCGAGTTTCCTCTGGAATCTTTCTCCCCCGACCAAATCGCAGACGCGCAGCCCGCGCCGCGCCATTTTATCTTCATATGCTGGCCCGATTCCGCGCGAAGTCGTACCAATCTTGTGCGGCCCAAGCGCCGCTTCCGCCGATTTTTCGAGTTCGCGATGGAATGGAAAAATCAGGTGCGCGCGATTGCTCAAAAACAGACGCCCTTGAACGTTGACGCCGCCTTTGCTCAAGCTCTCCAGTTCCGCCACCAGCGCCGCCGGATCCACCACTACTCCCGAGCCGATAATCGCCTTCTTCCCCGGCCGCAAAATCCCGCACGGAATCAACTGCAGCACATAGCGATTGTCGCCGATGATGACCGTGTGCCCGGCATTGTGCCCGCCGCCATATCGCGCGCTGTAGTCAAACGACCCAGCCAGGAAGTCGACCACCTTCCCCTTGCCTTCGTCGCCCCATTGCGCGCCAACTACTGCAATCGCTTTCATCCGTTCGTCTCTCACCTTTCCATTGGCCGGGCCGCACTCTGCCCTCTCCATTCCATCTCGGAAAGCATTCTGGGAGGAGTTTGCAGCCCGTGCAGAACCCACAATCCTACGCTTGGGTCGACGGGAAAACAAGCCGTGCATTTGCGTTCAGCCAATTTCGCCGTGCCGGAAACACTCCACGCTGTGATCGTTCGCCATTCCCACCGCCTGCATCATCGCATAGCAAATCGTCGAGCCGACAAACTTAAACCCGCGCTTCTGCAGGTCTTTGCTCAACGCATCCGATTCTCGCGTCCGCGCCGGCACTCGGCGGCCGGGTCGCGCATTCTTCAGCGGACGTCCATCGACGAATCGCCACAAATACACGTCGAAGCTGCCAAATTCCTGCTGCACAGCCAGAAAAGCCTTTGCATTTTGAATCGTCGCCGCAATTTTCAACCGGTTGCGTATGATTCCAGGATCCGCCAGCAGCTTTCGCACGCGACGTTTGTCATAACGCGC
>DATNDO010000066.1:0-30194 GCA_035606955.1 Candidatus Angelobacter sp.
TTCGGTATGACCCATTTACCAAAATTAGGAGGCAATATGAATTTCCGGAAGATGAGTTTGTTCGTTGTGTTCGCGTTGGTAGCTGTTTCACTAGGCCCGACTACGCACCATTCCGCGCTTTCTCCAAGCCGGGCCAATGCGGTGCTCGCCGATGGAGGCAAACCAATGCCGCCGCCGCCGCCGATAGTGCCTGGAGCTTCGGCTTCATCGGTTTCAATCCTCACGGCCGACGGAGGAAAACCAATGCCACCACCGCCGCCGATAGTACCCGGGGCTTCGGCTTCATCGGTTTCAATCCTCACGGCCGACGGGGGAAAACCAATGCCTCCGCCGGCTATACCGACCATACCAGCATTCTCGGTGTAGCCGAGTCCCTCGCGGGACACGGCGAATCAGCAAGCAAAGTTCTTGTAGCGCACTGTAGATGATTGACGAGGGGGAAGGTCCAACCGCCTTCCCTCTTTTTTTTGTGCTAATATCGGCAACAAGCAAAGTGGCACACATCATTGACCAACTGATCTGGTGGGCCTGCATGTTGGCGGAGATCCTTCTCGTGGTTCGTTCGATACCGGAGCTGTTTCGAAGGTTCCCTGCTTTTTACTGTTACCTGAGTTGTGTCCTCGTTTCGGATTTGTTCGCAATACCCATATACAGAAATCTGCCAGGATTCTATGGTTCATTTTATTGGTCCTCAACGATGCTGACCGCAATTCTGGGTTACCTAGTGATTCTTGAGATCTACGGTCGATCATTGGCAAGATTTCCTGGCGTGGCGCGTTTCATCCGGGTCGGATTGGTGGGACTACTTTTCTTGGTTGCGGCGAGAGCGTTCGTCGAGCTATTTGGCGGAGCCGCAAATCCGCTGGCGTCGTCGGCAGCCCTTCTCGAACGCGACCTGCGTACCCTGCAAGCAATACTGCTTGGCGTGTTCCTTGGCATCGTAAGCTTCTATCATATTCCGATTGGCAAAAACCTTCGGGGCATCATAGTTGGTTACACGCTTTACGTAGGAGTGCGAGTGGTCGAACTTACGGCCTATACTCAGTCGGGAAAAACGGTCGGGATTTTCGTGAGCAAAATGGAACCCGTCATCTACCTGATTTGCCTTGGTCTCTGGACGCTGGCGCTCTGGTCGCAAGCCCCTGAACCAATTGTCGATACGGTGCCCAGCATCGAGCAGAACTACGATCTTCTTTTGCATCAAACCAGAACGCAACTCTCGCGCGCATTCGCCTTTCTAACAAGGACAGTTCGCCCGTGATTCCAGCTCTATTTTCGATCGTGGTCGGTGTGCTGCTTCTGGGGATCCTGGCCTATTGGCTCTTCAGCGAACGTTCGTTTGCCACCGACGCACGGCCTTCCACGGCGGAGACGTCGAAGGCTTTGCGGCTGGAATTGCCGTCGGCGGATCTCATCGAAAGGGTGCTCGATCCGCGCGACCTCGCTTTCGTCCGCAAGGAATCGCCGACCGAAACCCTCAGGTTATTTGAGCAGGAACGCCGGGCGTTGGCGATCTCTTGGCTGCGGCATACCCGCCGGCAAGTGGGGCAGCTGATGAGCTATCACGCGGCTGCGGTCCGTGAGAACATTAATCTCCGGCCCGCACTTGAGATCAAGCTAGGACTCCACTACGTCAGGTTTCTGGTCCTGTGCGAGCTAATCTTGGGGCTTTCTTACATTCGTGGTCCGTTCCAAATCCGGCTCATGATGGGTTATGTGGTCGGCGTCACTGCACAACTATGCGGAGTATCGGATAAGCTGCTTGGTGCTACACAGTTTTCGACACCAGCAAGCGCGCCTCCGCCGACACAGTGAGCAAACTTAGGGTTTATTCATGGCCAAACAGATAGGAACTCAAGCTGCGATTGCCGATCTAAAGAAACACACCTTGCCAGGACTGCCCGGCGATATTGCGAGGTTGGTTTACCTCGCCGCCACGCGCGATTACAACACCGGGAGGTATTACCATGAGGGCCTGTCGCACATATATACGCAAGAGTTTGCCGCGCGCGCCCTTCAGGAATGCCACAACGACGTCTTCCAAGACCTGGTGCGGTTGTCAATCGAGGATCTGCTGGTGCAATTCGAGCTCTATGTTAGTTCTGGCTGCGCGCAAGCCGACGAGTTTATCGATTTTTGGGAAAAAGCTGAGCCCTATCGAGTGGCGATCCCGTTGGCGTCAGATCCGATTTCCGCGCAGCTGTTCAATTCAAATGTCAAGATCGCTTTGGCAATTTTGAGACACCGCGAGAGTAATCCTCGGAATAGTTCACCAGCCGCATGGCTACAGCCGTAACCTGCCCCACAATCTCGGCTTCCTCGGGCCACGCCACCTGCTGCGTTGAACACGGGGAAAGAGGGTGCGGAATAAGGGTAAGCTTCCCATTTAGCAGCTCGCACCAGGAGCATGCATAGCCGTCGCGAAGCTCGATAAAATAAATCGGCCGATCCAGCTCGGTCCGCCATGGACCGGGATGAATTTCATTTTTTTCACCGTCAATCTGAACGAACGAGCCCGGCCGCAATAATGGGTAAAGAGTGAAGTCCTTTTGTCCTATGTACCCGTATAAACTGTGCCGAAGATCGAGGCTCTGAATAATGGGTATAGGCACTTCGCCCCAGATCTCCACCATGCGGGACAACAGACTGCTTCGCTCGATATTGAAGCCGCGGTCGAAGCGGACGGGAAACATAACGGGCCGAGATTCGTCGGGAATTTCGAGCTTTACAATATGAGTCTTTTCCAAGGGCAACGAGAATTGATATCCGAAAATTTTTGCCAGATCCACGCCGAAGAGGGTTAAAAGTTCATTGAAGCCCGTCCGATAAATAATGCTGAGACTAAAAAGCTTGTGAATGCTCGGAATGGCATCAGTGTTTTCTATCTGCGTCAACCAAGCATTCGAGATTTGAAAATACTCATTGCCCTCATCCTGCGCTATCTTTCGGCTAAACTCTTCAACTTCTCGCGTCGTGATTCCGAGCTGATTCCGCAGGTTCTTCAATCGTTCGCCGGCGCGCACGGTCATCCCCCTGTTGGACGGAGCTACCATGGAACCCCCGATCAGAATGCCTGCTTGCAAAGCAAAGCGTCAAGCAACTGTTCGACATCACCAGAGCACGCAGGGTCACTATACCTGCGCCCGCGTGAGCACGGCATCGCCAAGCTTATCATAGGGAAGTTTTCACGCCGGAGTTGTGAATTGAAGGTTTAAATCGTGGGGACGTGCGAACTACGAATTCTGGTCCGCGGACCCGTAAGCGAGTGAGTTATTCAAGCGGCGGTCCAGCATCGCTGCCGCAAACTTTGCGCATTCCATCAGTTCCCGATTTGCCCAATTGGATATCGACGGAAGGGCTTTCCCGCTCACTTTCCGGAACGCGCGCAACGCTTGATAATATATGACGACTTCTTTCATCCACAGATTGCTTTCGTGCAACGAACGTCCCAATTCCTCCGATGCGCGGGTCAGCATCTCGAAATGCTCCGCACAAATCTCGGCATTGGCGACACCCGTCGCGCTCTCAAGCGCACTCGAAAGCGGCTGCGCGGCGATAGTGATCCAGATCGATCTCCATTGGGAGATACCAAACTGAAGTAATGCCGCGAGCGACATCACGCAAATGAGCGCTGCAATCATGTGCACCAGTGTGGTGCAGTGAGATCGACCTGGCAATGGGTCTAAGGTACTATTCGTTCTAATTAGTGAACTTACGGACTTGAGGGCCTGTTTCAAGCAGTGCGCAGAGGGTTTCAAAGTCCGCTTTGGAGCACGTTGGATTTGTCTGTTGATTGGAGGGCTTGAGCTGCATGGGTATGGACAACTTAGAAGTCGACCCGAAGAACGTGACATTTCGTCCCTGGGACTACTCCGACCGTTTGCGCGAGCTTCGTAAGCGGGATTGGTGGATGTGGGGCTCTTCTGTCGTCGTTAATCTGCTGCTGACGGCCGGTATCGTTTCACTCTCCTTTCCAGCCATCTTGGCGGACAGGCAGTCTCCGTTAGGCTCCAGTGCGTTCAAGACTATTTTGGGCCTGGTGGGCATGATTCTGCTGTTTATTGGCTACCTCACATACGAGAAATTCCTCATCAATAGGCTTCGCCTTGAGCTTGCCGAACGACAATTTCAGTCTTCACTCTGGCGGAATCTAGCCTTGGTTGATCCGCTGACGGGTCTTTACAACCGCCGATTCGCCGAGCGCCACCTCAAGGCAGAAATGGCCCGCGCCCGCCGCCGCGGCTATCCCCTGACGCTTGTGCTTTTTGATCTCGACAATTTTAAACAGGTGAATGACCGCTTCGGTCATCTTGCTGGCGACGCGGTTCTCAAAGGCTTTGCCGATCGCCTTGCCGAAGTCATTCGGGAAGGCGATTTAGCGGCGCGTTTGGGCGGCGATGAATTTATTCTTCTGCTCGCCGATTGCAATACTTCTCATCTCCCCGCCATCCTTCGCCGCTTGGAATCGATTCAAGTGCAATGCGGCGCGAATCTTCTTCCCGTGACCTTCTCGAACGGCGCGGCGGAATGCCAGGACGGAGATCGGCCCGAAGACCTCTTTCATTACGCCGACAAACAGCTGTACGAAAACAAGCAAGCGCGGAAGCAACCAATTGCTGCGCCACTCAAATAACGCAGTACTCGCGCTTGTATGATCCGTTCATCCGCTACTTTGAGCGGTTCTTTTCGCCTCGATTCAGCTCCGCATGACGTGATTCGCGACAACAGTTTCCAGAATCCTGCTTAGGAAAGAAAGCAGGATTCCGCTTTCTAGTCGAAGAGAGGGCCTCTCAGTGAAGATTGAGTTGGCAGCTGATTCCGCATTCTTCTGGTGCGTCTGGATCCCTTCTTGGGAGGCTAAAACCTGGCAGAATCGAGCGTTGTGAAACCGGAGAAGCGATGAGCGATGGCGCTGCGGCTCCGATCGACACGACCGTGCGGCACGTCGAGCGCCGACAATGGTGGCTTTTCTCTTCGGGCATCATTGTCACGATCCTTTTGACAGTGGGGATCATCTCATTCGCACTACCGGTACTTAATCCCGGAGCTGGTTGGTACTTTCCCGTAGACCCTAATCTGGCAGTCCACGCCCTCCTCGGACTAGTTCTTCTGTTTGACGTGTATGTGGTCTTTCAGCAATTTCAGATTTACAGATTTCGGCAGCGCGTCCGCGAGCGCGAAGAATTGTTTCGTCTGATCGGGGAAAACGCAGCCGACATGATCGCCTTGGTTGACGCGGATGGGAAGCGCCTCTATAGCAGCCCGTCGTATAAGAAGCTGCTTGGCTATTCGGACGAAGAGCTTCACCAAACCACATTCTATGAACATATTCATCCCGATGATCGTGCGCTCGTTGCCTCCGCAACCAACGAAGCCCGCAGGTCGGGAATAGGCCGCCGAGTCGAATATCGCATCCGGCGTAAAGACGACAGCTGGCTGGTTGTCGAATCGACGGCCAACCTCGTCCAGAACCAAGGCAGCGCCGGGAAGAAGATGGTCATTGTCAATCGCGATATCACCGAGCGAAAGCAACTCGAAGAACAACTTTATCTTTCGCAGAAACTCGAAGCGATCGGCCGTCTTTCCGGCGGCGTGGCCCACGATTTCAATAATCTTCTCGGCGTGATTATTGGCTATAGCGAAGCCTTGCAGAAGCAGATAGGCGCCGACCATCCTTTCCGTGAAGCCATTGAGGAAATTCAGAATGCCGGCAACCGCGCCGCAGCGCTAACGCAGCAATTGCTGGCATTCAGCCGCAAGCAGGTTCTTGAACCGAAGGTTGTCGATCTCAATATGGTTGTCTCCGAAGTACAGAAGATGCTGCGCCGCCTGATCGGCGAAGATATCGCATTGAAGATTTTCTTGAGCGAAGATCTTGGGATGGTCAAGGCCGATCGCGGCCAGATTGATCAGGTGATTTTGAATTTGGCGGTGAATGCGCGGGATGCCATGCCCAAAGGCGGCGAGCTAATCATCGAAACGCTGAACGCCGAGCTAACGGAAGGTGATGCAAATCGTTACCGCTACGTCATTCCCGGGCACTACGTGCTACTCAGAGTAGCGGACACGGGCTGCGGGATGAGCGCGGAGCTTCAGTCTCATATCTTCGAGCCATTCTTCACGACGAAGGAACAGGGGAAGGGCACCGGTTTGGGCTTGGCAACAGTTTACGGAGTCATAAAACAGAGTGGGGGCTATATTTGGGTGGAAAGCGAAGTGGGAAAGGGAGCCTCGTTCAAAGTGTATCTGCCCCGCGTGGAAGAAGTGCGCGATGTGGTCCCGGAGCGCAGGACTTTTGGGCGACGACAACGCTCGCACACGATCCTTCTTGTCGAAGACGAACACTCTCTGCGCAAACTGACACGCAACACGCTCCAGCAGGCTGGCCACATGGTGCTGGAAGCCGGCGATGCTTCGGAAGCGCTCGAAGTGGCCAAGAGAACTGAATCACCAATCGATTTGCTTCTCACCGACGTGGTCATGCCCGGCATGAGCGGCCGCGCGCTGGCGGACGAACTAACAACGCTTCGTCCAGGGATCAAGGTCATTTACATGTCTGGCTATACCGACGGAGACGTAGCCACGCATGGCGTTTTGCAGTCCGGAATTTCGTTTCTTCGCAAGCCGTTTACCGGTGACGCTCTAATCGCACGCGTCGACGAGGTCTTATCTTTTTCTGTCCTCGCAGGACGCTAGCCGCGATGTGCCGGTCGAATTTTCTACAGGAGCAGAAATGCCACGACTGTTAATTGTCGATGACGATGATGCTGTGCGAAAAGTGCTTCGGTACCGACTAAAAGACTCCTACGAGATTATCGACACGAGCTCGCCCGAAGAGGCGCTGGCTCTGGCGCTTCAACAGAAACCTGACGCAATTCTGCTGGACTTAATGATGCCGAGATATTCCGGCTTTGAAGTGTGTCAAGCGCTCTCATCCATGAGCTTCACGCAGATGATCCCGATTTTTATTGTCTCGGGCGAATCCGCGCAACAGTATCGAGACTTCTGCAAGAATCTGGGCGCGAAGGGCTATTTTCAGAAGCCCGTCGACTTCGAGGCGCTGGAGAGTCGCCTCGCTTCTGTCATCGGGGGCACGCGTGTGGATCGGCGCTCGGAAGCGCGCGTCAAATTGCGCGTCATCCTCAAACTCAAGGGCACTGACACGAAAGGCAAACCCATCGACCTGCTGACAGCCACGGAGAATGTCAGCGCACATGGTTTTCTTTGCGGCTGCGACGCATCATTGAAGAAGGACGCCGTCGTCGAAGTCTTTCTAATGTCCGCTGGCCAGCATGTTGTCGGCAAAGCACGCATGATCCACAACGAATGGCCTGACACCCCAGGGCAGACCTGTGGATTCCACTTCGACGGCGATCCAGTTGACTGGGTCTTGCGGTGAATTGCTAGCTTCTCATCCACAAGGGGTAAAGTCGGTTGCCCCTTCGCCTTGTCGCTTCGCAATAGCATCTGACCACTCTCGCCTATCTTTCGCACGCGCCGACAATACAAATTCTTCGCCTCCATACTGGCACGCACGAAATGAGGCGAAGCCGGCCTGCTTTCGTTCACGGCGCAATCGCGCTACGAGACGCCGCTTGACAGATTTTTCGAACCGGCAGCTTCTTGGTTCATAACATGCCAGCCAGCGATGTCGGCGTCCGCAGAACCCGTCATTTCCGCTGGGCTTCGCCAGCTTTTCTATGCGTGCGGGTTGAACCCGTGGTAGATTCACCGGTTCTTGAGCGGAGGTTTGACATGATCGCTTGGAAAATTTTGCGGAACTTCGTTTGGCTCGCGGTGTGCCTGGCTGCCGGCGCGATCAGTTTTCCTTCGGTGGTGCGAGCGCAGAGTGTAGCTCCTTCCGGGACGCCGAACCCCTTGGCGCAACTTGAATACCGATTTGTAGGCCCTGTCGGAAATCGCGCCGACGCCATTGTGGGTGAGCCCGGGAATCCAGCTGTGGTGTATGTGGGCGCCGCGGCGGGCGGGATATTCAAGACGACGGACGGCGGAGTGAATTGGAAGCCGATTTTCGACAAGCAGGACGTGGCAGCAATTGGCTCGCTGGCGATTGCACCGTCGGCGCACAACATTATCTGGGCCGGGACGGGCGAGCCGTTTCTGATACGTCCTGATTATCCGATGGGCGACGGAATTTATAAGTCGACGGACAGCGGACGAACATGGCAGCACATGGGCCTCGAACTGACGGGGCGTATCGGCCGCGTGGTTGTCAATCCGCACAATCCGAATATTGTGTTCGCTTGCGCGTTGGGGCAAACGTACCGCCCGCAGAAGGAACGGGGCATTTATCGCACAATGGACGGTGGCGAGACCTGGAAGCAGGTGCTCTTTGCGAATGAGGACACGGGCTGTTCCGACATTTCGATGGACGGCCACGATCCCCAGACGCTTTTCGCCGGAATGTGGCAGGTGAACATTCGGACATGGGATCTGGATAGCGGAGGGACGGGCGGCGGCGTCTACGTGTCGCACGATGGTGGCGACACTTGGAAAAAACTTTCCGGACATGGGCTGCCCGACGCGAATCAACCGGTCGGAAAAGTTGGCGTCGGCGTGGCGCCGAACGATTCGGATCGCGTCTACGCACTGATTGAAGAGAAAACACCTAGCCTGTATCGGTCCGACGACGCGGGAAAGACCTGGACGCTGGTGAATCAGCAGCATGTGCTGGCGGAGCGAGCGCCATATTATGTGCGCTTTGGAATCGCTCCCGATGATGAAAATCTGCTGTTTTTCGTTTCGGTCGGCTTCAGCGTTTCGCTCGATGGCGGCCATACGGTTTCACTGCCCGGAGCCGGTCCGGAAAGCACCGAAGGAAATCCCAGCGGACTCGGGTCCGCCGGCGGTGACAACCACGATGTGTGGTTTGATCCGCTCAATCCACAGCGCGTGATGGTCGCAAATGACGCCGGAGCCTCCATCAGCTTGAATGGCGGGAAGACGTATAGGCACGTGCAGCTGCCTATCGCGCAGCTTTATCACGTTTACACGGACAACCGGATTCCTTATTTCGTTTACACGAACCGTCAGGATGGGACGTCGTTCCGCGGCCCGAGCAATGACTTGGAAGGTTCCGGCGGATTCTTCGGCGGAGGCATCTCTACGGGTGAGTGGACGCACGTCGGCGGGTGCGAGAGCGGATTCACGATTCCCGATCCGGCCGACAATAACATTATTTGGTCGGCGTGCTACGACGGCGAGCTGACGCGCATGGACTTGCGCACCGGCCAGGCCCGCAGCGTGACCGTGTGGCCCGACGCGACCTATGGCTGGGCTCCCGCGGATGTTAAATACCGCTGGCACTGGACTTTTCCGATCGACGTTTCCCCGCACGATCACAATCGCGTTTATGTTGGCAGCCAGTATGTTCATGAGACGGTGAACGGAGGGCAGAGCTGGCGCGTCATTAGTCCCGATCTGACCACGAATGACAAAAATCACCAGAAAAGTTCCGGCGGAATTGCCGCGGACAACTTGATGACGTTTGACGGGTCGACGCTTTACGCCATCGCGGAATCGCCCCTGACCGATGGACTGATTTGGACAGGAAGCAACGATGGTCAGGTGAACATCACGCGCGATGGCGGAAAAAACTGGACGAATGTGACGAAGAACATTCCGAATCTGCCGCCGTGGGGAACAGTCGAGAATATAGAGCCGTCGCGCTTCAACGCGGGCACGGCGTACGTTGCCGTGAACTTCGAGCAGGTTGGCAACTATGGTCCCTATGTTTATAAAACGTCAGATTACGGACAGTCGTGGCGGCTGATCAGCGACGGAGTTCCGAAATCGGTGAACAGTAGTGCCCACTGCATCATTGAAGATCCGGTGCGCAAGGGAATGCTGTATCTCGGAACGGATAATTCGGTCTACGTGTCGTGGGACGACGGCGGACATTGGACGGCGCTGCGCAACAATATGCCTCCGGCGCCCGTCTACTGGCTGACGGTACAGCCGCAATTCAACGACCTTGTAGTGGCGACGTATGGACGAGGAATCTGGATTCTCGATGATGTCACGCCGCTGCGCGATTATGACGCGTCTCAGAATTCAGCGGCATACCTTTTCAAGCCGCGGGCCGCGTATCGTTTCCGGACGTTCGATAACTCGCGAGAGAGCGATGTGGGCAGCCAGGTTATGGGCCAGAATCCGGCCTACGGTGCCGACATTAATTTTTATGTGAAGACCGGCGCAAAGAAAATACAAATTACGATTGCGAGCGCCGACGGAAAGACAGTTCGAACAATCGAAGTCAAGGATGGCGCGAAACCAGGCGTTAATCGCGTGTGGTGGGATCTAAGATACGATCCGGCCACACCCGTGAAACTGCGCACCAGCCCGCCGGGCGAGGCGTGGGTGGAAATTCCAAAGACGGGCTTTCGTCCGGTTGTAAGCTGGGCTCACTTTGACGGAGCGCCGCGCGCGGTGCCGGGGAAATACACCGTAAAGCTGACGGTCGATGGAAAGGAATTCACCGCGCCGCTGGACGTGCTCCCCGATCCCCACACGCTCGGCTCGCAACAGGACATCGAAAGCGAAGTGCGGTTCCTGCTGCAAATCCGCGGCGAAATGAGCGACGTCGCGGAAATGATCAATCACATCGAGCGGACGCGCAAACAACTGCAAGACGTGCAGAAGATGTTGGGAGATGAAACGAAATACGCGCCTGTGGTAAAGGCGGCGAAGGAGCTGGAACAAAAAGCGGTCGTCGCGGAAGGGAAATTGGTGGACCCCACCCTCACGGGGCGCACTGAGGATTCGTTCCGCGCGCCCATGGGCCTCTATGAACGATTGACTTATCTGGGCGCGCTACTCAACGGTTCGCCGGGCGAAGGGTCGAGCGGCGCCGATCTTCCTCCGACAGACCAGGCTGTTGAGGTCAACAAGGAATTTCAGCAGCAGATTGCCGACGCGCGCAGGGCGTTTGAGGAATTGACGACCAAAGACACGGTCGCCTTCAACGAAGCGGTGAAAGCGAATCACCTGACGCTTTCAATTTTGCCCTAGAGGCGCAGAAGCTCGCACTGTTTGTCGGGGAGCTGACGCGGAGCCACGCGCGCCCGCAGCTCTTCGCGCAAAAACCGAATGCTCTCCGGTCTTAATTCAGGTTTGAGGTCTTCCGGCGTCAAATTTCGCATATGACTCAGAATCGCAGCGGCACAGTGTTCCCGCAGACGAAACTGAAGCCTCTTTAGAAATCCGCGCCTTTGCCATCAACCATCTTGCGGGTGTCAAACGAATTGTGAAGGTCGAGGCCTTTCAATTTGCAGACGAATTCGAGGCCTTTCTCCTGGGCCGACGCTACGTCAGCGCCGCTCCCTGTCTTTTTAGGAAAGAAAAATACGACGCTGTTGGTTCTGCCGTCGGCACTCTTGTTCACTCGAACGGAGGCAGCCGCCACCTTTTGCTTCGATTGCTTCCCCTCAAGAGAGGACGCGGATTTCAACTGATCCTCGGTGAGACTTTCAAAGGGCGTCATATCGGGGCCGAAGACGATGATTTCGTAATCGGTAACTGGCTCGGCTAGGAGCTTGGCTCCTTCTGCCTCTGATATTTTGCCACTGATGATGGCTACGCGCGCGAGCGCTTCGCGTATCACACGCGATGAGTACCAGCGGATATAGAACGCCGTGTTCGGTAACGTGGACGTGGCACCGCCCGAACCGACCGAGCTCATGCTTGGGTCCGGTGGCGAAGTATCCGGCGGGCCGCCTTTTTGCATCTCTGCATGCTCGCGGAGCTCGACCGCTGGGTCGGTCGCAGTCATTCCGGCTTGACTGCCAGACGATGCATTACGTTTCCAGTTCACATCCACAACGACCTTTTTGACCCAGGGGGAATCGTTGAGAATGACTGCGAGGTCAGCCTTATCCCACTGCTGGTAGGGCTTCGCCTTCCAAGGCTCGTTTGACGCCCATACTAGACCCGTCACGACCAGAAACGCGACGCCGGCCAGAATTTTCTTATGCATCACCTGCCCCCCTTTCTCAGGTTGATTCGAGTTCGGCTTATCTGGTTGTCCCTCGAAAAGACATTTCTGCTGTTGATATCGTGATGGGCTCTGTCGCACTTTTCGTCACGCTGCCATCATTTCTCCGGAAGATTTTAGCAAGGGACTCAACTCCTGACCGTTGAGGGAACCGGGCGAGAACAGCTCGAGAGCAGCAGGCCAGCCAACGCAACCTAGGCAACTGAGGGGTGTTTGGTGTGCCAATCCGTGTGTTTTTGAAAGAGCCGCGCCGCCGCGATCACTCGGTCATCGTTGAGCGCGCGCGCCATGAATTGAATACCCAGCGGAAAATTGTCCTTGTTGAACGCGCACGGAACCGTCACGGCAGGCAAACCACAAAGGCTCGAGATTGCATCCGGCTGCATGCTGTTGCCCCTCTGGCGATTCCGCGGGCGGCGCTCGGCGCGCTCTGGCGGCGGCTTCAGCGGAATCGCGACCGTATCTTCGCCCGGCGCGGCGAGCACATCGAATTGATCGAAGAGCGCGTCGATCTTCTTCTGCAAAAAGACGCGAACCCGTTGGATTTGAAGGAAGTCGGAAGCTGAGAATTCAAGGCTCGCGTAACCATTGATCTTTCCCAGAGGATCTTCAAGCTCGGCGCACCGGCCCGATTGCACTAATTCGGAAAACGCGGACGCCGCTTCAATCAAGATGACCAGTTCCGCGGCCTCTTCAAACGGACCTTCTGGCAGCTGAACATCGGAAACTTTCGCCCCGGCCTTCTCCAAGACTTTCAAAGCGTCGTCGACGGCGGAATGCAGCGACGGATCTGCGTCGGGAAAAACATTCGTAAGGCGACCGATGCGAAGCGGACGAGAGTTTTTCTCGGCAGCATAGCGGAACGAAGACAATGCTGATGGCAAGGAATCGTGATCCTTACTATCGTGTCCTGCGATCGCGGAAAGAATCAGGCCGCAGCAGTCGGCAGTACGCGCCATGGGTCCGATTTTGTCCATGGACCATGCAATCGCCATCACGCCAAAGCGGCTCACGCGGCCAAAGCTTGGACGCATCCCGGAAATACCGCAAAGAGTCGACGGGCATATGATCGAGCCGCGCGTATCCGATCCAAGCGCAAAATTGGCCAGGCCGGCGGCAACAATCGCGCCCGATCCGCTCGAAGAACCGCACGTCCAGTAGTCGGTATTCCACGGATTCTTGCAAGGGCCGGTCAGCGACGCATCGGCATTCTCGTAGCCCAGCCCGCCTGCCAACTCGATCATAGCCGCTTTACCGATGAGAATTGCTCCGGCTCGACTCAGTCGCTCGATCACGGTCGCGTCGTAATCAAACTTCTGCTCAGCATATGGACGCGCACCCCACGTCGTTGGATATCCCTTCACCGCGAGCAAATCCTTGGCTGCATAGGGAATGCCATGAAGCGGCCCACGATAATGCCCGGCGGCGATTTCTTTCTCCGCGGCATGCGCTTGTTGCAGCGCGAGCTCCACCGTCAGGGTTACGTATGCGTTGAATTTGGAACCGAACTGCTTGCTGCGCTCAAGGTAGCTCTGAGTAAGTTCCACTGGCGATAGCCTGCGCGCGCGAATGCGCTCGCTCAACTCTCGGATCGGAAGGTAAAGTACATCCTCTGGCAGCATGCCTACTATTCTCTCTTCGGAGGGGCGGTCTTTTTGCGCCTGATACTTGTCGATAGGTCTGGCCCCGCATTTTCGTCGTCAACCAATTGGAGAACAGTAGCTGGAGCGTCACTATTCCCAACCGGAATCGGCCGGATGGCTTCGAGCATCCTGACGTGGGACGTTACGGTTCGGCGCATCAGTTTTTTCTGGTCATCCGAGAGCAGGTGCCCATACTGCCCAAGGACATGCTGAAGCTTTGCTTCGACCTCTGCCTGCGCCTCGGCAGGCAGTGATGATTCCGCTTGTTCTTGCAGCAGAGTGCTTACTGGAAGCATTCCGGCAATCGCTTCCGCCGAAGCGCTCACGCTGGTGGCAGTCAAGGCTGTGCCTGCTACAGTGAATGCGACACGCCGTCCAAATTCCCGGCGTGAAACCTCAGTCGACTTCGGAAGAACTCGCTCGCTCTTTTTCTTCAATTTACGCGGCTCCAAGAACTGGCAACACTGATAGCACCGACTCCGTCAACCTCATAAAGCGCGCGAAACATACCATGAACCGCCCTATCGAAGCTACGCCGCAGAGAGCTCTGTGAACTGCTCTCTGCGACGCGTTTCGTGTGGGGTTAAACCTTAGAAGTTGATTCTAGCGACGAGCTGAATGATTCGCCCTCCCAGGTCGTCGGTAGAATCCGGATCCTGGTAAGCCGTGAAAATCTGGCCAAATCCAGGATTCTGCAAGTTCGCCGACACCGTGCTGAAGAAACTCGCGCCAGCGGAGAAGCCAGAGGCATTGTAGGCGTCGCCCCAGAGGAAGTTCGCATTGTTAAATGCATTCAGGAATTCAACGCGAAATTCTGAGCTGACACGTTCGGTAATCTTGGTGGTTTTTATAATCGACCAATCCGCGCGGAAGAATGCCGGGCCATACAAGAATCCGCGCTGGCAGAACTTGCCTGGCGTGTTGCAAGCACTCAAAATCGCCGGGTTTGCTCCGGGGGTAGCGCCTCCCGTAAGCAGCTTCTGAGGGAAGTAAAACACGCTGCCCGGATTGCCTGGCGAGCCCGGCGTCTTGTACACACCAAGCTGGCTTTGGAGTTGATTCCAGCTCATTCCCGTAAGAGTCACGCCACCGTCATATTGATTGACCGTTCCTCCCAAGCCGCCAAAGATAATGGCTGGCCGACCGGTTTGCCATCGATTGACAGCGTTGAATGACCAGCCGCCAATCAGGTGATTGATGAACGAGTTGTCCGTTGACATTCGATGGCCGGGCCCGAACGGGAGATCATAGACACTGAAAAACTTGAACGCATGCCGCAAGTCGTATGGCGAAGGCCCCTTCATCAGGCTCGGATCGCGTAAACTCACGAACGCTTCGGCAGCATTGCTTCCGTTCCGTTGCCAATCATCGGTCAGGCCTTTTGAGAAAGTGTAATTCATGTCAAATTCCAGACCATGCGACGGACGACGGCGGAAATCGACGACTAACGCGTTGTACGTTGATTGGTAGCCATTTCGAAGCAGATTTGCGCCGCCGGTTGCATCCGGATTCACCTGGAAAAAATTCCTCGGATACCCACCTGCTTGGAGGTTTTGCAGAAACGACAGCCCTGTCAACGTGCTGGCCATCGACCCTGCCTGTCCGTTTTGCACTGGGTTTGTAAACACACCGCTGCTGAAGTTGGGATCCTGTTGCGAGCCAGTCTGCGAGCCGGTGAACGCCGCTGTCAGAATCGGCACAGGCACTTGCCCGCTCAGCCCGAGGTTAGCGAAATCCAAGAATTGCTGTCCCGAAGTCAGCGTAGTTCCGGCGGCCGCCGCGCACGCCGATTGATTCGCAAGGCAGATGTTTTGATTGATTGCGGCATTGTTGAATTCCGTCAGGAATCCGTTCTCAAAGATATTCACCTCGTTGAGGTTCAGGTTTTCCCACAGGCCGACGCCATGATTCCCGACATACCGCACTTCCACGGCCATATTCGGCGTCAGCTGGCGCTGTATCCCCGCCGACCAGGACTCGACATAGGGCATGTGCAAATGCGGGTCCGTAAAGTTGACAGAGTTGCCAGCCGTCGGACTGATCGGAAACGTGCTCTGAAACGATGTTGGATTTTGCGCTACGGATGAAAGACTCAAAGCCTGCAACTGAACCGTGCCAGCTCCGAATTCCCCAGGACCCACCGCGCTCGGATTCACCGCAGTTGTGAACTGCTGACCTGTGTATCCAGGATTCGACGGCCCAACCCAGTTGAAAAGCCCCTCGCGCGAATATGCGATCGAATATCCGGCGCGGAATACGGTGTCCCCCTGAGATCCGAATGCGCGATGCAAGAAGGAGTTGCTGAACTGGGGCTGCCAAGCCACGCCCACGCTCGGCGCAAAGCCCTTGTGCCAGTTGTTGTACCAAGGTTTGCCATTGTCGAGTGCATAGACCGGCGCTGATCCAGCAAAGGTTCCAGGCTTAAACAAGTTGCCTTGCCCTGAGATTCCGAAAAGTCCGGCGTAGCCTTGCTGCAATGTGAAGTATTCATTCAGATCGTCCACGGGAACGCCTTCATACTCCCAGCGTAGACCGTAATTGAACGTCAGATTTGGGCGGAAACGCCAGCTATCGTTTGCGTACACACCGAAGTCCGTCTGGTGATAGTGATCGCTTAGCGGAATGCCCGTAACGTATTGACGCTTGCTGGGGTCAAGGTTGACGGAGCCGTTGTAGGCCACGCCACCGCCTCCATTCGCGAGGTCTCCCACCAGTACACCATACAACTGTGCTGCGGTGGTTTGGTCAGACGTAGCGGCACCTGGAAGGTTCGTGCTATTGAAGTTCGCGCTCATGGGATCGTTCGAATCCAAGCCGAGATAAACCTGGGCATATTGAGCCGCGAAATTCCGGTCGTGGTAAACGTCGCGTGTCAGCGTGAAACCAAAGGCCATATTGTGATTGCCCTTGGCCCAAACGAAATTATCCGAAAGCTGTCCCACACTCGGGTTGTCCTGCGTAGGCGACGTACCCACAAGCCATGGGTCGTCCATTAGACTGCTTCCGAAGTTCGGTTGAATCCGCAAGGTCCCCAAATTTGTGGTCATCGTCGGATACACGCCCGGGTTGATGTTTGATGCGAACGCTTCTGGCGAGATCTGAAAGCCGAAACGCAACTCGTTGCTCTGCGTGGGACTCAGGTTCCAGCGCCATGCCCACGCAAAAATCTGACGATCGGCAACGTAGCCGCCTTGGTTGGTATTGAAAGGTGCCACTGGGTAACTGATTCCGCGCCCATTGAGAATGTCCGTGCCTAACACGAATTTCGTGAGGTGGTAGTCCGCCTCCAGCGAATGGTTCGGCGTGATGTTCCAATCGAATCGAAGGTCCGGCATCTTCTGCGCGTATGTGCCCGCGCTATTGAAGGTAATCGCTTGCTGGTTGAGCGATGGTGCTGGCAGGGAATGCACTCCCGGCCCCGTCACGGAAGATTCAGCGGCAGAAATCGCAGGCCCAACGACTTTGTCAATCTGACTCGGCCCGCCAAAGTTACCACCCATCTGCAAAAGATTTGCCGTGCACGTGGAGTTGCCCGAGTTGCACGTCACCCATGCCGGAAGCGACGAGGGTATCGACGATACCGCATACGTGTAATTCCCCTGCGCTGCGGATGAATTAAGCAGGTTGCGACTCTGCGCGCTCGATTGCGGCCTGGCCAACCAGTCCATGTCCGCAAAGAAGAAAATCTTGTTCTTCCAAATCGGTCCGCCGAGTTTAAGTCCGTATTGGTTGTAACGCATCTTTTGACGTGGGGAGCCGGCGAGGTTGTTGAAATAGTAGTTGGAATTCAACCAGTCATTGCGGAAATACTCCCAGGCTCCGCCATGCCATTGATTCGCGCCCCGCTGGCTGACCATATTGATCTGCACCGCGCCTTCCCCTGAATCATTCGCGCTCGCTGCCGCCGTGGCGATGTTGACTTCCGACACGTCATCGATCGACGTGTAGATCATCGTAAACAGCGGATCTCCGGACTTGCCTGGCTGCCACTGTGCTCCGATACCATCGAACGTTATATTGACGGCGCCGCCCGGCAGACCTTCCGCGCTGCTTTGGCGCGGCCCACCTATGGTTTGGATCGCGGGGCTCAACATCGTTGCCCCGTAGAGCGCAGTGTTCGAATCCGACGGCATATGCGTAATGATCGGACCCGAAATCGTTGTGCCGATCGCCGTCTGTGTGGTCTGGAGCACTTGCGCACCTGCTTCCACAGTCACCGTGGACGTAACCTCTCCGACAGGCAGTACAACCTTCAAGTCATAGATTTGCCCGACCACGATTTGCACAGACTTATAAGCGCCGGTCTTGAAACCTTGCGCCGCGACGGTCACCGTGTAGGTCCCCGGTGGGAGGTTTCCGACGACGAAATGGCCGTCAGAGCCGGACGTCGTGTGGAATTTTGTCCCGGTCGTGGTCTCGACTACATCCACGGCCGCATTGGGAATGACCGCGTTGCTCGTGTCCGCGACAGTACCCGTCAAGGTTCCTGTCGGATTCGTCTGGGCGTAAGCCACTCGCGTCCCGATAAGAATGAGTAACACTCCGAAACACAGCCACGTTGCCCGTCTCATAGCTTCCTCCCGAAATAATCTGAGAATCCTGGAGTCGAAGATCTTCGCTGGGTATCTGCAGGCTGCAGGGAATAACGGTCAAGGCTCGAAGTAACAGAGTGCCGGGTTGCAAGGGAAGTGAGGTTGCAAAGCCGGAAGTACGATTGCACATGCCACCCCGATGCGGGATTGTATGCAATATACAGTCTTTCCTGTCAAGCCCAATCTTCACGGGTTGGCTTTGTCGGAGTTAAGGCAGTAATGCAGTTTGTCCGTGGAGGACAGCTCGAGCCGATCCTTGCCCGACGTAAGCTCCTGCCGTTGGCCGCGACGGCGACAGGACGCGTTTGCTATTATGCTCGCCTCGTTTGTGGCGTGTGGGCACGCGAGGAGAAAATGGCGCTACGCTGGCGCATCACAATTCTGATCAGTATGGCCATCGCCATCAGCTACCTAGATCGGCAAACGCTGCCGGTGGCGATCAAGGCCATCAGCAAGGACATCCCGCTCTCGAATGAGCAGTTCTCCGATTTGCAGTCGGCGTTTTTGCTGTCGTACGCCTTCATGTACGCGGGCGGCGGGAAGCTCGTTGATGCGCTCGGGACGCGGCTGGGATTCACGCTGATTATGGTCTTCTGGTCTCTTGCGTGTGCGAGCCATTCGCTGGCGGCAACCTTCGCGATGTTGATGGCAAGCCGTTTTTTGCTGGGCGTGGGAGAAGGCGGCGGTTTTCCGGCGGCCACGCGCGCTGTGTCCGAATGGTTCCCGCCGCATGAAAGTGCGACGGCGATGGGGATCATCAATGGCGGGACGGCGCTGGGAGCGGTTGCCGCGCCACCACTAATCGCGCTGGTGCTGAGTTTCCTGAACTGGCGCTGGATTTTCGCAATCACCGGCGCGCTGGGAATTGCCTGGACGATCTGGTGGCGGCTCGCGTATTTTTCGCCGGCCGAGCATCCGCGGATCAGCGCGCGCGAGCGCGAAGAAATTCGGCTCGTGACCGAATCGGCGGCAGGCGCGCGCAAATACAAGTGGCTGGAACTGCTGCGCATTCGCGAAGCTTGGGGACTGGTCATAGCGAAATTCCTGAGCGATTCGGCATGGTACTTTTATCTTTTCTGGCTGCCGAAGTATTTATATGACGCCAGAGGTTTCGACATCAAAGCAGTTGGAACGTTCGCGTGGATTCCGTACGCGGCATCAGGGATCGGCTGCCTTGTTGGCGGCTGGTTTTCGAGTTATCTGGTGCGAAAGAGATTTTCCGTGAACGTCGCGCGGAAAGTGGCGCTGGGCCTCAGCGCCGCTGTGATGCCAAGCATTTTGCTCGTGCCGCACGTTGCCGTATCGTGGGCGATCGCGATTTTCAGCCTGGCATATTTCGGGCAGCAATCGTGGTCCACGTTGGTGATGATCGTGCCGGCCGATTTGTTTCCGACCAGTGCGGTGGGAGCAGTTGCGGGACTGGTAGGGTTCGGCGGCGCTATGGGCGGGATTGCGTTCGGCGAACTTGTGGGATACCTGCTGGATCATGGATTCGGCTACGGCGTAGTGTTCACCATCGCCGGGATGCTGCACGTCGTCGCGTTCCTCGCGATTCTCCTGATGGTCCCCGTGGTGCGGCCCCTGGCGCAAGAGCGCAAACTCGAATACGAAGGAGCGCAATGAAAATCAAAGATATCCGCACGCGAGTCGTCCGCTGGCGGGGGAAGACGGTTCCGCTGCCGCCGCACTTCTGCACGAATCCCATGGACCTGCTCTCGATGCCAGAGGCTTCGATGAGCACGTTTACGTTTCACGGATGGCTGATCGTCGAGGTGTTCACGGACGACGGCTTAGTGGGAATCGGCAACGCCGCGCTTGCCCCTCCCGTGACCAAGCAGGTCATCGACCTCTACCTGAAGCCGCTGCTGCTCGGCGCCAATCCGTGGGACATCGAATTTCTTTGGCAGCACATGTACCGCAAGACGATGGCGTTCGGGCGGAAGGGAATCGGCATGGCGGCCATCAGCGCTGTGGACATCGCGCTGTGGGACATTTTGGGCAAGTCGGCAAAGCAGCCTGTTTACCGCCTGCTCGGCGGGCGGACCAAGCGGCGCATTCCAGTCTACGCGAGCCGGTTGTACAGCGTTCCGCTCGACGAGCTTGCGGCCGAAGCGAAGCGGTACAAGAACGAAGGGTATCAGGCGATGAAGCTGCGTTTCGGTTGGGGCCCGAGCGACGGCGCGGCAGGAATGCAGCGGAATCTTGATCTGGTACGCACGGTGCGAGAAGCGGTCGGCGATGGAATTGACGTGATGGCGGACGCCTACATGGGCTGGACTCTTGATTATGCGAAACGCATGTTGCCGTTGCTCGAACCGTTTCATTTGCGGTGGCTGGAAGAGCCGGTGATTCCGGACGATATCGGAGGCTATGCGGAACTGAAGTCGTACGGCAGAATTCCCATCGCGGGCGGCGAACACGAGCACACGCAATACGGCTTCCGCGATTTGCTGGAGGCGCGCGCCGTGGACTACATTCAATTCGATACGAATCGTGTGGGAGGAATCACGCAAGCCCGCAAAATCACGGCGCTCGCCGAATCGTACTCCGTTCCCGTGATCCCGCATGCCGGGCAGATGCACAACTACCACGTTGTAATGGCAAGTCTGAACTCGCCGATGGCCGAATATTTTCCGATTGTGGACGTGGAAGTGGGCAACGAACTTTTCTGGCACATCTTCGAGGGAGAGCCGAGGGCGCAGAACGGATTCGTGGACCTCGATGAAAATACACCGGGACTCGGCTTGCGCGTGAACGAAAAGGCGCTCGTAAACTTCGAGGTGATCGAGTGAGGCGAAGAACGTAATGCGGCTCGTTCAGATTCGAAAGGAAGGCACCCGGCGCGTGGGCATTGTCGAGGAGCCACGGTTGCGTCTGCTCGGCGATTGCGAATCGGTTTATGCGCTCGTGGAAGAAGCGATTGCCGCAGGCGCGACGCTCGGCGCGCTCGCGCAAAGAAAGGCCACTCAGGAGTTCCTCGATTACGATTCGATTTATCGCGGGGCTTCGGAATGGCGGTTGCTCGTACCGGTGGATCATCCTCGGGAACCGGCGCGGTGCCTCGTGTCCGGCACCGGCCTGACGCATCTCGGCAGCGCACGCGAGCGGCAGGCCATGCACGTGAAAAACGAGGACCTGACCGACAGCATGAAGATGTTTCGCTGGGGAATCGAGGGAGGGCGTCCGCCGGCGGGGCAGATTGGCACGGCGCCAGAATGGTTTTACAAAGGAACGGGAACGATTCTGCGCGCGCACGGAGAAGCCCTCGAAACTCCGGCGTATGCGGGGGATGGTGGCGAAGAGGCCGAAATCGCCGGCATCTATTTTGTGGATGCGAGTGGAGTGCCACGGCGAGTAGGCATGACTGTTGGAAACGAATTCTCCGATCACAAGTTCGAGAAGAAAAATTATCTGAACCTGGCGAGTTCGAAGATTCGCACCTGCGCGATCGGCCCGGAGCTCGTGCTCGACGCCGATTTTCAATCCGTTTCGGGCGAGGTGGCAATCGAGCGGGACACCAGCGTGCTGTGGACCAAACAAATTCGCACCGGCGAAGCGGAAATGTGCCACAGCCTGCGGAATATCGAACACCACCACTTCAAATTCGATACGCACCGCAGACCTGGGGACGTACACGTGCACTTCCTCGGTGCCGATTGCTTGAGCTTTGGAGAAGGCATCGAGCTTCGCGACGGCGACGTCATGCAAGTGCGATTCGAAGGGTTCGGACGCGCGCTGCGCAATCCCGTGCGCGTGACGCGAGGAGTAGCAAAGCTAGTGAACGTTGTTCCCATAGGATGAACCAAACGATGTCTAAAACGCGAGTGGCAATTCTAGGATTAGGACTGATGGGCTCCGGCATGGCGAAGCGCCTGCTCTCGGAGAAGTTCCCGGTGGTCGTGTATAACCGCAGTCGTGCCAAGTCTGAGGCTCTGGCGGTGGACGGCGCGACAGTGGCTGGCTCGCCCCGCGAGGCAGCGGCAATGGTGCAAGTCGTCATCAGCATGGTGGCGGATGATGCCGCTTCGCGCGCAGTCTGGCTCGGAGAAAACGGCGCGCTACCGGGCGCGGCGTCGGGAACGCTCCTCGTCGAATCGAGCACGCTCACAACCGGCTGGGTGCGCGAACTGGCTACGGCAGCAGCGCGGCAGAACTGCGACTTCCTCGACGCTCCGGTGACTGGGTCGAAGCCCCACGCGGCGTCAGGCGAGTTACGGTTCCTGGTTGGTGGATCGGCGGAGGCATTGGAGGCAGCCAGACCCGTTTTGGCAGCGTTGGGCCGCGACATTGTTCATCTGGGGCCAACGGGCAGCGGTACCACGATGAAGCTTGTGAACAATTTTCTTTGCGGCGTACAAGCTGCCTCGTTTGCCGAGGCGATGGCACTTGTCGAGGCAAACGGATTGGATTCCGAGCAGGCGGCGAAAATTCTAGCCGATGGCGCGCCCGGGAGTCCTCTGATTAAGGCCATTTGGACGCGTGCCGCGATCGGCGATTTGACGCCGAATTTCGTTCTGCGGCTGATGGCGAAAGATTTGAAGTACTCGCTGGAGGAAGCCAAGCGGTTCGGGCTGACGTTGAAGGCTGCCATCCCGGCGATCGAAGTGTTTGAAGACGCAGTTAAGCACGGATACGGTGATCAGGATTTCGCGGCAGTGATCGAGGCGCAGAGGCAGCGTTAGAGGCCGCGCCGTGACTTGAAAAGTCAACCCGTTGGGGCCATTTGGAAAATGATATCATCCGAGAGGATTCCAAGGAGCATCAAGATGAAGGGAGTAGTCCTGGCGGGCGGAACTGGATCGCGCTTATTTCCCCTGACGCGCGTGACGAACAAGCACCTGCTGCCGATCTACGACCGGCCCATGGTGTTTTATCCCATCCAGACGCTCGCGGATGCGGGCATCCGCGACATTCTGCTGGTTACCGGTGGACATAGCGCCGGAGATTTCTTGCGGCTGCTGGGCAACGGTAAGGATTTCAATCTGCGCCATCTCTCGTATGCCTATCAAGAGGGCGAAGGCGGCATCGCCGACGCTTTGCGGCTCGCAGAGCGTTTCGCTGACGGGCACTCGATTTGCGTTGCGCTGGGCGACAACATTCTGGAGACGAATATCATCCGCGGGTGCCAGGACTTCGAGCGCACCGGAAGCGGGGCGCATATCTTTCTGAAGGAAGTGCCGCATCCCGAGCGCTTCGGCGTGCCGGTGTTTGAGGGCGAACGAATTGTCCGCATTGAGGAAAAACCGAAACAGCCGAAGTCCAATTTCGCGGTGACGGGCTTTTATATTTATGACGCAACGGTCTTTGAAAAAATTCACACGCTGCGCCCCTCCGGACGGGGCGAATTGGAAATCACGGATTTGAACAATCAATACCTCGCGGAGGGTTCCTTGCGCCACAGTGTTCTCGACGGGTGGTGGACCGACGCCGGGACATTCGATTCATTGCTACTGGCGAACAATCTGGTAGCGAAAGGCGGCGCGAATAAGGTGGAAGCGGCCAAGTCCCCGAAGGTGAGTGAAAACGCAACCGCGAGGGGTGGAGGGCAATGATTCACGGCGTGCGCGTCAAGCAGCTCAAGATGATCCCTGACGAGCGGGGCCGTTTGATGGAAATTCTGCGATGCGATGATGGCGAGTTCATCAAATTCGGGCAGCTCTATATGACGACCGCATATCCGGGCGTGGTGAAGGGCTGGCATTACCACAAGGTTCAGATCGACAGTTTCTGCGCGGTAAAGGGAATGATCAAGCTGGTGCTCTATGACGCGCGCGAAAAATCGGCGACCCACAAGGAAGTAAACGAATTTTTTCTAGGTGAACAGAATCCGATTCTGGTGCAGATTCCGAATGTTGTGTATCACGGGTTCAAATGCATTAGCGAAACAGAAGCGATTGTCATCAATTGTCCCACAGAGCCGTACCATCACGGTAAGCCAGATGAGTTCCGCATCACGTACAATGATCCCGGCATTCCTTACAATTGGGATATAAAGCAAGGGTAAGGCCTCGAGAAGCGAACGATGAAACTTTTGGTCACTGACGGTGCGGGTTTCATCGGTTCGAATTTCACCCCCTACTTTCTCAGCGCGCATCCCAGCACAGAATTCGTCAACCAAGCTGGCTTCTAGGTCGCGGACCCGTCGATGCACATTCTGAAAGTCGTGCAGGCCTACTATCCGTTTCAGGAGAAGGGCGGGCCCGTCGTCAAAGTGCGCGCTATCGCTCTCGGCCTTTCTCATCGCGGCCATGACGTCACCGTACTCACCGCGGATTTTGGATTCAAGCCATCTTTAGCGCCCGCCATGACAGCAGAGAAGTGCCGTTGGGGATGGTGCGCCCAGGAGCAAGGAGTCGAAGCGGTTTTTCTTCGCAGTCGGGGGCACTATCGAGCGCTGACGCTTAATCCAGGCGTGATAAAGTACTGCTCGGCATCCCTTGCGAAGCACGATGTCGCACATATTTATGGCTTGTATGATCTGCTGGGACCACCAGTGGCATTTTTCTGTCGCAGGTACCACGTTCCGTACGTGGTCGAACCCATGGGAATGTTCCGTCCCATCGTTCGAAATCTTCGGGCGAAGAAGCTTTACCACACCCTTCTCGGGAGCCGCCTTTTGCGCGGCGCACATCGCGTGATCGCCACATCCGAACAAGAAAAACAGGAGCTCGTCGCCGGCGGCATCGATTCCGCTCGCGTTGTCGTTCGACGAAATGGAATAGACATCCCAGCTTCTCTGCCATCACCTGGTACGTTCCGCGAAAAGTGGGCGATTTCACCCCAAGCACGAGTCGTTCTTTTTCTTGGGCGCCTCGTCTCTAAGAAGAGTCCCGATTTATTGCTCGAAGCGTTTGCACTTTGGCGTCGTGAAACTCTGCACGCCGCGGACTCCGTCCTCGTTCTTGCCGGTCCCGAGGAGCGCGATGGATACTTGACGCGTCTAAAATCCCTTGCAGTGGCATCGGGCATTGCTGACAATGTCTTGTTTACGGGACCTCTCTTTGACGACGCGAAATGGGCCGCATACCGGGATGCCGACGTCTTCGTTTTGCCTTCGCAAAACGAAAATTTCGGTAACTCCGCTGCCGAGGCCATGGCTTGCGGCACGCCAGTGATCGTCACGGACCAATGCGGCATCGCGCCTGTCGTCGAGGGACGAGCTGGTCTGGTCGTTTCGCACGATTCTCGTGCGATAGCGAACGCCTTGAAACTATTGCTCGACGGAGGCAGTCTTGCCGGCCAATGCCGCGATGCTTGCCCAGGCGTCGTGCGTGACCTTTCGTGGGAGCAGCCACTGTCTCAAATGGAAGCAATCTACAGGGATGTGATTTCCGAGGTGCCGGCATCGTGAAAGGTCACCGGCTGTTTAGTTCAATTTGGGTTCTCGCGAACGTTCTGCTCGTCGTGTCTGCGGTCTTCCTGCTCTACGCACTATGCTGGGAATACTCGACACGCCAGTATTTGGGGGGCTTTTCTGACGCGATCGTGCCTGCTAAAGCTCCCCCTGAAGAAAAAGTCCAAGCCATTCTAGATTGGATGAAATCCGGTCCGGCTCGCAAGGATGGAACGGTAGCGGGAGCATTTCTTCTTCGCAATCCTGAGGAAACTCTCAATTATCGTGAATTGTTGCGGGTTTGCGGCTCCGCCGCCAATGCCTTCATAAATTTAGCTTCTACCAGCGGTTTGCGAGTGCGGCGTCTGTTGCTATTGGACGAGCGGGGCCTAACGACCCACGTCGACACTGAAGTCCTGACCGACGGGCGATGGATTGTCGTCGATCCTGCGTTTCGGATCATGCTGCGTGGCCCCGATGGGGCGCCCCTTACGGCGGAACAGCTGAAAGATCCGCAAGTACTTCGCATCGCAACATCCGGGCTCCAGAATTATCTTCCCGAATATTCGTTCGAGCACACTGCGCATATCCACTTTAGGCGGATTGCTTTTTTCGGTCCGCTCTTTGAAAAAATAGCGACTGGCATTATCCCCCGCGCGGATGCGTATCCGCTCATGACGCTCCTGGTCGAACGCGAATCTCTCACCGCAAGCGTCGCTGCTATAGTCCTGTTTCTCTTCTTCTGCGTTGTCCGGCTCGTATTAGGATGGTTTGCGTACCCGCGGCTCGGTATTAGGCGAGTCCGGCTCAGGGATCGTCTTCGAACAGGCAGCCTGGCGTTTCTGAAGGAGCCGAATTAGCCTCTCCGCAGCACGAAGTACCCAACCCACGAGCACGTCCGGCGTTGAATCTTCCAGTCCTGGCCCTTTGGTCGTAAAGTAACAGGTGGATGAAATCTTAGAGGGGGACCGCCGGCAAAATCCTATGTGCGGAATCTGTGGCGTAATCGGCTCCGAAGACCAGAATCAAGCCGCCTCACCTCTCCACCGCATGATGCGCGCCATGGAGCATCGCGGCTCCGACGGCAATGGCGTCTTGATGGCTCCAGGCGCCGCCCTTGGTATGCAGCGCCTCAGCATTATTGATCTTCCGGGCGGCCAACAGCCTATTTGGAACGAGAACTCTACGCTCGCGGTCGTCTTCAACGGTGAAATCTATAACTTTCGTGAATTGCGGCGCTCGCTCGAATCTGCCGGCCACATTTTCCGCACCCAATCCGACACGGAAGTGATTGTCCACGCCTATGAAACCTGGGGTGAAGACTGCCCGCGGCATTTGCGGGGCATGTTTGCGTTTGCGATTCTTGAAATAGCCGAAGGCAAAGCCGGACGCCCTCGACGCGTTTTTCTGGCGCGCGACCGCATGGGAATCAAGCCTCTCTACTACGCCACGGTAGAGGACAAATTCTTTTTTGCCTCCGAAGTACGCGCCCTTCTCGCCAGCAATTGCATCCCGCGCCGTCTCTCCACCGAAGCGCTGTCGAGTTATCTGCTTTTCGGTTCGGTCGGCGAACCCATGACTCTCGTCGATGGAATTTATTCCCTCCCGCCCGGCCACTGCGGCTATGTTTCCTGCGAACAGCCGTCCATATCGTTTCGGCCCAGCGCCTATTGGAGCGCTGCCGAAGCCATCAGATCGGACGCTCCTGAGCCACGCGGAGCTTCGCCAGTCGCGCGAGTGCGCGCGGCGCTCGAGGATTCAGTCCGGTGCCATTTGCTTGCGGATGTGCCTCTGGGGATTTTCTTGAGTAGTGGCATTGACTCCACTGCGCTCGCGGCTTTGGCCAGTCGCCAGCGTTCCGGCATAAAAACATTCACCGTGGTCTTTCCGGAGCAGGAATTCAGTGAATCCGTACTGGCTCGCCGCACGGCCGATCTTCTCGGAACCGACCATTCCGAGTTGCTTCTCAGCGGCGACGAAATGCAGTCGCGTCTCGACGATGCTATTGCCGCTTTCGATCAACCGAGCGCGGACGGTATAAATACGTATTTCGTATCTTGGGCGGCGCGCCAAGCCGGTCTTAAAGTTGCGCTCTCCGGTCTGGGCAGCGATGAAATTTTCGGCGGTTACTCCACGTTCAGTTCCACTCCACGTGTAGCACGCATGACGGCGTTCTCGCGATTGCTTCCATCTCCGTTGCGCGACGCCGGGACCGCCCCTTTTCGCGCGTGGGCCAGATACGCGTCACATCCCGATTCAATTCTCAAACTCGCCGGCGCGTTTTCGAATCCGGCCGATTTCTCGCACCCGTATTTCTTCACGCGAACGCTCTTTCCGCCACGAACCGTGTCCCAGCTTCTTCACGCCAATCGCGCCGGCTCGCAAAGCTCGCTGTGGTCCGCCTCGATGGCCGATGCGGCCGCCGAAGCCGCGCAACTTGATCCTTTCACTGCTGTTTCCTGGCTGGAAATTCGCTCGTATCTCGCGAACATGCTCCTTCGGGACACCGATACCATGAGCATGCGCCATTCGCTCGAGGTTCGCGTCCCATTCCTGGATCATCCGCTCGTCGAATTGACGCTCGGCCTCCCGGCAGCGGCAAAAAATAAGAATGGTGTGCGCAAAGCCCTACTGATTGAGGCACTTGGAGACCTCTTGCCGAAGGAGATTGCGTCCCAGACCAAGCGTACTTTCACGTTGCCTTGGGAACATTGGTTGCGCGGCCCGCTGCGAGATCACGTCGAATCTGCTCTTGGAAATTGTGACCAAACCCTCGGCGATATCATCGATAAGACGGAAGTTAAGAGTGTCTGGCAGAACTTCCTGGCCAGACGCACGAGCTGGTCGCGGCCCTGGAGCTTATTTGTGCTCAATGAATGGGTGCGCCGAAACTTGGCCGGCGTCGCCGAACGCCCTATCGATCCTGTCGATAAGGACAAAAAGGCCGCTTCCGCGCTATCCTAATCAGGGCAATCAACGGGCATTACTATCTTCAGCAAGAGGGAATTAGCAGGCGCATGATCATCTTGGGAATCAACGCGTACCACGCGAATGCGTCGGCGGCTATCGTCGTGGATGGTCGCCTTGTAGCGGCCGTCGAAGAAGAGCGCCTGAATCGCGTGAAGTATGCCGCGGGACTGCCGGTTAAGGCCATCCAATACTGTCTGGAAACTGCTGGAGTTAAGCTTTCTCAAGTCGATCACATCGCAATTCCACGCAATCCGTGGGCGCGCCTCGGTACGAAAATGCGTTTTGCCTTGCGCATGCCCCGCTTTGCCCTCGAACGCGTGAAGGTTCTATCGCGCTTCGCCGGAATCAAAGAAGAGCTGGCCGCTGCATTCGAACTGGACCCGCAAAGCATTCGCGCGCAATTTCATCGCATTGAGCACCACCAGGCTCATCTGGCCAGCACATTTTTCGTCTCCCCTTTTGACCGTGCCGCCGTGCTCTCTGCCGACGGTTTGGGTGATTTCGCCAGCACCATGTGGGGAGTCGGCGAAGGCTCGCAAATTCACATCCATGGCTCCATCGCATTTCCTCATTCGCTCGGAATGTTCTACACAGCGATGACGCAATACCTGGGCTTCTGGAAGTTCGGTGATGAATACAAGGTAATGGGCCTCGCCGCTTATGGCTCGCCTGCGTATCTTGACCAGCTCCGTGACGTCGTTCGCGCCGAAGGTCCCATCGGTTTCCGTCTCAATCTTCGTTATTTCACGCATCATAAGAGCGGCCCGGAAATGACTTGGAAGAAGGCGAATGAGACGCCGGTGCTCGGCCGTCTCTTCTCGCCTCTTCTCGAGGAGCGCTTGGGCCACACCCGCGCCCCGGAGCAGCCCCTCGAACAGCGCCACAAGGACTTGGCCGCCTCCATGCAGGCGCATCTCGAAGAAATCTTATTGGCCAATGTGAATGCCCTCCACGCGCAGACTAAAGCGAAGACGCTTTGTCTGGCCGGTGGCGTCGCTTTCAATTGCGTTGCGAATGGGAAAATTCTCGAACGCACGCCTTTCGAGCGCATCTATGTCCAGCCTGCTGCTGGCGATGGCGGCCTTTCTCTTGGCGCCGCCTTTGCCGTGTACCATCAAGTCCTCGGAAAACCGCGCAGCTTTGAGATGAATCACGCCTTTTGGGGCCCCGGGTTTTCACCTGAAGAGATTCGCAAGGCCGTCTCGGGCCGCGAATCGGATTCCGACGATGTTCAAGTCGGCGAACTCCGGGAAGACGCTCTCCTGCACGCTACGGCCAAACATATCGCTCAGGGAAAAATTGTCGGCTGGTACCAGGGACGCGCTGAATGGGGTCCGCGTGCTTTGGGGAACCGCAGCATCCTCGCCGATCCCCGCCGCGCTCAAATGAAGGAAACGCTCAACCGTCGCATCAAACATCGCGAAGCGTTCCGGCCTTTTGCTCCTTCAATTCTCGAGGAAGCCACGGGAGAGTATTTCGAACGCACCCATCCGTCGCCGTTTATGACGTTCGCGTATCCTGTACGTCCATCGAAGCGCGCCGTAATTCCTGCGCCAACGCATGTTGACGGCACCGCCCGGCTGCAGACCGTCAGCCGCGAAACTCATCCGCTCTACTGGCGGCTGATCCGCGCCTTTGGCGAC
>DATNDO010000086.1:0-14915 GCA_035606955.1 Candidatus Angelobacter sp.
TCA
The DNA here is from genome assembly GCA_035606955.1 of Candidatus Angelobacter sp. Lineage (GTDB taxonomy): Bacteria > Acidobacteriota > Terriglobia > Acidiferrales > UBA7541 > DAHUXN01. The sequence goes on from DATNDO010000086.1 coordinate 4, forward strand.
AAACTGTAAACGCGGCATTAAATCACGGTTTCCTTGACCGTGTCCGCAGCAAACGTTATTCTGGATTCCACTTTGACACCTTCATCCATGCGCCGCGTCTACTTAGATTACAACGCGACCACTCCCGTCGCGCCCGAAGTGCTCGACGCAATGCTTCCTTTCTTCACGGAAGGCTACGGCAACGCCAGCTCGATTCATTCCGCGGGGCAGAACGCTCGCGCCGCTGTCGAGACCGCGCGCCAATCTGTCGCCGCGCTCATTGGCGCAAAGCCATCCGAAATTGTTTTCACCAGCGGCGGCACGGAAGCAGACAATCTCGCCGTTCTCGGCTTCGTCGCCGCAATGCGCCGCGAAAAAAAGCACGTTATCTGCTCGGCTATCGAGCACCACGCCGTCCTCAACGCCGTTGAAGCACTCGAAAAGCAGGGCATCGAAGTCACCTGGCTCCCGGTTTCCCGTGACGGCATTGTAGATCCCGAAGACGTTCGCCGTGCGATTCGCCCCGAAACCGTTCTCATCACCGTCATGCACGCGAACAACGAGCTCGGCACCATCCAGCCCATCGCGGAAATCGGCCGCATCGCTTTCGAGGCGGACGTTTATTTTCACACCGACGCGGTTCAGTCCATCGGCAAAATTCCCGTTGACGTCAACGAACTCAAAGTTGATTTCCTCTCCCTTTCTGCGCACAAAATCTACGGGCCCAAGGGTGTCGGCGCGCTGTACGCGCGCGAAAACACGCCTCTCGAACCGATACTTTTCGGCGGCACGCACGAACGCGACCGCCGTCCCGGCACCGAGAATGTTCCCGGAATTGTCGGATTCGGCAAAGCGGCGGAAATCGCTCGCGGGCATCTCGCATCCGATGCGAACCGCCTCGCGGCTCTTCGCGACAGCTTCGAACAGGGCGTTCTCTCTCGCGTCCCCGAATCGCACGTGAACGGCGGCCGCGCGCGGCGCGTCGCCAACACCTCGAACATCACATTCCCGCATGCCGCTGGTGAATCGCTCGTCATCGCTTTCGACCTTCAAGGTGTCCAGTGCTCCGGCGGCGCAGCCTGTTCCTCCGGCGCGGTTTTGCCCTCGCACGTTCTGCGGGCCATCGGTCTGCCGCACGACGAAGCTAAATCGACTCTGCGCTTCAGCCTCGGCCGCTTAACCACGCTCGAAGATATCGCATACGCCCTCGAAGCGATTCCCGCCGCGGTCGAGCGCCTCCGCCGCCTCTCGCCGAATTACGGCAAAGCCACCATCCCCGCCGACTGATGCAACGCGCCAGATTTCGCATTCCTCTGTTATCCTAAAAGGGTGTTCTTGTTGCTCAGGTCCCGTTCCCCCGCTCTTTGCGGGAACTGACCTGAGGCTTCTTTCGCAATTTTCAATCGGAGTCATCGCGTTGTCGTCACCTGCACAATCCGCGCTCACCGCCGTCGCCATGAGCGGCGGCGTCGACAGCTCTGCCGTCGCCGCGCTGCTTCACGAAGCCGCCGAGCCCATCGTCGGCCTCACGATGCAGCTCTGGAACCAGCGCCGTCTGCCGGAACTTGCCTCGACCGAAGGTCCCGCGCCGCACCGCTGCTGCTCGCTCGATGACGTCTATGACGCGCGCCGTGTCGCGCAGCATCTCGGTTTCCCGTTTTACGTTGTGAATTTCGAGCAGGCTTTCGAAGATCGCGTGATTCGCCCGTTTGTCGATGACTATCTTGCCGGGCGCACACCCATTCCGTGCACGCTCTGCAATAACCACGTGAAGTTCGAGCAACTCCTCGTCACTGCGCGGCAAATCGGCGCCGAGCGCCTCGCCACCGGACATTACGCTCGCGTCCGCTGGAATCCAGACTCGGGCCGCTACGAGCTTCTCCGCGCCGCCGACGAATCCAAGGATCAATCCTATTTCCTCTTCGGCCTCACGCAGGAGCAGCTCTCGCGCTCCCGTTTTCCTTTAGGCGAACTGACAAAATCCGAAGTGCGCGACATCGCGCGCCGCACGCAGCTCCCCGTCGCAGAAAAGCCCGAAAGCCAGGAAATTTGTTTTGTGCCGACGGGGAACTACGTTCGCTTCATCGGAAGTTATTTGCGCGAGCAGGGCCGGGAATTAACTATGGAGTCCGGCGAAATCGTCACCGCGGACGGGACGGTCATCGGCCGCCACGAAGGCTTGCATCGCTACACGGTCGGCCAGCGGAAGGGTCTCGGCTTTTCCGTTGGACGTCCTGTTTACGTCGTCGAGCTTGACCGCGCCAATAATCGCCTAATCGTAGGCGATGACAACGACCTTTTCACGTCGGTTTGCGAAGTTCGCGACGTCAACTGGATCTCCATCGCTTGCCCCGATGGTCCCGTTGAGGCAAGTGTGAAGGTCCGCCATCGTCACGCGCCCGCCAGTGCCTCGATTGAGCCCCTCGACATCACGACGGCGCGCATCCGTTTCCGTGAACCTCAGCGCGCCATCACTCCTGGTCAGGCCGCGGTTTTCTACGCCGCTGACACAGTCCTCGGCGGCGGCTGGCTCCGCCGATTGAGATTCATTCCTTAAAGTAAGGCAGATTGTACGTTTGGTAAGATGAAGCGGAGCACGGCCTGTGTGGGCCGCCTTGAGAATCCTCAAATAAACAGTTCGTCGTCCTGGTCGATTGAACTTCCCCGCGAGCCACGTTGCCCGCGGATGAAGTCAATGCCCGTGCGTATGCCCTTGAGCACCGCCGACGCTTGCTGCAACGGGCCCAAAACGGATCGCCGCACGCGGATTCCTGCGTCCTCGACGGCTTCTAGCGTTCCCGTGAGAATCGAATCGGCCCGGATTACCTGGCCGCGCGTCCGCTCCAGCGCATCGCTGACCACGCGGTCTATCTTCTGCGCCTGGCCACGCGCCAGCCGCGTCATTTCTGCCGCGTCTGTCACGATGCTGGAGATTTTTTCTTCCGAATTCTCCAGCACGCGATTAATCCGAAACAGAATCGGATCCAGTTTCCGTTGCAACTCACCAACGACGCGATACACTTCCAGGCTCGAGCGTTTGAACTGGAAGTACATCCCCGCCAGAATCAGCATCTGCAGCACAATCGCGATCGTCACTACGACAAAGAACGCAACCATCCAACCAGTCGTCACCATGAGCTTTCTCGACTCCCGCGTCAGCTATTGTGCTTGCGCTTTCGTTTTCTCTCTCTGATAGGTTTCTTTGCCGGCTTCCACTGCCGCCGTGATCGAGCCCTTCTCGCGGTTCATGATTTCCTTGCTGCGCTCAATCAAGTCCTCGGCGCGTTCCCGCAATTCACGCGCTTTCTTCTGCGCGTACTCGCGGCCTTCGTCCGCTTTCTTGGTCAAGTACTCGCGTGTTTCCTCGCCGGACTTCGGCGCGAACAAAATCCCTACTAATGCCCCGATGCCCAGTCCAACCAGAAAGAAACTAACTTTGGATCCAACGTTCTCGGCCATTTTAGTGACCTCCGATTTGAACGTAGCATACGCAAGTACCAGTAGCAAGCAGAGTTGCCCGTATTCGGCGGGGTATTTCGCTGTATCCATACGCAGCCGCATGGAGTCGAGCGTCGCGCCTCGCAGGCGGTTCAAAGTGGTGCAACGTCTGGCTGTTTTAGTCGGCTCATTTGCTCGGTATTTGCCGCGAATGCAGAAACTCGTGCAACTTTTCTGCTTTTGCCCTCGGCATCTCCTTGGCCAGCTCTTCCATGCCCAGTTGCTTCACCCGCGCCACGCTTCCAAATCTCTTCAGCAACTTTCGTGCAGTCTCCGGCCCCACCCCCGGTACATCGGTCAACGAGGTTCGCAACCGCCCTTTCGTCCGGCGCAGCCTGTGAAACGTTACGGCAAACCGGTGGGTCTCGTCGCGAATCTGCTGGATCAGGTGAAGAATCGGCGAACGGTGGTCCAACCGGATCGGCTCATCCTCGCGCCCGTATACGTACAAGATTTCTTCTTTCTTCGCGATGCTCGCCAGCGGCTGGCCAATGATGTTCAGCTTTTCCAAAGCCTCCGCCGCCGCGTGGAGCTGTCCAATCCCGCCATCGATCAGCACCAAGCTCGGCATCGGGCGTTTTTCCTCGATCGATCGTCGGTAGCGTCTCCCTACCGCCTCTCGCATGCTTGCAAAATCGTCGCGCAAAAGCTCGCCTTCCGGCCCTTTATCATCGGGAAACGTTCCTGCTTCTCCCTGATTTCCCTCCGTCCCGCGAATGATGAACTTGCGGTAATCTGATTTTTTCATTCGCCCGTTTTCCCAAACCACCATAGACGCTACCGTGTCCGACCCCTGAATGTGCGAAATATCGAAACTCTCGATCCGTTTCGGCGCTTCCGGCAGCCCCAACGCCATTTCAAGCGCTTCTGCAATCACCTCGGCAGTCGGCTTCATTACGCGGAATCGTTGCGTGAACGAATGCTTCGAATTCATCTCGACCAAATCCAGGAAAGCGCGCTTCGGTCCGCGCTGCGGCGCCACTATCTCCACGCGATGCGCGATATTTTCAGATAACACTTCTTCGAGCAATCCGCGCTCCTCGAACTCCATCGGCACATGAATGAACCGCGGCACATAATTCGCTTCCAGATAAATTTGCTTCAGCAGCGAAGTGACGAATTCTGCGGGTTCGAATTCCGCCAGGTCCTCCCAATAAAATTCCCGCCGGTCGACCACGCGTCCGCCGCGCAAATGGAACACGTTCGCCGCCACCTGCGGCGGTTCTGCATGCCACGCCAGCACGTCGATGTCGTCTCCGGCGGCTGCGGCGATTTTCTGCCGCTCCTCCATATCTGCGACAGTACGAATTAAGTTGCGATATCCTGCCGCCGCTTCGAATCGTTCTTCTGTTGCCGCACGCTGCATTCGCTGTTCCAGACTCTTCACCAGGTCCCGCCGCCTCCCTTCGAGGAACGTCTGCGTATCCCGCGCCGCTTCAGCGTATCGCTCTTCGAGTGTTTGCCCTGTTGCGGCCGGGCCTAGGCCGCGATTCAGATAAAACTCCAGCCACGCGCGCGTATGCGGACGATTCATCTCCATCTTCGCTGACGGAATTCCGAAATACCGGTTGATGAAATGCACGATCCTGTGCGCCAGACTCGCCGGAAAATACGGCCCGAAGAAAAGCGAGCCGTTCTTCTCCAGCCGCCGCGTCACAAAGACTCGCGGAAATGGCTCCGCGGCAGTGAAGCAAATGTACGGATACGTTTTGTCGTCGCGCAGCAGGATATTGAACTTCGGCTTGTGCTGCTTGATCAGATTGTTCTCGAGCGCCAGCGCCTCGCGCTCATTGTCAACGACGATGTATTCCGCTTCGGCGATTTCGCGCACCAGCGAACCCGTCTTCGCATCGAATTGCCGCGACTCCAGAAAATATGACTTCACGCGGTGCCGCAGCAGCTTCGCCTTGCCCACGTAAATGATTTTTTCCGCGGCGTCCTTGAACAGGTACACCCCTGGTTCGACAGGGAATTCGGAAACCTTCTCGCGCAGATCCATGGGAAAGAGTTATTCTGTAGCCGTCGCCGCGTTCATCGGCGCGACTTTGCGGGACAACGCCATCTTAACAGACACCATCAAATCCATTCTAGTGAGGTAAAGCCGAAACTGTGAAGCTCTTCTCGAAACTTCCCGCCACTCTGGCGTTCTTGCTGTTTTGCGGTATCGCGTTCGCGCAAAATCCTGCGCCGCCCGCCGCTCCCACTTACAATCCCATGCGCGCCGTCCACGACGTGGAAGTTGGGAAGTTCTACATGAAGCGCGGCGATGTTGATGGAGCGATTGCTCGTTTCAAAGACGCCATGCTATACAAACCGAATTACGCCGAGCCTTGCCTCCAGCTCGGCCGGGCCTACGAGAAAAAGGACGATCCCGCCACCGCCATCGATTATTACCAGCGCTACCTGAAGATTCTCCCGGATACTCCCGAGTCCAAGAAAGTCCGCGAGCGCGTCGCCAAGCTCGAAGAGAAACTTCAAAAGGACAAATCCGCCGCGCGTTAGCTCTTTGCAATCGCTGCTTGTTTTTTTCTGTGTGAAGACAAGGACATCGCGCGAAAAGGCTGCCCGCTTAGGCAGATGTCACCTGAATCGCGCCAGGAATTTCATGGCCCGCTGATACTCACTGAACTTTTTCTCTTCTTCCCGAAAAGCTCGCGAATGTGACTCCAGCCTGCACTGCGCCAGTTTCATCGGATGCTTCTGGTGCAGCATCTCGTGATACAGCACATAGCCGATCACGTATTGCGGCACGTCCGGACGGTCCAGCGCGCAATTGATCGCGATTTGATTGAGCGCCGGGTCGTACGTTCCCAATTGGCTGCGCCAGCGTTTCGCGCTCCATCCAATTTTCGGCCGCGCCAATGCCTCCCGAAAATATCTTCCGTTCAGTTCGTCGAACATTGGCTCCAAATCAAAATGCCCGCCGCGCGCACGAACAATCTTGGGACGCGCCCGCTTTCGTCGCAGCGCATGCAATCGCCGTCGCGTCGCCTCGCCATGGGAATATTGCCTGTACGTGTGCAGCATTTCGCGCGGCAGCCGCCTCCGGTAAAGCCGCGCCAGCAAAATTGCCGCTGCTGCTTCCATGACTTCGAGCGGGGCCTCGCGCAGTAAATCCGAAAGCCTCACATGCGCAATTTCACGCCGCAACCGGATCGAATGCGTCAAATTCGCGTAAGGATAGAACTCCACTTCGAACTGAGGTGGCCGGCCCTCGCAATTCAACCGTGTGTACATTCTTTGAAATATGAGCGGCCCTCCCGGAACATGCCGCTCATTTCGAATTGTTCGCCTTCCGCTCAAGGTTTTCTCCGCACTGGTACCGCGCCATATTCCTTCGACGCTTTGTTTGCATCCTTCAGCGCGTCCTGTGTGCCCTCAATCGCGTCATCGAGCGCATCCTTGAATGCGCTCAATTCGGGATCTCCCGCGCCCTCGATTTTCTGCAGCGCGTCCAAGTATTCCTTCCCTCGTTTCTGCATATCCTTGATCGCCGCGCGCATGTTCGGATTTGTTTCACGCCCTTCTTGAATGCGGTCAGCCGCCTCGTCAATGCATCCCGCATATGCACTCAACAAGCCATTCAGAAGTTGATCCTTGTGCATCTGTGGCGATTTAAGCTGCAATTCATATTGCAGTTTCTTCAGTCGGTCGGCGGCGAAATCCAAAAACAATTTCACGCGTTCATTCGGATCTTGCGCGTCGCGTATTTTGTCCCCTTCCTCGGGACTCAAAAAGTCGGGTTTCTCCTGCGCATGCACGGCCATATTGCACGCGGCGCTAGCCGCAAGGCACGCAAGCAACGCCATCGCTACCTTCAAAATGTATTTGTTTCTCATGGCGTCCTCCTACGGACGCTTCTTTTCGTCTTCGAACTTGTGCCCCGGCTGTCGGGGGAATAATTCCAGGATCAGCTTCTGGTTCAGGACGTCCAAATCCTTTTCCAGCGCCACAAACGATTCCCGTTGTTCCAGCGGAACGCGCCCCATCATTTCCCGAAGCTCCCGCAAACTCTCGCGCACTGAAATTTCCAGCTGCCGGAATCCATTCGAATGCTTTTCAGGATCCACACCCATTTTTTCCAACGCATCATGCGCCGTGATTGCTTGTTCATTGTATTTCGCCAGAAACTCGAATGCCCCTCGCACATTTCCGGCATCCTGGCTCTGTCGCGCCGCAGCATATTCCGCGCGTCCCAGCTTGACCACCGCTTTTGCACGATCCACAGGATTTGTTTTACTCCGGTAATTCGCCTCATGCTTCGCAATGTCCCTTTGCACGCGTGCTGTTTGCGCGGCCAGTGCCATGCTGCAAAAGACAATTCCCAACGCGGGAATCGCGACTCTCAACGTGCTCCTTCGCAGCACGGCTCCGGCCATGTCAGTGTCCCTTTTCCTTGACAACTCGTTCCAGGAATCGCACACGCCCGGTCGCCTCAAAATATTCGTTGCTTGTTTGGTCCGTATTCATCGCCAAAAATTTCCGGTACGCATCCAGAGCCTCTTTCGCTTGCCCCAAGTGGTCATAACACGTTGCGCGCACGAACCATGCTCCGGGCTTCGGCGCCTCCCGTGCGTCCAATAGATTCAGCGCCGCCAGCGTCGCCGGATAATTCTTCCCCAAATATTCGGCAGCCACCAGGTCCCGCAGCGCGTCGTTCGAACTCGGATCGAGGCGTAACGCCTCACTCAGCTCTTGCGTCGCTCCCGCATAGTTTTTCGTTTCCAGCAAGGCGTGTCCCAGTCTCGCTCGAATGCCGGCATCCTGCGGAGCGATCGCCGCCGCCTTCTGCAACGCGTTCGCTGCTTTCTCGAAATCGTTCTTCCCATAATAAATCACGCCGCGCAATTTCAATGCTTCAAGCGTTTCAGTTGTGCCCTTGGCGGCGCGATCCAATTCCGCCAGCGCCTCGTCGTTCCTGCCCAGGTCGGTAAGTAGAGACGCCCTCAACACACGCGCCTTCGCATCGTCCGGATTTCCTCTCAAATACTTGTCCAGCGCCGCCGCCGCGTCCGCCGATTTCTTCTGTTCAATCAGACTTTGTGCCAACCCCAGCTCGGACTCAGCGTCGTTCGCCTTAAGTTTCAGCGCTTCTCGAAATTCCGGCTCCGCCGCGCTCGCGTTTCCTGCCGCAAGTTCCGCGCGCGCCAGCGCGATGTGCTCCGGATAATCATTGGGATCGAGTTTCACCGCAATCGTGTATTCCTTCACCGCGTTCGTCGACTGGCCGGCGCGCTCCTCCGCCGTCCCCAGCAAGTAGTGACCCTGCGCATAGTCGTAATTCAGCTCCGTCGCCTTTTGCAACGGAGCAATCGCCGCTTTCGCGTCATCGTCTAGCAAACTGATCCCCAAATTCAGATATGCTTGCGCCATTTTCGGATCGAGCGCTATCGCTTTCCGATATTCCGCGACGGCTTTGTCTTTCTCTTTCTGCGCGGTGTAAACGTAACCCAAATCGAAATGCGCCATCGCATCGTCCGGCTTTTGCGTCAGATATTTCTCGTAGTCCGCCGCGGCCGTCACGTAGTCATTCTTGTCCGCCGCCGCTTTCGCTTGCACCAGCAAATCGTACAGAGCTTGTTCCTGTGGCGAAGCGGCGATGGTGCGCCGACGCGAATTCTGTCTGGATTGTGGATTGGCCGCTCGGGGTGCCGCCGCAAAAATCACCAACAGCAAAATCGCGACCGCGTTTCGCAAGAATCTCATGGAGTGTGATTGCGATGGTTTGCGTTCTCGTGCGCGCCTTCATTCAGCACGCGCGCCAGAAACTTGCCCGTATAGGATTGCGCATTTCGCGCCACCTGCTCTGGCGTCCCGCACGCCACTAGGCGTCCGCCGCGTTCTCCGCCCTCGGGCCCCAGATCGATCACCCAATCCGCCGATTTGATAACGTCCAGGTTGTGCTCGATGATCAGCACGGAGGCCCCGCCTTCAAGCAGTTTGCGAAAAGCCGCAAGCAATTTCGAAATGTCGTCGAAATGCAGCCCTGTGGTTGGCTCATCGAAAATGTACAGGACTCCCGTATTCTCTTGCCGCGTAAGATGCGCCGCCAGTTTCAAACGTTGCGCCTCGCCGCCCGATAACGTCGACGCCGATTGCCCCAGCCGCAAATATCCCAGGCCAACTTCCTCCAGGATTTTCAACTTCGTCGTGACCTTCGGCGTGCCTGCGAAAAACGCCAGCGCCTCGTGCACCGTCATTTCAAGCACATCATGGACGTTTTTTCCATGGTACCGCACGTCGAGAATTCCGCTCTTGTACCGCGTCCCTTTGCATTCCTCGCATATCAGTTCCACGTCCGCCAGGAATCTCATCTCAACGGTCACCGTGCCGTCTCCCTGGCATGCTTCACATCTTCCTCCAGGAATGTTGAACGAGAAATGCCCCGCCGTGTAGCCGCGCTTTTTCGCGTCGGGCGTCGAAGCAAATATTTCGCGAATTGGATCGAATGCCTTCAAATACGTTGCCGGATTCGATCTCGGAGTCCTTCCAATCGGCGACTGATCCACAAGTTCCACCGCCGTTAACGCCGCGTCTCCTTCAATGTTCTCACATGCCTCGCGCCAATTCCCGCCGTTTCGTTTTGCTTGCAGCGTCTTGTACAGCACGTCGTAAACAAGCGTCGACTTCCCGGAGCCCGAAACGCCCGTGATGGCTACGATCATTCCCAGCGGAATCATCAAATCGACTTCTTTCAAATTGTGGCTGCGCGCTTTCAAAATCTTCAAAAACTTGCCCTGTGTCTTCCGGCGCGTGCCCGGCACGGAAATGTGCAGCTCCCCGCTCAAATAACGCGCCGTCAGCGAATGCGTGTCTCTCTCGAGTTCTTTTTGTGTGCCGGCGAATGTGATTTTTCCACCGTGCTCGCCCGCCCCCGGCCCCAAATCCATCACGTAATCCGCCGCGCGAATCGTGTCCGCATCGTGCTCTACCACCAGCAGCGTGTTTCCCAGTTCGCGCAAGCTCCTCAAAATCGAAATCAGCCTGTGCGTATCCCGCGGGTGCAATCCAATCGATGGCTCATCGAGCACGTAGAGCGCGCCCACTAGATGCGACCCGAGCGAGGTCGCCAGCTGTATTCTCTGCGACTCTCCTCCTGACAAGGTCGATGTCAGCCGGTCCAGCGTTAAATAATCCAGTCCTACCTCATCCAGAAATCGCAGCCTCTGCTGCACTTCTTCCAGCACTTTGCCGGCAATCGTCGTTTCCGCCGGACTCAATTGCATCCCGCTGAAGAACGCGCGCGCCTCCGCCACCGTCATCTCGCATGCTTCGGTAATCGACTTCCCCGCCACGCGCACAGCTCGCGCTTCTTGCCGCAGCCGCGTTCCCTTGCAATCCGGACACGTCGCGTACCCGCGGTACCGGCTCAGAAACACGCGTATGTACAGTTTGTATTTCTTGTATTCGAGACGTTTGAAAAACGGCGTCACGCCTTCGAAATCTTCCTTCGGATCGCCGTCAATAATCCATTTGCGCTGTTGTTCGGTGAGCTGTCGAAACGGCACATGGATTGGAATTCCCTTGGCCTTGGCATACGTTTTCAGATCCTGCACCACTTGCCGGTAGCGCGGCTTCGTCCACGGCTCAATCGCGCCCTCGGCCAGCGATTTACCCTTGTCGGGAATCACGCGATCCAAGTCGAAATCAATCGTGTTTCCGAAGCCCTGGCATCGCGGGCATGCACCGTAAGGATTGTTGAACGAGAACAGCCGCGGCTCTGGCTCCTGGTAAACGATTCCGCATTTCTTGCATTCGAATCGCTCGCTGAAAATCATTCGCTCCGGCACCGCGCCAGCTTGCTCCGGTACGAATTCGAGGATCGCCTCGCCTCGCCCTTCGCGGTAGCAAATCTCAATCGAGTCCATCAGTCGCGAACGAATTTCCGGCGCAAGCGCCAGCCGGTCGACCAGCACGTACACGGGTTTCGCAAAATTCACATCCAGCAGCGTCTCTGGGGAAGAGAATTCGTACACGCGTCCGCCCTGATACAGCCGGTTGAATCCGCGTTTCTGCAAACTCCCCAGCGTTTGCTTCACCGCTTCCGCCGAGGGCAACGCCTTTCGTGCGCGACCTGGTTTCGTGGGATCCGCAGGAGTTTCCGTCTGCAGCACGAGCGGGTAGAGCACGTAGAATCGGCGTCCCGTCGACAGCTTAAGCACTCGCTCTGCGATTTCGTCGATCGTGTCTTTCTTCACTTCTTCGCCGCACTTCACGCAGAACGTATGCCCCACGCGCGCGTACAGCAATCGCAGGTAATCATAAATTTCCGTCGCTGTCGCCACCGTCGAACGCGGATTGCGCGTCGAGTTTTTCTGTCGTATAGCGATCGCTGGCGCGATCCCTGTCACTTCGTCGACGTCCGGCTTCTCAATGCGCTCCAAAAACTGCCGCGCGTATGCCGAAAGCGATTCGATGTATCGCCGTTGGCCCTCCGCGTACACCGTGTCGAACGCGAGACTCGATTTTCCCGATCCCGATACGCCCGTCACCACCGTGATCGCATTGTGCGGAATCTCAAAATCAATGTTCTTCAAATTGTGCACGCGCGCCCCGCGCACACGTATCGCATCTTGGCCTAATTCCGCGTTGCTCGGCGATTGTTGACCGCCGGGTGCCCCATCCTGCCGGGCGGACGCGGCTGGGTGCGGCTTTGCCTTTGCGGGTGCCCCATCCTGCTCGCCCTGACGCAGAAAGGGAGCGCCTTCTGCGAAGGGTGGGGATTTTGCCGTTTGCCTTGGGTTCAACTCGAAGTGCCCCTGCTCTGTCAGTTTCGTCGCCATAGGCGTAAACCAATAATTATACGTCTCCGCGCAGCCCGGCCGCAATCTGGCTGACGGAGCGGAACTAATTCGGCTTTTGCTTCGACTGCGCCCCAGCTAGGCGAATCTGCGGAGGTTTTGTGGCGACGACGTCGATCACATGATTCAGGCAGATGACTTCGACATGCAGGAGCGGCCCCGGCCATTCCGGCGTTGCTCCAGTGGTCTTGGAGATATGGTCCAGGAAGCGTGACTTGGCATAAATTCTTACGAGTCGCCCCGACTCGACCTTGTCGGTCTCGTCCTGCCTTGCATAGCACTCGTCCTGAACCAAATATGCCACGTAGCTGTGCCAGAGCAATTCGAACATTTGCCCGGTGCCTCGTATGGCCTGTGCTCTGCTGAAAGGGGCTTTGGACTCGGGTGTCTTAGAGTCGGCAGTGGCTACTTCAATTACGAGGCGAAGGCTGTTATCCCTCGGCTCGGAAATTTCACGAAGGTAGAAATATTCACTCGAATCTAATTCCGCGCGAAATTCGGGAGCGATGTCCACTTTAGGGGCGAATGATACCACGTGTTAACTGTGCTAAATTTGTTCGGAACAAAATGGTGTTCACCGCTCAATCTTTCTCCCGCGTCATCTGGATCGTTCTCGATAGCGTCGGCATCGGCGAACTTCCCGACGCCGCCGAGTACGGCGACGTTGGCCGCGACACGCTCGGGCACATCGCGCGGTCACGCCCGCTGCATTTGCCGAATCTCGTTCACCTCGGACTGGCCAACATCAAACCGCTCGCGCATCTCGATCCACCTGCACATCCCGCGGGAGCCTTCGGAAAGGGAATCACCGTTTCTCCCGGCAAAGACACAACCACCGGCCACTGGGAAATGGCCGGTATATGGCTCGAACAGGCATTCCCCGTTTACAAAAATGGTTTCCCGCGCGACTTGATCGAAAAATTCGAACGCGCCATCGGCCGCAAAACCATCGGCAACAAGCCCGCCTCCGGCACCGAAATCCTGAAGGAACTCGGCGAAGAACACCAGCGCGCAGGCTATCCAATCGTCTACACCTCCGGCGACAGCGTGTTTCAGATCGCGGCGCATGAAGATGTGATTCCGGTCGCCGAGCTTTACAAAATGTGCGAAATTGCGCGCAAACTTCTCGACGGCCCGCATCGCGTCGGCCGCGTGATCGCGCGACCGTTCACTGGCACCCCCGGAAATTATCGCCGCACCGAACGCCGCCACGATTACGCCGTCGAACCGCCTCGCCCCATGCTTCTCGACGTTCTCGCCGAGCGCAAAATTCCCGTCTTCGGCGTCGGCAAGATTCACGATATTTATAACGGCCGCGGCGTCGAAGACTACGTGACGACGAAAAACAACGCCGACGGCATGGCGAAACTCAACGAATCACTTGCGCGGCGGCCGAGCGGCCTGATCTTCGCGAATCTCGTTGATTTCGATATGCTCTACGGCCATCGCAAAGACGTCGAAGGTTTCGCACGCTCGCTCGAAGAATTCGATAGGTTGCTGGGGCCATTTCTTGCGTCGCTGGAAAATTCCGACCTTCTCATCCTCACCGCTGACCACGGCTGCGATCCGGATCCCGTGAATCCAACGACGGATCATTCGCGCGAGTACGTTCCCATCGTCTGCTATTCGCCGAGCATGCAAGCTCGCCACGGCGCTGGCGCGAATCTCGGCATTCGCGCGACGCTCGCAGACATGGGCCAAACCGTCGCCGAAAATTTCGCTACGGCAAAAATCCCGCACGGCACGAGCTTCCTCCGTTCTCTCGTGTGAGCCGTTTTTCGTCCGCGGATGCTTGCGAAAGCGAATTCAACGAATGGCGTTTTTGTACCGATTAGAATGTAGTGCCGTTCTTTGTTTTGAGTAACTTACGCGCCTTTCTAATAATTTGCTGTACCGATTAGAAATGCTCGTTTTTTCTCTTGACACCTAGAAACTCTAGGCATATATGTCGAACACCGAGGCATCGCGATGTTCGGAGAGCGAATTTGCTGGATGCGTTCATTCACAATATTGGTTGACGAGGTGCGCTGACAATGGCTGAAGACAAATCCGAGGTTCTCAAGGGTACGCTCGACATGCTGATTCTCAAAATTGTCGCGCTCGGGCCGATTCATGGCTACGCAATTTCCCAGCGTATCCAGCAAATTTCCAAAGAGTTCTTTCAGGTGCAGCAAGGCTCGCTTTATCCCGCTCTGCACCGCCTGGAAAATCGCGGATGGCTTGATGCCGAATGGCGCGAAGCAAGCAGCGGGCGCGAGGCGAAATTTTACAAGCTGACGAAAAAGGGCCGCAAACAACTGGAAGCCGAGGTCCTCAACTGGGCGCGTCTTTCGGACGCCGTCGCGCTCATTTTGCGGACCGCCGAGTAGCGGCTTTGTTTTAACGATTGTCATTCTGAGCGGATGCGACCAGCATCCAGCGAAGAATCTGCTTTTGAGGAGTCGCTGCTTCTCTGCCACCGACTTCTTCGCAGACGGAGGCGTAAATGACTTGGCTCAGCCGTTTATTTCGCAGAGGCAAACTGGAAATGCAACTCGACTCCGAATTGCGCTTCCACGTCGAACAGCAAATCGCCGACAACGTTGCCGCGGGCATGAGTCCCGCCGAAGCGCGTCGCCGAGCCCTGGCGCAATT
>DATNDO010000096.1:0-3479 GCA_035606955.1 Candidatus Angelobacter sp.
GGCAATTGTTGCGCGAAAGCGGCGGATGCGCTGCACAAGACCAATAGCAACGGCAGCGCCGTAATGCCAATTACACGGCGAGGTTGTCCAGCACTCATCGGTTGAGCCCGTAGTTATACTCAAACGGATACACCGCTTCCTGAGGTTTGCCGTCCACCATCAATGGCGTGAACCGCCATTTCTTCACCGCATCGATGGTCGCTTTCACGTAAGGACATGTACCGTGAATCACATGCAAATCGCGAACTGTACCGTCCGTTCCGATTACTCCCCACAATTTCACGTTCCCAGTGTTTCCCGGCATATTGAAGCCTGTCGGATAGATTGCCTGCACTTCCTTAATCAGCTTCGGGGGTTGAACGTTATTGCCCAAGAAGTGATTCTGCGGAGCCTGTATTTGCAAGTTGCCGAGATATCGGAATCCGCCATCCACATAGGCAAACGGAAATAGTTCGCGATACCCGTTATTCTTGAGAAATCGCACTTCATAAAGAGCCGTACTCTGTTGTTCACGCGCCGCCAGAACGGGATACTCCGTTTCATTCGCCTCATTCGTGCAAGCGTCCTTGAACCTGATGACTTCCACCGTGTCGTATTTCAGCCCTGTCTCCGTCTGCAAAGTGTTCGCAAACAACGCAGGCAGGCTCTGCTCCACGCCCTGATAGTTCTGAGCAAAGCGCGTGCCGTCCCGATCGCCAAATTGCGAGGCGAACCATGAATCGGGACTGGGCAGGAGCAACGCATGGTAGTAGCCATTCAGTTCTTGATTTTCTCCGTGACCAGACAGAGCAAGCATCTGTTTCATCATTTTGGTCAACCCTCCGGCCGAGTCTGGATACGACGGAGTCGGCTGGTAATTCCCGGGCGAGCCCGACTGCGACGTAGCGGCGGCCTGCGATGCCAGATGGAATTGAACGGTAATCGTGGTGTCGACCGTCACCGGTTGGCCGTTCAACAACACTGGATTGAATCGCCATTGCCGTACTGCGGTTTCCGCCGCAGGGATGAAAACGGGGTTGCCGCTTGTCGCGTCCATTGATTGCACGGTCCCATCAGGAGCGATAATTGTGTGCAGTACCACGGATCCTTCCAGCCTCTGCGTAAGAGCTTCGCTCGGGTACACTGGGGGAACGCGGTGGGCGATGTGCCCCTTAAGCACGTCTTCTCCTATACGGATCCTCTTCGGCATTTCTGAAGGAGTCGCAGCCTCGGCTTCTGCTAAATCTGGCACCAGGCGCAGGTCCACCAGGGGTCCCAGATAACGGAATGCACCGGCGCTATACACAAAATACGCCCAGCGCATCGTTAGACCGTTTGCAGATTTGAAGTTCACCGCATAAAAAGTTTGGGGTTGTTTCAGCAACCCAAGGAAGTAATTATCCTTATCGGTTGTGCCGCTGTCACCCACCTTAGTGAAACTCGTGGCCGCAATGTCGGTCATCTGCGCGGCAATGGCACGGTCGATATCGCCGGCCAGTTGGAAATCGCGGGCATTGCCCCATGCATCGTAGAACGCCGCGAACTGCCGACCGTCGTTGCCACCAAACGCGCTGGCAAACCATGCGGCGTCATTCGGAAGAGTCAGTGACTGCAGAAACGGAGTCAGGGCTTGAGCGCCCCCTTGTTTTTGAGCCGCGATCATTTCCCAGACAAGCTTCTGCAAGCCTTCCGTCGAATTGTCGTAAGAAGACGTGGCACCAGATTGCACCAGCCGTGCTGGCTTTGTGAATACCGGCGTCATTACGAACAACAAGCACACCACTGCAAAACTCTTAAGAACGCTCATGGTTCCACACCCCCGAGAGGTTGTAATGGCGGTACTTTACAAACTATCTAACAAAAGTAAAAGAGTTTTCGGGGCATGCAGTGTCCGGAATGTCAGCTACCGACGGAGGATTCCAGCGCGGAGGCGATGGAATTCGAGAAGCGGTCGACGTCTTCGGCGCGTTCGGCCTCGACCATGACGCGGGCGAGCCGTTCCGTGCCGGAATAGCGCACGACAACGCGGCCCGAACGTCCGAGATTCTTTTCGGCGTTGGCAAGCGCGCTCGCAACCAGCGGTAGCGAATCGAGCGGTGGTTTTGAACGCACGCGCACATTGACGATTTTCTGCGGATAGACTTTCAGATCGTGCAAAAGAGTATCGAGTTTCCCGGCGATGGAAACCAGCGAGGCCATTTTCACGGCTGTTAGCAGGCCGTCGCCGGTGGTCGAGTCATCGAGGAAAATAATGTGGCCGGACTGCTCGCCGCCAAGATTCGCGTCGATGCGCAGCATCTCTTCCAGCACGTAACGGTCGCCGACAGGAACGCGCGCAAGTTTCAAGCCGTCGCGTTCGAGGGCTCGTTCGAGTCCCAAATTCGACATGCTTGTGCCAACAATCGTGTCGCCTTCCAGGCGCTTCGTCTTTTTCATGAAGCGGCCGGCCGCAAAAAGAACAGCATCGCCATCGACGTACCGGCCACTCGAAGTCGAAAAAACGGCGCGGTCCGCATCCCCGTCAAACGCCACACCCAGATGGGCGCCAGAAGCGACGGTTTTCTCCTGCATTTTGCCGGGATGAAGCGAGCCGCAGTGATCGTTGATATTGCGGCCGTCTGGATTGTCGAAAATCGTCAGGACTTCCGCGCCGAGTCCGCGAAAAAGCTCCGGCGCGAGGGTGCTGGCCGCGCCGTTGGCACAGTCGAGAACGATTTTCATGCCGGCGAGATTTGCGCCCGAAAACATTTTGCCGCGCAGGGCCGAAAGATATTCAAGGTGTAGCGCCGTCGTCTCGGGGAGACTGCCCGAAACGAGAGGCGGTATCGGCGATTTGTCCGCCTGTGCTGCGAGAATGCGCATCTCGATTTGCGCCTCGGCCGCGTCAGGGAACTTCATTCCATTGCCGGAAATTAATTTCACGCCGTTGTCGTGATAGGGATTGTGGGACGCGGAAATGACTACGCCGGCCGAGAAATCGTCGGTGTGGACGAGCCAGGCGACGCCTGGAGTGGTGACAATACCCGCTGAGACGGGTTCGATTCCCGCAACGCGAAGGCCTTGCGCAATGCGGCTGGCAATTTCGGGGCCGGACTCGCGCGTGTCCATGCCGATGAGCACCCGCGGCGATTTCGCGGCATCGCGATGGTCCGCTATGTACTCGCCCAGGGCGACGCCAACGCGAAAAAGCGTCGCGTCATCGAGAGGATATTTGCCGGGGAGGCCTCGGATTCCGTCGGTACCAAAAAGCTGTTTGGGCATGCGCCTGGAAAAAAGGTCAAAGTTCCGGGTCCGGGACCGGAAAGTTCAGTTTAGCACAGGCCCCAACACAACCAGGTTGAATATCCGGGGTTAACGCTAAAGTGACTTGCTTGCCGCTTGCGGCTCCCCGCTTGGCCCGTGCTATACTTCATGACCCGCGCACCTGATGGGGGTTTCTGTCAGGGTGTTCGCGGGTTAGTTGGGGCTGGAGGTGGGTTTATCGCCGAACGAGCTGGAGC
>DATNDO010000097.1:0-16641 GCA_035606955.1 Candidatus Angelobacter sp.
GGGCCGCATAGAATGAACGGGATTGAAATGCCGGGGGGAAGCCGGCCGGCAGATTCATATTCGAATAAACGAACGCCGAAAGCGGAGGAAGAAACAGAATGGCCAGCGTCGAAGAACGCGTGAAACAGATTATCGTCGAACAGCTCGGTGTGGATGAAGGCGAAGTGACGCCGACGGCTTCGTTTGTGGACGATCTCGGCGCCGATTCGCTCGACATCGTCGAACTCGTGATGGCCTTCGAAGAAGCGTTCGGCATCGAAATACCCGATGAGGACGCGGAAAAGATCGCCACGGTGAAAGACGCCATCGCGTACATCGACAAGCACGCCAAGGACAAAAAATAACTCGCCGGGCCTCAGAGTTCCACGAGGAGAAAACTCCGCATTGAATCGCCGGGTTGTCGTCACAGGAGTCGGGCTGGTCTGCGCCTGCGGGATTGGCACGGAAGAAGTCTGGAAAAATCTGCTTGCCGGGCAGAGCGGCATCGGTCCCATCACGCAGTTTGACGCCACCGGCTTCGATTGCACCTTCGCGGGAGAAGTCAAGGGTTTCGATCCCTTTAAGTGGATTGAAAAAAAAGAAGTGAAGAAGATGGCCCGGTTTATTCATCTGGCCATCGGCGCCACGGATTTCGCGATGAAGATGGCGGCGCTCGAAATCACTCCGGAGATTGCCGACGCCACGGGCGTTTATATTTCCTCCGGTATCGGCGGATTCGACGTGATCGAGCGCGAGCACAGCAAATTGATTCAAGGCGGTCCGGGCAAGATTTCTCCTTTTTTCATTCCTTCCGCGATTATCAATTTGGCCTCGGGACAAATTTCGATTCGCTATGGCGCCAAGGGCCCGAATTCAGCGACGGCGACCGCGTGTTCGGCGTCAGCGCACGCGATCGGCGACGCCTTCAAGATTATTCAACGATGCGACGCGGAAGTGATGATCGCGGGCGGCTCGGAAGCGGCGATCACGCCGATGGGTGTGGGCGGATTCGCGGCGATGAAAGCGCTGTCGACGCGCAACGACGAACCGGCGCGGGCCAGCCGTCCGTTCGATGCGCAGCGCGACGGCTTCGTAATCGGCGAAGGCTCCGGCGTGCTGATCCTCGAATCGCTGGAATTTGCGCAGCGCCGCGGCGCCAATATTCTGGCGGAAATCGTGGGCTACGGCATGACGGCGGACGCGTTCCACATGACACAGCCGGCGGAAAATGGCGATGGAGCGTACCGCGTGATGCTGGCGTCGCTGAAGGATGCTGAAATCGCGCCGACGGAAATCGGTTACGTGAACGCACATGGCACTTCGACGCAGATCGGCGACGCGATCGAGACCGTGGCGATCAAGCGCACGTTTGGCGACCAGGCGAAGAAAATCCCTGTTAGCTCGACAAAATCAATGACCGGGCATGTGCTCGGCGGAGCGGGTGGTCTGGAAGCGGGCATCAGCGTGCTTGCGCTCCGCGACCAGATTCTGCCGCCGACGATCAATTACGAAAATCCTGATCCGGCGTGCGATCTCGATTACGTGCCGAACCAAGCGCGTAAGGCCGCCGTTCGCTACGTGCTATCGAATTCGTTCGGGTTCGGCGGCACGAACGCGTCGCTGGTTTTCAAGCTTTGGGAAGGCCGCTGACCGAATCTTCGGAGGCTTCGTTTGAACATTGTTGTCTGCGTGAAGCAAGTTCCCGCAAAGGATGCACCGCTGGCCATCGACGCCAGCTGCACGTGGATCCGCGAAACCGACATTAGTTTCGAGACCAACGAACCGGACACATTCGCCCTGGAAGAAGCGCTGCGGTTGAAAGAGAAGCACGGCGGGGAAGTAGTGGCGATTTCGATGGGGCCGGAGCGCGTGAAGCAGACGATCAAGGAAGCGCTCGCGAAGGGCGCGGATCGCGGCATTCACGTGACGGATGATAAATTTCACGCGCTCGACCCGCTGACGTCGGCGCGTTCGCTGGCGGCGGCAATCAAAAAAGAAAAATTCGATTTGCTTCTCACCGGTTTGCAGAGCGACGACCACGGTTTTGGGCAGACGGGCGTGCTGCTCGCGGAATTGCTTGGGTTGCCGCACGCGACGATCATTATGTCGATCGAAGCGCAGGGCGATCATTTGCGTCTGAAGCGCGAACTCGAAGCAGGATGGTTCCAGTGGGTCGAGCTGCCGCTGCCGGCCGTGCTGACGATTCAGTCGGGTATCAACAAGCCGCGCTACGCTACGCTGAAAGGGATCATGGCGGCGAAGAAAAAAGAGATTGCGGCGGTCACGCGCGAATCGCTGGGCGTGCCGGCGGAGTTGACGCAACGCGTGGAGCGCATTTACGTGCCGCACAAAACGAAGAAAACGGAATTTGTCACCGGGACGCCGAAAGAGATCGCTTCGAAACTGGTGGAAAAATTGAAACACGAAGCGCGCGTGCTCTCATAACTGAAATGAAAATCCTGCTTATCACGGAACAACGCGACGCAAAATGGAATAAAGTCAGCTTCGAGACTTTGGCTGCGGCGCAGCAAATCGCTTCGGAAGCGAAGAGCTCCCTTACGGGTGTTGTTATCGGCAAGGGAATCGGAGCGCTGGCGGACGAACTGGCCGGATATCAGCTCGATGAAGCGCTTCTCGTCGAGAACGCTCTGCTCGAGAAGTATACGCCGGACGGCTATTCGATTGCGCTCAAGCAGGTGATCGAGCAAGCCAAGCCTGATCTGGTCTTATTCCCGCACACATATCAAGTGCGCGACTTCGCGCCAAAACTTGCGGCGTCGATGGGCAAGGGAATGATCGGTGATTGCGTCGGCTACCGTTATGAGGGCGGCAAAGTGGTTTTTGTGCGGCAGATGTTTCAGGGGCGCACGGCCGCCGATGTTGTATTTCAAGGCGACGCACCGTGGTTTGCTTCGTTCCAGGCGGGAGCGTTTCGCGCCGACCTCGCCGCAAAGAAATCGGGTGGCAAAGCGGCGGTGAAGACGGCGAGCGTCGAATTAAAGCCAGAGCAGATCCGCACGAAGCCGCTCGAACTTTTCCGCGAGGCGAAGCAGGCGGTGGATTTGACGCAGGCGCCGATTCTGGTTTCGATTGGGCGCGGAATCAAAGCGCCGGAGAATATTCCGCTGGCGGAGAAACTCGCGAAAGCCATGGGAGGCGAGTTGTCTGCGTCGCGTCCCATTTGCGACGAAGGCTGGCTGCCGATGGACCGTCAAATTGGAAGCTCCGGGCAAACTGTTTCGCCGAAACTATACCTCGCGCTGGGAATCAGCGGAGCGATTCAGCACGTGGTCGGGATGAAGGGCTCGCGCTGCATCGTGGCGATCAACAAAGATCAGAACGCGCCGATTTTCGAGATCGCCGACTACGGAGTGGTTGGCGACCTGTTTGAGATTGTCCCCGCGCTGACCGAAGAAGTAGAAAAGTCCAAGTCAAGCTAGCTTCCCACAGTGTCCATTTTCGCGACACTCCCTCCGCAAGCGGGCACCAGCTCAACCTGGCGTGTGCCCGACACAGTGTAAGTAACTGAATTTAAAGCGCTATGACTGCGTCTCGGTGGAAGCCCATCTGCATATATCTCCGGAAGGCGGGTTGTTCCTCCGGGGTTGCTTACAATGTACTGATAGGGGAGTCCAACGGTCAGGAGACGACATGTCAACTCTATTTCAAGACTTGCGTTATGCCGCGCGCATGCTGCTGAGAGCGCCGGGGTTTACGGCCATTGCGATGATCACGCTCGCGCTCGGCATCGGCGCGAACACCGCGCTTTTCAGTGTGATCAATGCGACGCTGCTGCGGCCGGTTCCCTATCCCGACGCCGATCGCATGGTCTTCGTCTGGCAAACCTATGGCTCGGATCCGAACAACATTAACATCGTATCCGCACTGAATATTTGGGACATTCAAAAGCAAAACACTGTGCTAGAAAGCATCGGGATGTTCGATTCTGCCGGCAAGGGCTACAACTTGGGCGGCGCGAATCAGCCCGAGCGCGTGAGCGGCGTGCGTGTTTCCGCGAAGTTTTTTGACGTGCTGGGAATCAGGCCGCTTCTCGGCCGGACGTTCTTCCCAGAGGAGGAAGTCCAGGGCAAAGATCACGAAGTCGTTCTAACGTACGGACTGTGGCAGAGGCGCTTCGGGGGCGATCCGGTCATTGTTGGAAAGCAAATTCAGGTCGATGGTGCCAGCCATACCGTTGTCGGGGTGATGCCTCGTCAATTTGAATTCCAATTTTGGAGCCGGGAACGCCAACTGTTTGTGCCGGCCGGGTACACCAAGGGCGATCGAGAAGATCGCGCTGGCAATTCCTTCGTCGCCATAGCGCGGCTGAAACCTGGAGTCACACTGGCGCAAGCGAAGGCAGAGTTGAATACCATCGGCAAGCGTCTTGCGCAGCAGTATCCAAGCGAGGATGCGCGCATGAGTGCCACAGTGACGCCGCTACTGCACTTTGAAATGGAAGACTTACAGACGACGTCGCTGGCCCTTCTTGTGGCCGTAGGTTTTGTGCTGCTGATTGCATGCGTGAACGTGGCCAATTTGCTGCTTGCGCGAGGCGCCTCGCGCCAAAAAGAGCTTGCGATCCGCCTAGCGCTGGGCGCTACACGCCGCCGTATTGTGCGGCAACTGATTACAGAAAGCGTCCTGCTGGGACTGCTCGGAGGCGCGGCTGGATTGCTTGTGGCTGCTTTCGGCTTGAATTTGTTCATGCCGTTCCTGCCGGCCGGTTTGCATTCTCTGCCTTTCCGGCAGGTTGGCGCGATCGCGATTGACGGTCGCGTTTTTCTTTTCGCACTGTCGCTCTCCGGCGTTGCGGGCATCCTGTTCGGGCTTGCGCCCGCACTTGGCACGCGCTCCTGCCATCTGGTCGATCCCTTGAAGGAAGGCGGCCGCGGACTGACCAGTTCGGGCGGAAACCGTCTGCGCCACACGCTGGTTGCCGCAGAGCTGGCTCTGGCGCTGGTCGTGCTTGCCGGCGCGGGCCTGATGATTGACAGTATGGCGCGCTTGATGGGTGTCAATCCGGGACTGAATCCGAAGAACGTGCTCGTTATGGGCGTGTCCACGGCGCAGGAGAATGCCTACTACAGTCCGCCGGTAGACGCTCAGTTCTGCGAGGAAATGACGCAGCAGATTGGAGCCATTTCCGGCGTCGAGTCAGTGAGCGCCGTCGCTCATTTGCCATTGGGAGGAGGAGGCGCGGGCCGCGGCTTCACCATCGAAGGCCGTCCTGCTACAGCGCTCGGGGAGCAGCCGGGGGCAGAGTACAGCGTGGCATGCCCCAATTTTTTGCGCACCATGGGAATTCCAATTCTTGAGGGCAGGGAATTCACCGATGCTGACACCGCCACCGCAGCCGGCGTGGTGGTCATCAATCAAGCCATGGCGCGACGCTACTGGCCGAAAGAAGACGCGCTGGGGAAACACATCAGGATCGGCGGCGTTAATTCGACTGAACCCTGGCTGAGCATCGTCGGAATCAGCGCCGATTTCCGCCACGACGGCCTTGACCAAAAGCCACGGCCGTCTTTCTTGCGCCCGTTCACGCAGGCTGCGTGGCCCACGATGACTGTTGTGTTGCGCACGGCGTCCGCTCCCGCGGCGTTCGAGAAGCCGGTGAGGGAAGCGCTCGCGCGGCTGGGCGACAAGTATCCTCCTTCGAACATGAACACGATGGAGCAGATTGTTACTGATTCATTGGGCTCGCGTCGCTTTCCCATGTTCCTGCTCAGCGCGTTCGCGGTCCTGGCGTTGTTGCTTTCGGCGGTCGGCATCGCCGGCGTTGTGGGTTATTCGGTGGTGCAGCGCACGCATGAACTGGGGATTCGCATGGCGCTCGGCGCGCAGCAAGGGGACATTTTGAAGCTGGTGCTGGGGCGCAGCATGCTCTGGACGCTCGGCGGAGTGGCGGCAGGAATTCTGGGGGCGATTGGCCTCACGCGTTTGCTGAGCAGTTTGTTGTATGACGTGAAGCCTGCCGATCCGCTGATTTTGG
Organism: Candidatus Angelobacter sp.; assembly: GCA_035606955.1. Classification (GTDB taxonomy): domain Bacteria; phylum Acidobacteriota; class Terriglobia; order Acidiferrales; family UBA7541; genus DAHUXN01. Next base: position 5,975 of record DATNDO010000097.1, read on the forward strand.
GCGGCACGGCGGCGCTGTTGACGCTTGTGGCGCTGGCGGCGTGCTACGTGCCTGCGCGGCGGGCGATGAAAGTGGATCCCATGGTGGCGCTGCGGTATGAATAGTTGATAGTTGATAGTCGAGAGCGGAAAAGCGAAACTCGAAAAACGAAGAATGCTGCTGCGGCCTGAGAGATACCGGACAAGGATTAGTCACCGAGGTGAAGGATGAACACGCTCTGGCAAGATATACGCTTCGGTTTGCGGATGCTGGGCAAATCGCCGGCTTTCACGGCGATTGCGATTCTGACGCTGGCGCTGGGGATTGGCGCGAACACGGCGATTTTTTCGTTCACCGATCAGGTGTTGCTGCGCAATTTGCCGGTGCCGCATCCAGAGCAACTCGTCGTGCTGCGGTCGCCGGGGCCAAATCACGGGCGCACTTCCAGCGATGGCGATAGCGCGGCGGTATTTTCGTATCCGATGTACAAGGAACTGCGCGATCGCAGCTCCGTTTTCTCCGGATTGCTGACGTGTTTTGCCATCGATGTGAACGTCTCGGGCCACGGGCAGATGCAGAGCGCGCGGGGCGAACTGGTCAGCGGCAACTTCTTCCAGACGCTCGAAGTGCAGCCAGCCCTGGGACGCGTTTTCACCGGCAGCGATGAGACAGCCCCGGGAGCGAATCCGGTCGCGGTGCTGAGCTATGGTTACTGGGCGCGGCAATTCGGCGCGGATCCGTCGATTTTGAACGCGCCGCTGACGGTGAATGGAACAGCGCTGACGGTGATTGGCGTGGCGCGCAAGGGATTTTACGGAGTGCAAATCGGAGCCACTCCCGACATCTTCATTCCTATTACGATGCACGCGCAAATGTCGCCCGAGGATGGGCTTTCGCTGGACACGCGGACGGATCACTGGCTCGCAATTCTGGGGCGGCTCAAGCCGGGGATGAGGCGAAAGAGGGCGGAAGCGTCGCTGCAGCCCGTTTATGTACCCCTTCTCGAAGAAGATGCGAAGCTCCTAAAGCTTTCCGGCAGCCACTACAAGCAGTTCCTCGCCAAGCCGTTGCAATTGACGGACGGCTCGGGAGGTCGGCAGATTTTGCAGCAAAGCGCGGAAGAGCCTTTGCTGGTTTTGATGGGCATGGTGGGATTGGTGCTGCTGATCGCGTGCGCGAATCTCGCCAGTTTACTGGTGGCGCGCGGCGAGGCGCGGCAGCGGGAAATTGCCGTGCGGCTGGCGTTGGGCGCCGGACGCGGGCGGCTGGTGCGGCAACTGCTGACGGAGAGTTTGCTGATTGGCGTGGCCGGCGGCGCAGCGGGAATTGCCCTGGCGTCTTGGTGCTTGAACGCAATGATGGGCGCGATTCCATCGGATGTCGGAATGACCGGTCTGCAAGGCGGGCTCGACCTGCGCGTACTGTGGTTCGCTGCGGTAGCGACGCTGCTGACAAGTATTCTTTTCGGGCTGGCGCCGGCGATGCGCGCGACGCGCGTGAATCTGCAAAGCACGCTCAAGGATCAGGGATCGAGCGTTTCCGAGGGGCGCTCGAATATCCGAATGCGAAAAATTTTGATCGTCGCGCAAGTAGCGCTGACGGCGGTGCTCCTGGCGGGCGCGGGATTGCTGGCGCGGACGCTGGTCAGCCTGGAGCACACCAACCTGGGCGTCCACGCCGAAAATATTCTGCAATTCTCCGTCGAACCGGATTTGAACGGCGATTCTGCGGCACAAACCGTGGCGCTAAGCGACCGCGCCCGTCAGCGGTTTGCGGCGCAACCGGGGGTCCGCTCGGTAAGCGCGTCGTGGATGCCGATTTTTGCGGACGACGATAGCTCGTTCAACATTACGCCGGAAGGTTACGCTATGCATCCCGACGAAGACACGAATGTGCAGTACAACTATATCGGCCCGAATTATTTCTCCACGATGGGGATTCCGCTGATTGCCGGAAGAGAATTCACCGAAGCAGACACGGCGAAAAGTCAAAAAGTAATCATCATCAACGAAAAGCTGGCGCGGCGATTTTTCGCGGGACGCAATCCGATTGGACTGCACATCGCGCAAGGCGCGGGGAACAAGGTTCATCCGGATATGGAAATCGTCGGCGTGGTGGCGGATAGCAAATGGGGCGGTCCGCGGGACACCATTCAACCGTTTCTCTATGAGCCATACGCGCAGAATCCGCTCTTGGGCGGGCTGACGTTTTACGTGCGCACGGAGCGTGATCCCGCGCAGATGGCGGCAACGCTGCACGCGACGATGGAACAGCTCGATTCGAATCTGCCGGTAAACAACATGAGGACGCTGAGGGCGCAAATCGACGACGAGATGTTCAACGACCGACTGGTGGCGATTCTGTCGATTTCGCTGGCGTTGCTGGCTGCATTGCTGGCGGCGCTGGGACTTTACGGTGTGTTGTCGTATGTGGTGGCGCGGCGCACGCGTGAAATCGGAATACGCATGGCGCTCGGCGGACAGCGCGCGGACATTTTGCGACTCGTCCTGGGGCAGGGCGCGCGACTGACGGTAATTGGCGGAGCGGCGGGGATCGTGGCGGCGCTGGCGCTGGCGCGACTGATGTCCAGTTTGCTTTTCGGCGTGAGCGCCAATGATCCGCTGACATTTGTTGGGGTAGCGGTTCTGCTAGGGATCGTCTCGGGCGCGGCATGCTACATCCCGGCACGGCGAGCCGTGCGCGTGGATCCAATTGTTGCGTTGCGCTACGAATAGACTTTCGTTTGGATAGGCTTTGCATGGCGTGGCGGCGCGCCGGTGGGCGTTCGTCCATCTGCTACAATAATCGCGTATGCCAGTGGAACGCGAAACGCTTGAAGCCGACGTGCTCATCGTTGGCGCCGGCCCCGCCGGACTTGCCTGCGCGCTACATCTTTCTCGCCTGATCGAGCAGCACAATTCCGCGGGGCGCACGCCACAGCTTTCCTCCGACAATGTTTATGTTCTCGAAAAGGCGCGAGAGTTGGGCGCACACCAACTCTCCGGCGCCATCATGGACCCGTGCGCCCTTCGCGAACTTGTGCCGGATTTTGAGAAGTCCGCGCCGCTCGACACGCCTGTAACTGGCGACGCGGTTTATTTTTTCACCGGGAGCCGCGAGTGGAAGCTGCCCATCACGCCCCCGCCATTTAAGAATCACGGCAACTACGTTGTGTCTCTCAGCAAGCTGGTGAAATGGCTTGGCGGACTGGTCGAAAAGGCAGGCGTGAACGTGTTCACGCAATTTGCCGGCGCATCGTTGATTTACGAAGGCAATCGTGTCGCGGGTGTACTTACGGGAGACAAAGGCGTCGACAAAAACGGCAAGCCCAAGGACAACTTCACGCCGGGCTATGAACTGCGCTCGAAAATCACGGTGTTGGCTGAAGGCCCGCGCGGCTCTTTGACGAAAGAGCTGGTCAATCATCTGCATCTCGATGGCGTGAACCCGCAGTCCTACGGCATCGGCATCAAGGAATTGTGGGACGTACAGCCGGGGAAGATCGAGACGGGTTTCGTGGCGCATACGGCGGGCTGGCCGCTCGATTCGAATAAATATGGCGGCGGCTGGATTTATGGAATGCGCGACAATCGTGTTTCTTTGGGGATGGTTATCGCTCTGGAATACAAAGATTCGCTGTTCGATCCGCACGAAGCGTTTCAGAAATTCAAGACACATCCGTACATCCGGCGGATTCTCGAGGGCGGGAAGCTGGTGCGTTATGGAGCTAAGACTGTTCCCTATGGCGGATGGTACTCGATGCCGCGAAATTATTTCGATGGCGGGCTGATCATTGGCGATTCAGCGAGTCTGCTGAATTCGCAGCGGCTCAAAGGCATTCATACTGCAATAAAGAGTGGAATGTTGGCTGCCGAAACGATTTACGAGGCGCTCGCCGCAGGCGACACTTCGTCGAAAACGTTGAGCGCATTTCAGAAGAAGATCGAAGCGAGTTGGATCAAGCCGGAGCTTTGGGCGGTTCGAAATTTTCACCAGGGATTTCATAAAGGGATGTGGCGCGGCGTTATCAATGCGGGATTGCAATTCATCACCGGAGGGCGTGGGCTCGTCGATCCGATGCGCGCTCGCGCAGGCTACGAAGATTTCAAGAAACTGGACCGCCCGCTCGAACTGGTCGATCAATCCACGCGATTCAAGGGCGACGGCACGCGGACCTTTGATCGCCTCACCGACGTCTATCACTCAGGGACGCGCCACGAAGAAGACCAGCCTTGCCATCTGGTGGTTGCCGACCTGAATATTTGCGCGGACCGTTGCGTGCGCGAGTACGGTAACCCGTGCCAGTATTATTGCCCCGCCGCCGTGTATGAGATGGTTCTCGAAAAGGGCAAGCCGCGATTGAAAATCAACGCGTCGAATTGCGTCCACTGCAAGACGTGCGATATTGCCGACCCATATCAAATCGTGAATTGGATTCCGCCGGAGGGCGGCGGTGGACCGAATTACGAAGGCATGTAATTTCCGCCTAAAATGGCACGAGAACTGCTAATTGCATCCTTCGCCGACGCAATCCGTTTTCCTGGGTGAGCCTGCAAAAAGGTCGTGAAGTTTCGTCCAAAAGCTCTTTTTCGCAGTGTGTTTGCTGGATTGTTGCTTCGGCGCCGTATTCGAGAGCGCATGTTGTGTAGCGCGCGGTGGGTCGGCGACGGCGCCGTGAAGTATCCACGCGGGTTCTACTTTCGCTTCTTTGGCAAGTATTAATGTTGCAACGCTGAGAGGCTCCGCGTTTGCGGTGACGCTTGTTGCGTCATAGCCAATCGGAGGCAGGTCGATTTTCGCGATGGGCTGATTGGCGGGCGGAAGCGCAGCTGTTGCGGGGCGCGGTGTGGACTGTTCTGTTGGTTCGGCTGTCTTTGCGATTGTGCGCCGTGTGTGCGTGGAAATTGGTGAAGTCGCGGAATCAGAGTCCGCCGGACTCGAAGTTTTACGTGCATTCTGTGGAGAGCGTTCAGTCTGGCTTGGCGATAATTTCTGGGAGCTTTGAGCTTGTGCGACGATGCCAGGTGGCGATACAGACGTCTGTGCGCTCGATTCGTCGAAATCGCATCGACAACTCCCCGAGGTAGCCCGCGCCGCACCCAGCGACGTACCTTGAAGTAGAACTTCGCTTGGTTGCGGCACCACCAGCGTTTCACCGCTTAGCTGCTGCTGAACCTGCACGGCGCCTCGCCCGGCGAGAACGCACATGGCTCCGGTGTTCGTCAGCCCAACAGTGGCGTCGCGCGGCTGGTCTCCGATGGCCATGGGCGTTGCAACGATCAGCGGGGTGTAAATCGTTATCGGACGCGATGCGTCGAATTTGACATGCACGCGGCCGAAGCTGAGCGCGATGGTGAGCGCTTCGCCCGAGGCCAGGACGCTGAATTTTGCAGGACCGCATATCTCGAGTTCGCCGCCGCCCACGAATTCCACGCGTGCCTTACCCGCATGCACAATGACGGCGCTGCCGCCGCCAAATGTAATTGCACGTGACGAATTTCCCGGGACGATATGCGAAGGCCCGAGCACCGAAATATCGTCTCCGGCTATTTCTCCGAGAATCGGCGCTGTAGTTTGTGCGGCCGCGCGCGTTGCGAAAATCACGTACGCTAACAATAACGATGCGCCGAGCGCGCCACTTTTTTTGCGCAAGGAAATATTCATCGGAATTAACAAAACCGTACAGGCGCGAATCGCCCCACGCTCACGATTGCTATACTATACGCCGATGAGCGAGCCAGCCGCACCGGATTTGGAGCCACGCAATACGCCAGCCGCGGAGCCGGTCAATATTCATTACGACACGCGCTTGCCGAAGCTGTCGCGCTGGCGCCGCATGCAAATCCCGGTTATCGCATGTGCGGTTTATTTCATCATTCGCGTGATCGGGCCGACGATGCGTTTCGAAGTTCTGGGCTGGCAGCATGCGCAGCGCGCGTATGATCGCGGCGAGCATCTGATCGGCACGTTCTGGCACCGCTCGATTTTTTCCGCCATTTGGTGGTGGCGCAACCGCGGCACCGTGGTGATGAACACCACGAACTTTGATGGTCAATGGACGCGCAAGGTTATCGAGCGGCTCGGATTCGGCACGGCGCAAGGTAGCTCGTCGAGGGGCGGATTAAAAGGCCTGGTTGTGATGGCGCAACGCCTGGAAGAAGGGCACGATGTGGCGTTCACGATCGACGGGCCGCGCGGGCCACGTTACATCGCGAAACCGGGTCCCGTGATGCTGGCGCGCAAGACTGGCCAACCGATTTTCATGTTCCATATCGGCTTGAAACGCGCATTTACGCTGGAAAAATCCTGGGACCTGTTTCAGGTTCCGCATCTCTTCTCTCGCGCCGTCATGGTAATTGCGCCGCTGGTTTACGTTGCGCCAGATGCTTCGCGCGAGTTGATGGAACAAAAGCATGCCGAGATGCAAGCGTCGCTCGAACGCGTGCGGGATATTGCGGAATCGTGGTTCAGTCTGAACGAAGCCGAGCGCGCCCGCATCCGGGAGGAATGGAACGCTTCCTAGCAGGATCGTGGGGAGACTCGCTTCCACCGCGCGAGCGCTTCATCAACCTGACGAGTTGTTTCCTGGAGCGTACCGGAACAATCGATCTGATCATCGGCCAGCCGGAGCTTTTCTTCCATCGGCATTTGCGACGCGATGCGCTGCACGGCCTGCTGAGAAGTGAAACCACGGTTGAGCAGGCGTTCGAGTTGTTGTTCGGGCCGGCACCATGCCACCGCCAGTCGATCGAAAGTCTTGTAAAAACCGGTCTCGATATGTAGCGCCGCAACGACGACCGCGATGTCCGTTTCGCGGGTTCGCTCCAACTCCTGCAGCCGGTGCGCGATTTCCTTGAGCACGTGTGGATGAATGATGACGTTCAGGCGTGCGATTTTCCCGGCATGGCCAAACACAATTTCGCCCAGTTTCGCGCGATCGATTTTTCCGTTTGTGTCGAGAATTCCAGCGCCGAATTCGCCGAGCACTTCCTGCGATACAGGATTTTCCGGTTGAAGGTATTCGTGCGCGAGTAAATCGGCTTCGATGATGGCGCAGCCGCGCTGCTGCAGAAGTCTTGCGACCGTGGACTTTCCACTGGCGATTCCTCCGGTGAGGCCGACGGTCAGCATGAGATTAACATTTTGAGAACATCAACGACGCGACGCGGCAGCTTCTGGAGCGCGCAATCCGCGGCGTAGACGCGCGGCCTTCACGGTGTTGCTCATGAGCATTGCAATGGTGAGAGGACCCACGCCGCCGGGAACGGGCGTGATCGCGCCAGCGACATCTGCAACGTTCGGATGGACGTCGCCGACCACTGCTGCGCCTGTCTTGCGAAATCTCTCGAGCCGTTCAGGAAAATTGACGAAGATTGTTTCGGCCAGCCGCGGGTCCGCGATGCGCGTAACGCCGACATCGATCACGGTCGTGCCGGGACGGATATCATCGCGTGTAATCATCGCGGGGCGGCCGATGGCGGCGATCACGATGTCGGCTTGCCGCGTGAAATGGCGCAGGTCGCGGGTCTTGGAATGGCAAACGGTGACGGTTGCATTCGCCTGCATCAGCAGCAGCGCCATCGGCTTTCCGACGATATTGCTGCGTCCCACGACAACTGCGTCGGCGCCTTCAACGGAGATTCCGCTTCGCCGCAGGATTTCCATCACGCCGAGCGGTGTGCAGGCGACCATGCTTGGCCGGCCCTCGATCAATTTTCCGATGTTCATAGGATGGAAGCCGTCGACGTCTTTGGCCGGATCGACTGCCTCGAGGATCTTCTTTGCATCGATTTGCGGCGGCAGCGGCAATTGCACGAGGATGCCGTCAACGTCGTCGCGCGCGTTTAATTCACGCACAATCGCGAGCAGTTCCGCGGTCGTCGTGGTTGCACGTGGCGTCAGGTGTATGTTGCCGAGCCCCAACCGTTCGCATGCGGCAATCTTGCTGCGCACATAAATTTTCGAAGCTGGATCGTCGCCGACGAACACAGCAGCGAGGCCAGGGCGAATCCTCATGGATGCCAATTCCGCGATTTCTTGCTGCAACTCCGTGTAAATCTGATCGCGAATCGGACCGCCGTTTAGTATGCGTGCCGGCAAAATTCTCTCCTTTGCGAATCAAATCCACTGCAAAAGCCCATCATAACATACGGAATTGCAGGGCAAGCTTGCGGCCATCGCAGCGTGAATCTGTCTGCGCGCAATTCTGCGGATGTGCCGTTACAATAGAGGAGAACCCGAAGCGAAAGTTAGAGGAGAATCTGGGGAATGTTTTTTGAAGGCAGCGAACGTAAAGAGCGCGAACAGGAAATGGCACGCGAGGGGCGGTTGCCGCCCGGTCAGTCACTGACGCTGAAATGGCCGGTGCTGCACTATGGGTCCGTGCCGCGCTTCGACCCGGCGAGCTGGGATTTTCGCATCGCGGGACTTGTCGAGAAGCCGGTGCGCCTGACGTGGGATGAATTCGATCGCCTGCCGATGAAGGAAGTGACGGCGGACATGCACTGCGTCACGCGCTGGAGCCGATTTGACGTACGGTGGGAAGGCGTGCCGTTTACCGAGGTGATGAAGTTGGTGAAGGTGAAGCCGGAAGCGCGTTACGTGATGGTCCACGCGGAGCAGAGCTATACGGCAAATGTGCCGCTCGACGACCTAGCGCGTCCCACACCTCTTTTCGCGTTGCGCCACAATGGCGAGCCGCTCCCCGCCGAGCACGGGTATCCTGTGCGGTTGGTTGTCCCGCAGCTCTACGCATGGAAAAGCGTGAAGTGGGTTCGCGGCTTCGAATTTCTGCCGCAAGATGCGCCGGGATTCTGGGAGCAAAACGGCTACCACATGTACGGCGATCCGTTTCGCGAGCAGCGGTTTGACAGCGACCCGTAGCGAGGGATTCGCAGGTGCCCCGATGAAACGGCTTTCCCACGGATGGACCAAAACGCAAAAACGCCCTGGGGACTTCTCGACTTAATCGAGGCGAGATCCTTCGTCGCCGCTGGCTCCTCAGGGTGACAATGCTGGTCGCATTGTCAGTAAATATCGTACTGCTCCCAGTGAAGCGTTGGGTCGGCCTGAATGATGATGCTCTTCTTCGTCAATTGCTCGAGCTCATCCATCAGCGAAGACTCGCGAGTCTTAAGGGCCTTGGCAATTTCCGGATGGACGCGCAGTGTCAAGCTGGCCGCGTCAAGCTCGGGCGCCATCTTGCGCGCCTCGGATTGAATTTCGTAGCAAAGAGTGGGAATCGACTTCACCATGCCCGAGCCTGTGCAATACGGGCAGGGCTGGCAAAGAGTGCGCTCGAGCGCCTGCTTCGTACGCTTGCGGGTGATGGCGACCAAACCAAATTCGTTGAAGCGCAGAACTTTGGACGGCGCACGATCGGCCTTCAATGCTTCCTCGAGCGCGGCCATTACTTTTTCGCGATTCCGGCGCTCTTCCATGTCGATGAAGTCGATGATGATGATTCCGCCCAGGTCGCGCAGACGTATCTGCCTGACGATTTCCTTGATGGCTTCGACGTTCGTGCGGACGATCGTGTCTTCCAGGCGATTGGAGCCGCGCCCGACGAATTTTCCAGTGTTCACGTCGATGGCCACGAGGGCTTCGGTATGGTTGATGACGATGTAGCCGCCCGACTTGAGCCACACTTTCGGCCGCAAGCCTTTGTCGATTTCCTGCTGAATGCCGAATTCCTCGAAAATCGGCGAGGATTTTGTGAACAGCTTCACGCGATTGGCGAGCTGCGGCTGGAAGCGGCTGACGAATTCCAGCACTTTTGTGTACTCCTCTTCTGAATCCACCCAAATTGCCGTGTAATCGGAGCTCAAATAGTCGCGCAAAATTCGCTCGACGAGATTCAAGTCACGATGCAGCAGCGAAGGCGCCTTTCTTTGTTCTCCGCGCTCTTTGATCTCTGCCCACGTTTTCGTTAAAAAGTGGACGTCGGCGCGAACTTCATCCGGGGACGCTGCCGCCGCTGCTGTACGCACGATAAATCCGCCGCCCGCGGCACCCTTGGCTTCGGTAACGAGATGGCGGAGGCGCGAGCGCTCTTCCGCGGAAGCGATCTTCCGCGAAACGCCGGTGTGATCGAGAGTGGGCATGTAAACCAGAAACCGTCCCGGCAGCGCGACGTGACTGGTGATGCGCGCGCCTTTCTTGCCGAGAGGCTCTTTCGCGATTTGAACGATGATTTCCTGTCCGGCTTTCAATAGATCGGAAATAAGCTGGGTCCGCTTGGGCTGGCCGCGGTGATGGCCGCCATGTCCGCCACGGAACGGCTTGCGCCCACGGCCGCGGTCACGATCTCTGCCGCCGCGCCGCATGGGCCGCTGCATCCGGGCGCGAAAATCGCCGCTGACGCGAGCTTGCATGGGCTGTGGTTGTGTGTCGCTTCCTTCAGCCGCCATTGCATCGTGGGGCGCTTCTTCGCTGCCGCCCAATTCAATGGCTTCAGCTGCAGCTTCCGCGTCCGCTTCACTCACTTCCTCGGGAATACCGTGCGCGTCCGCTTCGTCGTCATCCGTAGTTTCGCTTGTACCATTGTTCTCTTCCGGCTCATCGGAATCGTCATGGGCCTCAGCGCGGCCTTGTTCGGGGGATTCCTCGGTCGAGCCGTTCTGATTTTCACCGTGGTATTCCAGAGCGGACGACCCGGCTGAGTGGGATTCTTCCGCGTCGCGTTCGGC
>DATNDO010000106.1:0-3389 GCA_035606955.1 Candidatus Angelobacter sp.
TATTCGCGCTGATTTTGTGCGCGCCAAGTTATGCCCAAACGCGCCGTCCCGTCAATCTGGACGACCTCGCTCGCATGCGCGACGTTCGCGACCCGCAGTGCTCTCCCGAAGGCAAATGGGTCGCTTACACGGTGAGCACCATTGACGCCAAAACTGACAAGCACGCTTCCCATGTCTGGATGGTCAGCACCGACGGTTCTCGCGACATGCAAGTCACCGAAAGCCAGGAATCGGAAGGCGGGCCTGAATGGTCGCCCGACGGGAAATATCTCGCGTTCACTTCCGGGCGTCCCGGCAAAGCCAAAGGAAATCAAATCTGGCTGCTGAATCGCGAGGGCGGGGAAGCGATGCAGCTCACCGAACTCAAGGGCCATTTGCAGGGCTACGAATGGTCTCCGGATTCCAAGCGCCTCGCGCTCGTCGTCATGGATCCTGACCCTGAAGCAGAAGCGGAAGAAGCCGCCGCAAAACCCGGCGCGCCTCCGCGCATTCCCAAGCCGATTGTGATTGACCGCTATCATTTCCGGCAGGACGTCGTTGGATACCTGCTCAGCAATCGCCACAGCCGCATTTACCTCTTCGATATCGCCACGAAAAAAATGGACCGCCTCACCAAAACGAATTTCGACGAATCGGGTCCCGTGTGGTCGCCGGACGGTTCGCACATCGCGTTTCTAAGCAATCACGATCCGCATCCCGACCGCGATCCCGTCCCGCAAGTTTTTGTCGCCGATGCGCAGCCGGGCGTGGTTGAAAAGGAGGTCAGCAACTTCGGAACACGCGGCACGCGCGGCCGCCTGGCATGGAGTCCCGATAGCAAATCTATCGCCTTCCTTGTCGGCGACGAAAAAAAGTGGGACGCCTATGGCATGAGCCATCTCGCCATCGTGCCCGCTGACGGCTCGGCCGCTCCAACTATTCTCACCGGCAAACTCGATCGCTCCGTTTCGTCGCCTTATTTCAGTGAAGACGGGAAGTCCATCGTTGTCGCGGAAGAAAGCGATCGTTCGGAGTATCCGATTTCGATAAACATCGCCGACCAAAGCGTGCAGAGATTGCTTCAGCCGCCGGTCGAGATCGGCGCCATGTCGCATTCAAAGGGCTGCTTGGTGGCTCTCACCGGCAGCGACACCAAGCCCGTGGAAATTTATTCCTTGGAAGACGGCACGCTGCGCCAATTGACGCATCAGAATGACAAACTTTTCTCCGAGCTCGATCTCGCCAAGACCGAAGACGTCGAATACAAGACTCCCGACGGTACCGACGTCCACGGCCTGCTGACGTATCCGCTGGGATACACGCAAGGCACGAAAGTGCCGTTGCTGTTGCGCATTCACGGCGGCCCCAACGGGCAGGACGCGCACTCCTTCAGTTTTGAGCGCCAGATTTTCGCGGCCAATGGCTACGCCGTGCTCAACGTCAACTATCGCGGCAGTTCCGGTCGCGGGCAAAAATTCCAGCGCGCGATTTTCGCCGACTGGGGTCACGACGAAGTCATGGATTTGGAAGCGGGAATCAACCACGTAATCAGTATGGGCGTTGCGGATCCCAATAAGCTCGGCGTCGGCGGCTGGAGCTACGGCTGCATCCTCACTGACTACATGATCGCCAGCGACACGCGCTTGAAAGCCGCCACATGCGGAGCGGGCACGGGATTCACCGTCGCTCTTTACGGCGTCGACCAGTACATCATCCAATACGACAACGAAATCGGCCCGCCGTGGAATCCGAAAGCCTGGGAAACGTATCAAAAAATTTCGTATCCCTTCTTGCACGCGGATCGCATCAAGACGCCTACGCTTTATTTCAGCGGCGACCAGGATGCCAACGTCCCCATGATCGGCAACGAGCAAATGTACGAAGCGCTGCGCAGTCTGGGCATTCCCACCGGGCTGATTATTTATCCCAACGAGTTTCACGGCATTCAGCGGCCCAGCTTCCAGCGCGATCGCTACGAACGCTATCTCGCGTGGTACGCGAAATACCTGAAGAATAGCAGCACCCCAGGCCACGAAGCGGTGGCCGACGACAAATAAAGCGCGGTGATATTTCCGTGCGCGAGACTGCCTCCTGGTTTTGCGCACGGTTTCTTAGCCTTGTTGCCACACCGCGTCATTAATGTGTTCGGGGATCGCGCGGGCGCTGCGCTTACGCAACCACAACCCTAGTGTGTTGTTATCCGGGACGTTTATCATTTCGCTTCCCATTCGCCACTTTTCTGCTTTGCGGCAGGGAATTAGTCACGCTAGAATCGTTCAACTATGGCCGCCTCCACTTGGAAGGGCTTCCTCACGTTTGGCTTGATCTCGATCCCTATCCGTCTTTCTCCGGCTGCGCGCACCGAACGCATCAGTTTCAATCAGCTCCACAAAGAGTGCCACACACGCCTGAAGCAGCCGCTCTTTTGCCCCACGTGCAATCGCATGGTCGAGCGCTCGGAAGTCGAGAAGGGCTACGAGTATGAGGACGGCCAGTACGTGCTGTTCACGCCGGAGGAACTCGACAAAGTCGAGCCCGAATCCGCGCGTTCCATGGAGATTCTCGAATTCGTCAAGCTCGACGAAATCGATCCCGTTTTTTTCGATTCCTCGTATTACGCTGCGCCTGAGGAAGGCGGAGCGAAAGCCTATCGCCTGTTGGCCGAAGCCATGCAGCAATCCGGCTACGCGGGCATCGCGAAAGTCACCATGCACAATCGCGAGAACATCGTCATCATTCGCGCGCGCGACAACGGTTTGACGCTGCACACCATGTTCTACACCAACGAGATTCGCTCCGCGGAAAGCGCCGGCGCGGATAAAGTCGAAGTGAAGGAGCAGGAGCGCACGCTCGCCACGCAGCTGATCGAAAATCTCGCAGCGAAGTTTGAGCCCGATAAATATCGCGACACGTATCAGGAAAGTCTGCGCGCTCTGGTCGCCGCGAAAACCGCCGGCCGCGAAGTCACCGCCACGGCTCACGCGACAATCGCGCCGGTGATCGACTTGATGGACGCGCTGAAGAAAAGCCTCGCCAAGCAATCCGCCGCGCCCGAAAGAAAGCAGCCCCTGCGCATCGTCGCACGAGCCAAAGAACCCGTCTTCAAACAGCGCAAAAAAGCCTGACCGCGTATCGAAGACCTCTGCTCGTTGTCAATCCAGCGGGAGCAAATATCCCGGCGTTCCCCCCAATCGCCCACCAAAGGCTTGCGCGTCCAGCACGGCCATATCCCATGAGGTCCAGGAAACCGGCGTGAGCCGTAGCGTCACGTCGTCGAAGGATGCAAACACCGGCTCAACGTGCGGATCGGACATCGCTGCGGCACTCATATATCGGCTGTGTATGCGCCGGTTCATTTCCCGCGACGCATCGCCTGAAATCACATCTACTGCTGCCGCGGCGGTGACGCC
>DATNDO010000115.1:0-28930 GCA_035606955.1 Candidatus Angelobacter sp.
CCCAGACAATAATCAGCAGACCAGGGCTTTGCACTTGATTGGAAATGTCAGCAGAGACGATGTAAATGCCCGAGCCGATCATCGACCCGACCACGATCATGGTCGAATCGAACAGGCCCAAGCCTTTTACGAGCCCGAGTGTTCCGCTTGACGCCGCGACAGGTGGAACTTTTTCAGCCATTCAGGTGGCCTCGGTTCGTGAACTGCGCTGCGAATTTTCTTTTGAACGCCTGGCAATCGCGAGGAATTCCCTGGCGCGCCCGGCAAGATCGCGCGTTTCGAGCAAATCGCGAATCACGGCAATGGAATCCGCGCCCGCATCATAAACTTCGGCCGCACGTTCACGCGTAATTCCGCCAATGGCAACGATGGGTTTTTGCGTAAGTTTGCGCGCCTCGCGAATGAAAGACGTGCCCACGACGGCATCCGGTTTCTCCTTTGTCGAGGTCGAGAAAATCGGTCCCACGGCGATGTAGTCAGCGGAAGTTTTTGCCGCTGCGCGTACTTGCTCCAGAGTGTGCGTGGAGACGCCGACCCAGGGGCCCGAGCCGCAAATGCGCCGCGCGTCTTCCGGAGGCAAGTCCTCCTGGCCTACGTGCACGCCGCCCGCGCCAACCATCGCGGCGATGTCAGGGCGGTCATTCACAATAAAGCGGGCGTTGCGTGTTGCGAGCGTCTCCGCCAGTTTGGAGCACGCTACAAAGTATTCTCGCGAAGACGAATGCTTGGCGCGATATTGAATCAGCTCGACGCCTACGGAAATCAATTCCTGGGCGCACTTCGACGCGGGCATGCTCAACAAGTCTTTGTCCAGCACCGCATAAAGAGGCGGAAACAAAATCGCTTGTCCTATCTGGCCGCGACGGCTTCGTAACGGTCGAGAAAATGGGTGTCGAGCTTGCCGGCAATGAAATCGGGATCTTCGAGAATCTTCTTGTGCAACGGAATGGAAGTCTTGATGCCTTCAATGACGAATTGATCGAGAGCCCGAGACATGCGCGCAATGGCTTCCGCGCGATTGTCACCGAAAGCGATGATTTTGGCGACGAGAGAATCGTAATAGGGAGGAACGACCGCTTCCGAATATAGCGCCGTATCCACGCGAATGCCCGGACCGCCGGGAACACGAAATGCCGTGATGCGGCCGGCGGAAGGCGTGAATGTGTCCGGATCTTCCGCGTTGATGCGACATTCGATTGCGTGTCCGTGAAAGCACGGCTTGCCAACCACGTCATCGAGTTTTTCGCCGGCCGCGAGACGAATTTGCGCCTTCACCAGGTCCACACCGGAGATCATCTCCGTCACCGGATGCTCCACCTGGATGCGCGCGTTCACTTCGATGAAATAGAGCTTGCCTGAGGCTTCATCACGGAGAAATTCGACCGTACCAGCGCTGGAATAGCCGATTTTCGAGAGCGCCTTCGCGACGCGCGCGCCCATTTCATCACGCGTCTTTGTGTCGAGGGCGGGCGAGGGCGACTCTTCAATGATTTTCTGGTGCCGGCGCTGAATCGAGCACTCGCGTTCGCGCAAATGGATGACTTTGCCGTGAGTGTCGCCGATTACTTGAAACTCGATGTGCCGGGGACGCTCAATCAATTTCTCGAGATACACATTCGCGCTGCCGAACGCCTGCTGCGACTCATTGCGGGCTGTCTGAAATGCCGAGATCAAATCCTCTTTTTTGTGAACCACGCGCATACCGCGGCCGCCGCCACCTTCGGCGGCCTTGATGAGCACGGGGTAGCCGATCTCGCCCGCGAGTTTCAGCGCTGTGTCCTCATCGGGAACGACGCCCGGGCTGCCGGGAATGATCGGCAGGCCCGCGGCGGACATTTCGCGGCGCGCGCGGTCCTTTTCGCCCATCATGCGAATTACTTCGGGCGACGGCCCGATAAACGTGATGTGCGAAGCCTCGCAGACTTCGGCGAAATTGGCGTTCTCCGAGAGGAAACCGTAACCGGGATGAATCGCGTCGACGTTGGTGATTTCCGCGGCGCTGATAACGTGGGGAATGTTGAGGTAGCTCTCCGAAGAGCGGGCAGGTCCAATGCACACCGCTTCATCGGCAAAGCGCACGTGCAACGAGTTGCGGTCCGCCTCCGAATACACGGCAACCGTCGGAATTCCCAGTTCCTGGCACGCGCACAAAACGCGCAGTGCGATTTCGCCGCGATTCGCAACCAAGATTTTACGAAACATTTTTCTCTTGAGGACGGGCGCCAGCGCCGAGCTATTGTTTCCGGCTGGGATGAATCGCGAAGAGCGGCTCGCCATATTCCACCGGCTGACCATTCTCGACGAACACGCGCATCACTTCGCCCGCCACATCCGCCTCGATTTCGTTCATCAGCTTCATGGCTTCGATGATGCAGAGCACCCGCCCGGCGTCCACATGATCGCCCGGACGAACAAACGGGTCCGCCCCCGGAGTCGGTGAGGAGTAGAAGGTACCCACGATGGGCGACTTGATGACGTGAAGATTTTCGTCAATAGGCTCGGGCGTCGAACCGGACGAGGCTGGCGCGGCCGTGGGAGCCGCTGCCGGATGGGCCACAACGATTTCAGGTACGGAGTGCATGGCGCGAAACGGAGCGCCGGCGTGCGATTGGGCTTTGCGCAGGCGGATGCGGACATTGCCATTTTCGTACTCGAATTCATCGAGACTGTGCTGTTCCATGAATTCGAGGATTTTGGAGACCTCGCGCAAGTCCGGTGCCGAATCGCGTGAATGGCTTGCGCCAGCCTTTTTTGCTTTGCCCTTCATCCGATTTCAATTAGCTCCCGATTGGCGTGGGTTAGGAATTCTGCGCCGGTGTTCGTCACCAGGGCGTCATCTTCGATGCGGATGCCGCCTGTACCTTCGACGTATACCCCGGGTTCGAGCGTTACCACAGTGCCGGCGCGGAGGACCGATTGGTCTCCCCGGCCTAACCGAGGGCTCTCATGCACCTCGAGGCCCAGGCCGTGCCCTGTGCTATGTATGAACCGTCGCTCCAAGCCAGCTTGCTTGAGGACGCCACGTGCGGCAGCGTCCACCTGTTCTGCTGTGACGCCCGGCCGCAGCGCCTGCCGTGCCGCCTGTTGCGCCCGAAGCACCGCTCCGTACCAGCGGCGCTTCTCTGAAGACGCGCGTCCGACGCAGACCGTACGCGTCAAATCGCTCGAATAGCCGCGCAGTATAGCACCGAGGTCAAACACGACCAACTCGTTTTTCCTCACCAGTTTCCGGCTTGCCCGGGCATGCGGCCACGCTCCACGTTCGCCGGAGGCGATGATGGTATCGAAGGCGGGTCCGTCGGCGCCCTTTCGCCGCATACGGAACTCGATTTCAGCAGCCAGTTCAATTTCGGACACTCCGGGCTTCACCAGCGGCACAGTCTCTTCCCACGACGAGCAGGCAATCCGCGCCGCTTCGCGCATGGTGACCAGTTCAGACTCGTCTTTGATTACCCGCAGACCTTCGACCTTGCCATCCCACGGAATCCAACGAGTGCGCGCTCCCGTAGACTTGCCAAGCGCGGCCTTTTGCAAAACGGTCAGGTGTGCCGCTTCGAACCCAATGCGGCGGTCTCGGGGCTGCTCAAGCTGTTCGCCTACTGCGTTCAACAGTGAGCCGCGGACAATTCTAACTTGGGCGGCCGTGACTTCCTGCTTGGCTTGGATTGCATAGCGCGGGTCGGTGAAGAGAATCGCGCCGTTGCCTGTGACCGAGACAATGCCGGAGCTTCCCGAAAAACCCGTGAGGTAGAAAATGTTCGGCAGGTGGGTGACGACGAACGCATTCAGACGATCAGCACGCATCGCCTGATGCAAAAGCGAAAGGCGGGACGGCTGTCTTACGCGCCCCGCCTTTTCAGATACCTTGGTTGCTGCGATTTTCCCCTCCGCTTCCCGGCTTACATGGGAAGAATACGGGGAGTGATGAAGAAGAGCAACTCTTGAGAGTTTGTGCTGATCGACGTATGCCGGAAGAGCTGTCCGACGATCGGGATGCTGCCGACGAACGGAACTTCGTTAATCGTCGTTTGCTGGTTCGACACGATAATGCCGCCGATCCGGATCGTTTGACCGTCGTCCACCAGCACCTTGGTGTCTTCCGACTGCGTGTCGAGGGCGGGAATTCCCTGAATTCTCGGGATCGCCGGGTCAATTTGCGTGTTTTCAACGTGGATGGTCATGAAGATTGTGCCTTCCTTGGTGATCTGCGGAGTCACTTGAAGCTCCAGGACGGCGTCCACGAACTGCACGGAAATTGTGTTGTTGATGACGGTCTGAATGGGAATCTTGGTTCCCTGTTTAATGGTGACCTGCTCGTTATTCTGAGTGATCTCGGTGGGCTTTGAAAGCAACTTGCCAACACCCTTCGATTCCGCTGCCGAGATGATGTAGTCCAGGGCGAAATTCGCCGAGGAGAAGGCGTACGACACGCCGCTCGTCGGTACAGCTGTGGCCAGGTTTGTCACCAGTGGCATTGACACGCCAGTCGAAGTGGTGCCGCCCGCTGGCGGAGTGGTTCCGCTAATAACCGGAGGAACTGGCAGCGGTGGAACAAAGCGGGTGATTGGACTGGTTCCGACGGCGCCCACACCTCCGAACAGGTTGCGACCGCCGGTGGCCGAGCCGCTGAAAGCGAACTGCGAACCAAGCTCGCGCGCAAAGGTGCGGTTGGCGGCAACGACCCTTGCTTCGATCTCGACTTGCTGCGAACGCTTGTCGAGTTCTCGAATCAGGTTGTCCACGACGGGGATGACTGTCGGGACATCGCTGATAATCAGGGTGTTCGTTCTAGGATCGGCGAACACATCGCCGCGCGGTGAAAGGAATTTCTTGATGGTGTCGGAAATCTCCGAAGCCTTCGCATAGCTGAGCACGCGAGTGGTGGTGACCAAGTCTGCGGCCTCGATTTGGGACTTAGCCAGATCCTTGGCTTCGTCTGCTTCCCTCTTCACTGTTGATTTGGAGGCGATGCGAAGCACGTTGCCATCCAGCTGTTTATCGAGATCGTTGTTCTTCAACACGATGTCGAGGGCCTGGTCCCACGGTACATTATCGAGAACCAATGTGAGCGTTCCCTTAACGCCTGGGTCAACTACCACGTTCAAGCCGCTGATTTCGTGAATCAGCCGGAAAAAATCCTGCAAATCGACGTTCTTCAAATTTACGGAAATCGGCGCGCCCGTATATTTGTTCCCGCCAGGAGTTTGAGCGTCCTGCGAGATAACCGAGGCAGGATTGGCCGGGGCAGATACACCTGCGGCCGATGCCTGGGGTGGAGCGTCCTGCGCAGGAGATGGATCCGGAACCGCGTTCTGTTGTGCGGGCACTGGAGCTGGCGTCGTTGTCGGAGGCTGCGCCACCGCGGGAGTTGACTGCTGCGGCGCCTGCGCGAGAGGAGTGGCAAGACCAGAAGGTTTTGCAGCATCCTGCGATGGCGAAGCGCTCGTCGGAGCAGTCGTCTTTGGAGACACTTGCGCGGCGCTTTGGTTTTCCGTCTGCGTGTTATCAGAGGGCTGGGCGGGCTGGGCAGAACTTGAACCCATCTCAGCAGCATCCGTGAGAGCTGGCGCTGATTGCGGCGCATCCGATGAAGGAGCCGAGTTCGAAGCCGAAGCGGCGGCAAACTCGACTGCGATTCCGCCGTCCACATGCTTTATCTGGTAAGGCGAAGCCGCAGACAGATCGATAACCACGCGCGCAACTTGGGGAGAAAATTGACCGGCGCGGACTTCGCGAATTGGCGCGAAGTTGCTGGAGATTTTCTTCGCTGCGGACATGTGTGTGCTGTTGAAGTCAAGCACCAGACGATCGGGCTTGCTTAGGCGTAGCTCGTGATAGTTGAAAGAGCCCGTGCCAAGCACAAGCACTTCTGGAACATCACCGTCCTTGGCGATCGAAATTTGGCGAATTGCCGCGGAAGCGCTGGAACTGCTAACCGGCGCGGAAGCATCCAATGCTGTGTCCACCATGCGCGGTGCATTTGAATCTCGGGTCTGCGCGGAGAAAACACCTTTTTTCGAGACCACGATTTCCAGCTCATCGCGCCCTAGGCGGGTGACCTTTGGCGTAGCGCCTTCGCCTACCAGGATTTCCAGCCGGGAAATTGTCTCGGGACCTGCTTCATATTGTTCCAAGCGGTAGCTGCGCACGATGTCTGTACGGAGGACCTGGGCGGCATCTGTGGTCGTCGCGGTAACTCCGGTAAGGTCTATGTAATAGAGGTTCGTGCTGGGATGGTGGACTTCATAGGCGAACGGCCCACTGGCCTTCGCCTCCAGGCGTACTACTCCCTGCCCAACCGCAGAGGTGACCTTGACCGACGCTCCGGAATCCGCGCGGAGCGCGCCAGTCGGGATTAGCAGGCTCGCTGCCGTGAGGCAGGCAAGCCCTAACGGCCGCCAAATCTTGCTCATTGCTCGTCTCCTGCTATCGGGTAGAGTCGTTTGCTCACTTCGCGTTCCACTGCCCTGCCGAATGCGTCTTTGCTTTCCTGGCGAAATACGATATCGTCCAAACCAATTTTCTCCACGATTCCGTCATACAGGTGATCACCGTCGTGAAGGAAATAAACACGATCTTGTGGATTCGCAACTACTGCCACCATGCCCTCCGGCGTCTTCACCATGCCTTCCAACTGCAAGGTGGAGACCTGCAAGCCAGCGATTCCCGGCGGTAAATTCAAACGGCCTCCGGTTTCGCCTGTCTGGATCAGCGGAGCGAAAGGATCACGTTCGTGGCTGACCGCAGGCTTCGCAGGCGGCGTCTTTGTGGGTGGTTTCTGCCCCTGACCCTGGCCGGCCCAGGAAAAGGACACGCACCATGTGAGTAATGTCAAAAGGGCCGCTGCTCTGGCGAATATTTTCAAGCGCTCCATGTTTCTCCGCCCCATTGCGTTACGGCTTTCCGCCCGGACTTGCGGGCTTGGTGCTCGCCGCGACTTCGTCCGTCGGCTTCGAGAAAAATGTTACAATGGTGAATTCGCCGGTGACTGTAGACCCCGGAGTCATCCGAAACTGGGTTGAGTTCGCGCCAGCTTTTATCTCGTTCAGCTTTACGTCGCCGACATTGATGATGCGAGAGAGCCGGGACAAGCGCGCGAAAAAGTCCAAGACCGAGTAATACGGGCCATCAGCGGTAATCTTGAACGGCATCTCGTAGTGGTATTCTTTCGCAACCACCGGCTGCGTTTCGAGCTTGCGAATGATCACGCCTGAGCCGGAAGCGGCTCCCTCCAACATCGTCATAAATTGGTCGACTTCTTTATTTTCCGGAACAATCGCCTGCAGAGTAGCGAGTTGCTTCTGCAGCGCTTCCATCTCGCCCTGAAGTTCCGCGCGTCGCTGCTGATATACCCGCAAAGTCTGGACTTCGCTTTCCAGCGGCTTCAACTGCGCATTGGCATCATCGACAGCAACACGTTCTCTTTGCACTGGAGACCCCGGAACGTAGAGTCCCGCGAGAACCAAGACAACGGCTAGGAATAGAAACGCCAGTGCCTGAACGGGCCATGACATTTCACGAAACGAGGTTGCCATTTCTCCTCCCTAGCTCTTTCCCGGCCGGACCGGCGCGGTGGGCGTCATTCCACCCGCTGGCTTGGACTGGCCGACTTGTGCTGACATCGTGAATCCATATGTCTGCGCGCCTTTTACGATATCGTTCTCGACGGCAGACTGAATTTCGATCTTGTCGAAATATCCCGAACGCTTCATCTGGGTAATGAAGTTCGCGATGGCGTCTATTGACGCGGCTTCCCCAGTAATGTTCAGCGTGTCGCCCTTGCGTTCGAGCGATGTAAGCCACAACGATTCAGACCGTCCCACGGTATTGGCGACCATCTGCAACAACTGCTGCCCTCCGGAACGGTTGGCCTGCAAAGTCTCGATCACGTTAATGCGCTGCTGGAGAACTGCCTTTTGCTGCTCGAACTGCTGAACCTCTGCCTTGGTCTGTTGGAGCCGGGTACGCTCCGCCTGCAGACTGGCAATGTGCGTGTTAATGGCCGCGAGCTCGTTCGACTTCTGGTTGTACATCACGAAAAGCACGATCAAGGCCAGGATCACCGACGCTGCGAGCAGCACCAAGCGCAAAGACGACTCAAGAGGAATCGACGGTCCGGCTGTTTTCGGCCGTTCTTGGCCGAGGAGGTTGATCCGAATCATGGGGTATCAAAGCTCCTTAGCGCCAGGCCAACCGCAATGGCAAGTCGCGGCGCCATTTCGCGAATTTTCTCTTCATCGTGCCGCCCGGGATTCACGACAATCTTCCGGAACGGGTACAACTCTTCCACCGGCATCCCAAACTCCTCACGGAGCAAGTCGAGAAGCCCGGGAACACGCGCCGTTCCTCCGGCGACAACAATGCGGCGAATGTTCTCGCCGCTGGCCGTGGCGCGGAAGAAATCGAAGGTCTTCTGAATTTCGAGTATCAGGATGTCGGAGACGGAGCGCAAAATCGCAGAGCGCTGCTCATCTGTAACACCTGGCAGCGTTCCACCCATTTTCAGGCGCTCCGCGTCTTCGTAGTTAAGGTCGAGCTCTTTCTGTAGCGCGTCCGTGTACTGGTTGCCGCCCACGGAAACGTCGCGGGTAAACAATGGAGTCCAGCCGCGGATGATGTTGATGTTCATGACGCTGGCGCCGATATTGAGAAGGGCCACTACTTGCGCCGGGTCAGGGTCGTAATTGACTTCGAAGCAGTTTTCCAACGCGAATGCGTCAATGTCCACAATTACGGGAGTCTTGCCGGCCTGAGCCAGTACGTTGGTATGGTTCAGGATTTTGTCCTTCTTCACTGCGACCAACAGGACGTCCATCTGGCTGTCGGTAGTCTCCAACAGCTGGTGGCTGAGGTTGACGTCCGCTATGTCGAAGGGGATGTGCTGGCTGGCTTCCGCCTGGATCCTGTCGTAGAGCTCGTCCTCACCCATCACCGGCATGGGAACGCGCTTGACGATGACCGAATGCCCCGAAACTGACGTGGCCACGTCCTTGATTTTGATCTTCTGGGAATCGAAAATTGAGCTGATGCGCTCGGCGACAGCCGGTGCATCCATGATAGCGCCGTCGACGACCGTATCCTGGGCCAGCGGCTCAATACCGAAACTGACAAGCTCGTAGCCCTGTTTGGTCTTCTTAAGTTCGACCGCCTTGACGGAGCTCGACCCGATATCCAGACCGATCAGAGATTTCGATTTCCCCATCCCGAACATCGTGTCGCCCCTCGTTCGCTGATTGCGTCACGCACAAAATCGGCCGGCATGCCCGCGGCCACGAAAAATCAGTTGTCTTTGAAAGCCGTTCCGCCAGTTTTCGATCACCCGGTCGAAACTCAGCGGTTCATCGAAAAAGCTGCGTTACAGTACTGCTGTACCCTTATGTCATCCCAGTGATTCAAGTGTCAAGCAACCGCGTTCATCTGGTGTGCAGTTGGTAATCGTGAGCACTTTGAGATTAAAAAGTAGGACGAGCGGGAAGTCCACCATCATTCCGGCAGAGCGTGCGAAAGGTGAACCCTGTTCGACTGGACAGGATTTGTTAGTACCGCGGACGCGAAACGTCAATCCCGAGGGATTGCCACAATGCGTCTACTCGCGCTTTCGTCGCGGCGTCCATGCGAATTTCATCCGGCCAGGGACGCGCGAATCCTTCCGATTGCCATTTGCGAGTGGCATCAATGCCCATCTTCGAGCCGAAATCTTGCAGGCGAGATGCGTGTTCCAGCGTATCGACGGGACCCAAGACGAATTCGACATCGCGTTGGGGATCGATGGCGCATAGCGTTTTCCACACCACTTCGCGAGGATTCTGAACGTCCACATCGTGGTCCACGACAACGATTACCTTGGTGAACATGGCCTGTCCGAGCGACCAGATTGCGTTCATGATTTTTCGAGCATGGCCGGGGTATGATTTTCGTATCGCGACGATCATTAAGTTCTGGAAGATGCCTTCCGCGGGCATGGCGACGTCTACGATCTCCGGATATTGCATCTTCATCACGGGCAGAAAAATGCGTTCGATGGCGTGGCCCATGAAAAAATCCTCCTGCGGAGGAGGGCCAACGATGGTGGTCAGGTAGAGGGGATCCTTCCTATGGGTGATGCAAGTCACATGAAACACAGGGTATTCGCCCTCGAGGGAATAGAAACCCGTATGATCGCCGAACGGACCCTCGGTACGCATCTCGGAGAGATCCACATAGCCTTCCAAGACAATTTCGGCATTTGCGGGCACTTCGAGGTCGACCGTTTCGCATGACACTAGCTCGACTGCGTCGCGCCGCAGAAAGCCGGAGAACATAAATTCGTCCAGGTCCGGCGGCACAGGCAAAATTCCCGCGAGAGCGGTTGCCGGATCAGCGCCAATGGCCACCGCGACTTCCAATCTTCCTGTTCCGTGGTGGCTGCGCGCACTGCGGAAATGTTCCGCACCATGCTTTTGGGTCTGCCAATGCATTCCGGTGGTGCGTTCGTCGAACACCTGCATGCGGTAACAGCCCACGTTCCGCTTGCCTGTCTCCGGATTTTTCGTGATGACCATCGGCCAAGTGATATAACGTCCGCCGTCCTGCGGCCAGCATTTGAGAATCGGAAAAGACGAAAGCGAAAAATCCTCTTTGCGGATTACTTCCTTGCACGCGCCAGACTTAACCGTCTTTGGAAAAAAGGAGCCTAACTCTGCCAGCTTCGGCAGCATTTTCACCTTATCGAGAAAACCTTGTGGCGTTTGCACATCCAGAAATGAACGGACGCGGTTCGCGACCTGATCAATGTCATCCACTTCGAGCGCGAGATTCACGCGCCGTTCGCTTCCCAGAAGGTTGATGACGACGGGCACGTTCGAGCCTTTTGGCCGCTCGAAGAGCAATGCCGGACCGCCGGCTTTCGTCACGCGGTTCGTAATTTCCGTGATTTCGAGCACCGGGTCCACTTCCGCGGTGATGCGCTTCAACTCGCCTTCGCGTTCCAGCCGCGCAAGAAAGGCTCTCAAGTCCCGATAAGCCAATGCTTCTTCCTCCTGTGGTCAAATCCGGGCGCCCAATGTAACATGGAGACCCGCCCGCGACGAAGTTGAAGCGGTCCGCAATGAAACCCACAGCGCTTCTGACGCGTCACTTATAGTGGAGCGGTGAGAGCGAAGATGAAAGAACCCGCCCGACGACGCTAAGAAAATCGAGGTCAACAACCCAAACATGTCCGTCCGAGAATCCTACCAAAAGCACAAAGGGCTTTCGTGGCTCATTGGAATCGTCCTTATCGCGGCACTCGTAGCTGTATACGTGGTGAAAACGCGGACGCCGACCGTTCGATACATTAACATGCCGGTGAGACGCGGCAGCATAACGGCAGTCGTGCAGGCTACGGGAACGATCAACCCGCTGACTACCGTGCCAGTAGGCTCGTTCGTCTCAGGAACGGTGCAATACATTTTCGCGGACTTCAACACCCAGGTCCATGCCGGGGACGTCTTGGCACAGCTTGATCCAACCATATATGACGCACAAGTCACCACGGCGCGTGGCAACCTTGCCAATGCCGTGGCCAACGTTCAAAACATTGAAGCCAGTATCATTGCCGACCAGGCCAATGTGGCCAAGCTCAAAGCGAATGCGGAATACGCGCAAGTGAACGCCAAACGCGTTGCGGACCTCACGCAACAGGGCATCATTTCGCACGACCAGAATGACCAGACGCAATCAAATTTCGTTGCCGCGAACGCGTCCGTGACGCAGGCGGAAGCCCAAGTCAATCAGACGAGGGCCCAGCTCGCGCAGGCCCGAGCACAGGTCCAGTCCGCGCAGGGCAACCTGAAAATGGCCGAGACCAACCTGAAATATACGACGATCGTTTCCCCTGTCGATGGCACGGTCGTCGCCAGAAACGTTACAGTTGGGCAATCTGTTGCGGCTTCCTTGCAGGCCCCCAACGTTTTCACGATCGCGCAGGACCTGACACGCATGCAAGTTTACGCGGCGACGGACGAATCGGATACTGGCCAGATTCACGTGGGGCAGGCCGCTACCTTCCAGGTTGACGCGTATCCCACGGATTCATTTCACGGACGCGTCAGCGCGGTGCGCTTGAACGCCTTCACCGTTCAAAACGTCGTGACATATAACACGATCATCGACTTCGAGAATCCCGAGGGTAAGCTCTTGCCGGGTGAAACGGCATACATCACGATTCCAACAGGACATGCGAACAACGTCCTTCTCGTGCCGAATATTGCTCTGACGTTTACGCCGCAGCTGCCGCCTAAACAACTGCAAGATCTCTACAAGCAGTACAACATCCCCCGTCAAGCTACCGTGTCACACGTGGGGGGTTGGCAGTTGGTATGGAAGCTCGACGCGAATAAGCAGCCCGTCCCCGTGGCAATCCAGACGGGTCTGACGGATTACACGAGCACCGCCGTTCTTGGCGGCAGTCTTCAGCAGGGCGACCAGGTCATTACTGGCGAACAAAGTTCAGGCGGACCCAGCGGAACGCGGTCTCCGTTTGGCGGCCCCGGCCGCGGAAGGTAAATACTTGGACGTTCGCGAAATCCTGCGAGTATCGATGCGAGCGCTGGCGCGCAACAAGATGCGCACAGTGCTTACGATGCTCGGCATCATCATTGGCGTGGGCGCCGTAATCTGCACAGTGGCCATCGGCCAGGGCGCGTCTAACCAGGTGCAAGACCAAATCAAGAGCCTGGGCGACAATATTATTTACATTTCCGCCGGCAGCATTAATAAGGGCGGCGTCCATATGGGCAGCCAGGCAACTAAGACTCTCACCGTGGCGGATGGCACCGCCATTCTCGCGGAGGTTCCTTTCATCAAGTGGGTGTCCCCCAGTGTCGGCTATGGAGCGCAGATCGTTTATGGGGGCAATAACTGGTACACGCACGCTAGCGGCGTCTCGGCCGATTATCTGAAGATTCGTCACTGGGCCCTGGCAGCCGGCAGCGTATTTAATCAGCGCGACGTGGACGTGGCATCGAACGTGTGCGTCTTGGGGCAGACCGTCGTAAAAAATCTTTTTGCTCCGAGTGATGACCCTGTCGGTAAGACAGTTCGCATCTCCAATTTGCCTTTTCAGGTTGTGGGCGTCCTGGCGACCAAGGGCAGCTCGCCCTTCGGCGGCGATGAGGACGACACGATCTTAATGCCGTACAGCACGGTGCAGAAGAAACTTTCTGGCATTGATTGGATCCACTTCATGATGCTGTCCGCCGATTCGATGGACGACATACAACCGGCTGAAAACCAGATTACCGCGCTTCTTCGTCAGCGCCATCATTTGCGACCCACCGAAGAGAACGACTTCATCATTCGCAGTCCCACGGATTTTGCGCAGGCGCAGGAGCAGTCGGGCGAGGTGATGACGATTCTGCTGGCTAGCATCGCGTCTGTTTCTTTGCTTGTAGGTGGGATCGGCATCATGAACATCATGCTGGTGAGCGTGACCGAACGCACGCGCGAAATCGGCGTGCGCATGGCCGTGGGCGCCACCGAATCCGACGTGCAGGGACAATTCCTGAGCGAGGCTATCGTGCTCAGCCTTATGGGCGGCAGCGTTGGCATTGTTCTGGGAGTTGCCGGTTCGCTGATTATCGCACGGGCGCTTCACTGGCCGACGCTCGTCTCCCCATCTTCTATTGTCATCGCCGTGTTGTTCTCTGCGGCGGTA
This sequence comes from Candidatus Angelobacter sp., assembly GCA_035606955.1. GTDB lineage: Bacteria > Acidobacteriota > Terriglobia > Acidiferrales > UBA7541 > DAHUXN01. The sequence goes on from DATNDO010000115.1 coordinate 13,676, forward strand.
GGGATTTTCTTTGGCTATTACCCGGCGCGTCGCGCCGCACACCTAGACCCCATTGAGGCCCTTCGATATGAATAGAGTTTCCAGATTTATTTCCGTTGCGATTGCCGCTCTGTTGGCGTTTGCCGTTTCCATGCCCGCCTGGGCGCAGGCGCATCCCAAAAATGCGCAGGGCGAGGAGTTTTTCATCGTCTCGTCGGTGGACTTGCAGAAACACCAGGTGGTGCTGATGCGCCCTACGCAGTTGACCGTCGTAGCGACAATTGGCCCACAGACCGCTTATTTAGGGGAAAAAGGGCAAAAACTTGACGTAAAAGCAATGAAGGCGGGAGATACAGTCTGGGGGATCACAAAGCCCGGGCCGGACGGTTCGGTCACGGCCGTGCGGCTTCGCCAAGGTGCGATGACACCCGCCGAACTGCACAAACTCTATCTGCAAGTTCCGGCGGGTAACACCTATTCCATTCCGATGACTCCTCGCCCACAAAGCGGCGCACAAGCAGCGACTCCGGTCACCGCTTCCGGCGGACCGCCTTATTCAACTCAACTGGGTCGCCCGCGGACGCGCCACCATCGTCCTGAGGCTTTGTAATTCTGCACAAGCTTCACGGATTCAATGAGACCTCACTTCGACGAATCTGGCGGCGTCGCCGCGATCGCAGGGATATTAGCGCGCCGAATCTGTTCGTTCAGCGCAGCCAGATCCTTCTCCTTGATTTCTTTCCACTGCGCTATCAACTTGTCGGCTTTGCCACTCAAATCCGCATACGCCGCATCATCCGCAGCGGTCGGCGCGTTATCCGAGCCTTCCATGAACTCGGCGATACCTTTCAATTGATCGTTGATCTCATCGGGATAATTCAAATCCTCCTCGCTGGCTTTCATCTGCCCCTGCCACAGATGGTCGTCAATCGGCTTCATCTTTTTCTCGATGGCGTCGGCGCTTTCGAGGATCGGTTTGTATTGCGCGTTTGAGCCAAGCCGCTTGCGAAGCGCCGCAATTTGCATTGTCACGGAGTTCATTTCGTTCACGGTTTCATCCGACCGCGAAATCTCGTCGCGAATCTTGAGCGACAAATCAAACTCCTTGCGCAAGTCTTCGGGTGAGTTTTTCACGCGCGGATCAAGCTTCACCGTGAGCGGCTCGGTGAACGTCTTGCCTTCTGCCGTCAGCCGCACTTGATAGCTTCCCGGCAACGCGAGCGTACCCTTCGGCGTATCCGCGCTGTCCCACACCTGCCCCGGAATCAGCGTGGGCGTTTCATAGCGCAAATCCCAGACAAAGCGGTTCATCCCGGCCTTATCCGGAATCGCTTCGGCCGGATTGAATTCGTCGCCGGCTTCGGAAGGCTGCTCATCTTTTTTCTTGGATTCGTTGGTGTATTTGCGGACGACTTTGCCGCTGGAGTCCAGAATTTCCAGAATGATTTTGTCTTTATCGGCGGGCTTGTTCTTCAAATAATAATCAATGACCGCACCATCCGGCGCATTCTGCCCGTACAACGCAAAAGCACGCGGGTTCGCAGAACCGAGCCGCGTCCGCCATGCGACACCCGGCCGAAAAAGATGCGCGGCATCGTTGGTTATGTCGCTATTCCACTGGCGGAGCGGAGAGAGGTCATCGAGTATCCAGAACGAGCGGCCTTTGGTCGCGATCACGAGGTCATCGTTTTTCACCACCATGTCCGTCACAGGCACGACCGGCATATTTAATTCCATAGGCTGCCAATTCGCGCCGTCGTCAAAGGAAACGAAAATTCCCGTTTCCGTCCCGCAATAGAGCAAACCTTTCCGGACGGGATCGGCAGTCACAGCGTGGACGTAACTCCCCGATTGCGGCAGGCCATTTGTGATTTGTGTCCACGTCTTTCCGTAATCGGTAGTTTTATAAACGTATGGATGGAAATCATCGAGACGGTGGCGATCAGCCGCCACATAGGCCGTTCCAGCCGCGAACGGCGAAGCAGCGATCAAACCGATGCGCTCCCACTCGGGCATTCCCTTCGGAGTTACATCAGTCCACGTCTTTCCGCCGTCGCGCGTGACGTGAACCAGTCCATCGTCGCTGCCAACCCAAATCAATCCACGTTCCAACGGCGATTCCACAACCGAGAAAATGGTGTCGTAATATTCCACGCTCGTCTCGTCGATGGTGAGAGGTCCACCCGAAGGCACCTGCTTGCTTTTGTCGTTGCGCGTCAGGTCTGGACTGATTGCTGTCCAATTCATGCCGCCGTCGGTCGTTTTGAATAGCTTTTCTCCGCCGATATAAACGGTGTTCGAGTCGAACGGCGAAATTGCAATCGGAGCCGTCCACTGGAAACGGTGCGGCAATTCGCCTGCGCTCCAGCCGCTCGGATTCACGGGCCACACGGTGACGTCCTGCACCTGCCCCGTATGCCGGTCGAGCCGCGTGATGATTCCCCAATTCCCGCCCGCGTACACGATGTCCGGGTCTTTCGGGTCCGCGACGATGTAGCCGCTCTCGCCTCCGGCCACGTCATACCAATCTTTGTCGGTGATCAGACCGTGATCGGTGCGGCTGGCTATCGCTACCGTGGAGTTATCCTGCTGCGCGCCGTAAACGTAATACAAAAAGCGATTGTCGACGCTGACGTGATAAAACTGCGCCGTCGGCTGATTGTCTTCGTCTGTCCAAGTCTTCCCGCCGTCCACCGAAATTGTTGCGCCGCCATCGTTTCCTTCCATCAAGCGCTTGGGATTTTGTGGGTCGATCCAGAAGGCATGATCATCTCCGTGCGGAGCGGCAATTGGGGTGAAGTGCGCGCCGCCGTCCGTCGAGCGATACGTCCCTGTATTCAAGATGTAGATCGTGTCCGTCGACTTCGGGTCGGCAAAGATGTGCATGTAATACCAAGCGCGTTGCAAGAATCGCTGGTCGCCGTTGACAAACTCCCAGGTTTTTCCCGCATCATCCGAGCGATAAAGTCCGCCCTTCTTTGCTTCGATCAGCGCGTAGACGCGATCCGAGTCCGCGCCCACAGCCAGTCCGATGCGCCCGTAAATCCCGTCCGGCAATCCATGTTCTGTAAGTTGCTTCCAGGTTGTGCCGCCATCCTCTGATTTGTAAATTCCGCTGCCAGGACCACCGCTGGTGAATCCCCACGGCGTGCGAATTTCCTGATACATCGCCGCATACAGAATGTGCGAATTCGCGGGGTCGAAAACCAGATCCACGGCGCCCGTCTTCTCATCCTTATATAGGACTTTCTGCCAGGTCTTGCCCGCGTCCGTAGAGCGGAATACGCCGCGCTCTTCATTCGGTCCGTAGGCATGGCCAATCGCAGCGACGAAAACGTTGTTGGGGTCCTTCGGGTCGATTAGCACCTTGGCGATGTGACGAGTGTCGTCGAGTCCCAAATGCGTCCACGTTTCGCCGCCGTCGGTCGATTTGTACACGCCATTGCCGAAAGAAATATTCCCGCGCAGGCACGCTTCGCCCGTCCCGGCATAAATCACATTTGTATCCTGCGGATCAATTGCGATCGCGCCAATCGACGCAATGGGCTCCTTGTCAAACATGGGCCGCCATTCACGTCCCGCGTCTGTTGTCTTCCAGACGCCTCCTGTGACCGCGCCGAAATAGTACACGTCCGGATTGCCCGGAATTCCAGCAACCGTTTCGACGCGCCCTCCACGAAATGGTCCAATCGACCGCCATTTCAATCCGGACCACATGCTCTTGTCGAGCGTCTGCCCCGATGAACGTAGAGAGCCGAAAAATGCCAGCACGAGCGTCCCAAGCACCACGGCCAAGCTGCGAGCAAGCTTCATTCCTGATCCTCCCGAAATTGATTCAAAGTGGATGCGAACCTTATCGAAATAAGTGCAAGCCGCCAATCCTAATACTTTCGGCGGCAAACGCGTAGAAATTTCAGAGCGATGCAGGTAAAGGGCTTAGTCCACGGTGAACCCGACGGAGTGAATGCGGCTAGAGTGAGATTTTGAATCATCGAATCGCACGCTGACTGTACCAGCGTGAACCTTCGTTTCACTCGCGCTCACTTTCCTTCCATATACACGTTCACAGAAAGTACCAGTCATTTTCCGCGTTTTGAGGGCAATCGCCGCAAGCGGTACCGTTGCGCGCTCACCGTGTAAGTATGTCGTAGTACTCCGCCGCGATGCGACGAGCCGGCGTTTAGGACCTAATCGGCCACACAGTTGCAACCCATTCCTCGTACGTTACGCGGCTCGCATTCCATCCGCGCAGCGGCAGACAAAACTATGATTCCAGTTTTCATGCTCATGTTCTCAGCGATGGCGCTGGTCAAATTCTTCCTGTCGTATTGCCGCTCAATTCTGGCGACCTACGCCGAGATGGAACTCTCGCCTGCGACTCGCGAGCTGATCGGCCTAGAACCCGAAGAAATTCGAGGCGGACAATTCGGGCGCTTGCTCGGCCTGTTGCACGTTGCGCCGAATCCGGGCGCCGACCAGTGGCACTTGGGAATCGTTTCGACCTACTACCAAATCATTTCGATGATCGATATGTCAGTCGCGCAATTGGTTCCTGTCACACAAAACTGGACTGAACGAGAATCCACGCGCTGCGCCTATTACGCCGCCGCTGCTTTAGATCGCCGCATCGCGACCATCACCCAGTAAATAGCGGTTCCAACTAACCCTTGGGAACTAGCCCCAGAACTTGCCAGCTTGTGATTCGCGAAGAGGCCGTGAACGCTCGGCTTGAGTAGACCATCCCGCAATGCTATGCTGCTTTGTGTCTGCCGCATATCTGCTGACGAGCGGGAGTGGTTCAGTGGCAGAACGCTAGCTTCCCAAGTTTCCTCTAGCAAATCCTAAGACGCTGGAACGGCGGCACTTAAAATATTTTCTCGATCCGTTAATTGGAAAATAAATGGAAAATGAAACGACGGTGGTTCTTATTTATTGGTTCGCCACTTTTGGCTTGTTCTCTTTGGATAAACTTCCAAGCTTCGGCGAGAATGAATAGGTGTATTTCACGGCGAAGCGAGTCTCCCTGACTTGAGGCGGATTTGCCGGTGCGAGGCTCGCGAATTGCGTCCCGACATTGTAGATGATGTAAAGGTCGCTGTCGGGCCGATAGTTGTACCTCAAGCGGAGATTGGCACTGACCGCCTGCGTGTTCGAGGTATCCATCTGAATCAGACTGGTGAAAGTCAGAAAACGAGAGAACGAATAGTTTCCCTGCAAGCTTGCCAAATTCACGGAGAAATGCCCCTCCGGCAATCGGAATCGATCCCACGTCTGGGAAGCGGAGACAGAAAATCTCGCAGTAGGGCGATAGTTGGCTGTCACGCGAAACTCGTTAAGGTTTCCGCCGTAATAGCCGCCGAAGCGCTCGAAAAACGTGTAGGTGAAGCGGCGATCCTGTCCCGAGCCGTAAGTCAGTTGGTGACGGGCAAAGTGATACAGACCGTTTGGAATGAACACATTCTTGTAAATGTGAAGAGGCGTTGTGATTTGCTGCGTGAACACGTCAGCTATATCGTCATCGGTATAACCTCCATTGTTAAGCTCCGCGCGAAAGGTGCCCTGCCACTCCTGAGTTTGCACGAGGTTGTTCGTGTCGGGCGCGTGCTGAATGAATCCCTCGAATTGCAATTCACGGATCCCGCTGATCTTGGGCCGAGCTTTGAAAGTAACGTCCCCGTATGTTTCATTCGAGTTCGGTAGCTCGATGAAACCTACTTCCGGGTTGAAGTTCGGTCCGATCTTTCTTCGCTCGACGATTCCGTCCAGCCAGTTTGAGTGGTAGGATAGGGAAGCGCCGACATCACTCGCGCCACTCGGATTCTCCGCAGAGCGCGTTCCGGCCATGTGGGCGTCAACAAACCAGTCCTTGAAGAACACCAGCCGCGTATCGATCCCGCCAGTTTGATTAAAACTGTCCAGGGGGTCGCCTGAGCGTTTATCAATGCCCATCACGCCGATGTACGAACCGGCCCACACTGACTCCTTCAATCGCACCACTGAATAATTTGCGAATGGGTTCGGGCCGCTTGAACGAGTGTCCACGTCCATGACACCCAACTCTAATCGACCCAGACTCCCGGTCAGCTTGGCCCCGCCGTTGATAGGAACCTGCTGTCCAGTCACGGGATCGATCCCAATCTGGCGGCTGAAAAACAATTGATCCTGGTCGCCGATGTCGAAGTTAAAAATCCCCGCGTTTTCAAGAAAGAATTGACGTTTTTCTGGAATGAACACTTTGAATGGTGTCAGATTGAATGGCTCCAGGTCGACTTCCGTGTCGGCGAAATCAGTGTTCGCCGTAAGGTTCAGGACGAGATTCGAGCGAAGGCCATATTTAATATCGACTCCGCCAGTCAGCGGGAATTCCGCGTTTTGTTCGGTCTGTTTGTCGTACCTTGCCAGGCCGTACGGTTTCACGATAAAGAGCCTTCCACTTCCGATGTTGGTTATGCCAACGAGTTCTCCGGCCTGCGATACTCTGGTAATGCCAAACGTTCTGTGATAGGCGCTCCATAGGTCTTCTTCGTTCTTGCGTCGAATAAAGCGCTTGAAGTTTAATCCCCAGACTACTTCCTGGGACTTCGTGAAATTGAGCGTCGTAAACGGGATTTCGACGGTCGCGGTCCAACCTTTGGGGCCTATTCGCGCTTGCGAAGTCCAAACGCCGTCCCATCCAGGATCCATGTCGCTCTCTTCAGTTATCAGACCATCGAGTTGTGTTCCGAGCGGATTGATTTGGAAGACGTAAGCGTTGCGGTGATCGTTCGTCGGGCTAATTAGAATCTCGAAGTTGTCGTCGAGTTCTTGGCTCACGTCCCTGCGGAGTTCCTTGGCCACAATACGTGATGGGTCCGAGTCGTAGCAGAAAACGCCGAAGTACACGGCATTCGCCGTATAAAGCACGCGTATCTCAGTTTCCTCAGTGGGCTTTTGACCCTCATACGGCTCCCGCTGCAGGAAATCCGTAATCGGCTTTGCTCGTTGCCAGAGAGGGTCATCCAATGTGCCGTCGAGTCGTGGTGAATGGGCAACTCTCACAGCTTCCGCCACGTGAGTCTGGGCGAACGCTGAGCTTGCGATAAGTAGGCCGAAAACGGTTGCCACGAATAACAGGATGAACGCGGCACGCCCTCCCTTGCCACCGTTCGTCAAGCTGTAATTCATTCGGCGCTCGTCCATTTTGCCGGTGAGGACGCGCGGGTCGACCGATCATTTTGCCTCATACACAACCATTCGCGACACAGGCTTTCCGTTTTCTTCCTGTTCGGGCGTGTACAGACGATGAGTCTCCGAGTCCGCTGCAAGGCTGTGCACCGCATGTTGCACCTTGAAATCCTCGATCTTCCGATAGTGATTGGAATCGTCCTCGTGAAAGACGGAAATCGCTCCACTGTAGCAGGCAACGTAAATCCGACCCAGGCCAGGGTCGAACTTGATGACATCCGGCCCATCAGCCAACGGGAGATAAGCAATGGGCTCGTGCTTGTCGAGATCGAACACCGTCATGAGGTCGTTTTCTTCGCAGGAAAGAAAGGCGCGGTGATGTTCGGGATCGAGCGCCATCCCGTGGTTTCCCTTGCAGCGTCCGACGGGATACCGGGCGACCACCTCGTCCGTCGCAGGATCAATAACCGCGAAAACGTTCTGGTCTTGAAGGTTGACGTAAACCTTGCGCGCAACCGGTTCGTACTGCGGCATACCCGTCTCGCTGTCGAAATGCAGGGTCTTGATGATTTCGTCTTTCGTTACGTCAACAATAGCTTCCGCTTTGCCCCGCTCGTCGGAGACGTAGAGCTTGTGGAAAGGCGCCGCGTATGCACTACCATCCGGCTTTCGTTCTGTCGGCAGTTTCTTGATCACCTTCATCTGGCGCAGATCTACAACGCCGATGGTGTTGTCGCCCGCGTTCGATGTGTAGAATTTCCTTAACTCGGGCACGTATTCCACTCCTTCAGCACCCGGTGTGTCCTTAACAGTCGCCACGACTTTGTTCGTGCGAAGATCGATTACATACGTCTGTCCCGCGCCTAGATGTGCTGAAAGCAAGTAGTGATCGTCGCTATCAATCGTCAGATAGTCGAAGCGTTTCCCCGGCGGCCCTGGAAGGTTGAACTCCGCCACCTTCTTTAGCGTTGGTTTGCTCGTTTGAGCAACGCCTCTCGGAACCGACGCGAAAAAAAAGCCAATCGTAATGACCGCGACAACGAGTAAGAGCAACAGACTCTTTCGCATCAGAATCCTCCTCAAAGAAACGGGCCGTTCTACTTAGTGGATACATGGCTCAACGCGGCCTTGATTCCTGCTGCAACTGATTCAGGGCTTTCCACTGCCCAGAAATGCATGAAGAATAGCCGGGGCTGCTCTGTGAGCATGTGGCTGTGCAGTGCGGTCACGGTAATGTGGTGTTCCTCTAGCGCTGAAATCACTGGATTCACTTCCTCGGCTGTCAGCACGAAATCGACCGTCGTTGCTACTTTTCCCGTGCCCGCTTCCTGGAAGTTGATCGACTCAGCTACACCTTCAGAAGGAGCGACCGTCATCCCACTCATCGTCACTGCATCCGCGCGGGGCAGGCCAAACGAAAGCACTCCGCCGTTGAAGCTGCCCTTGCGTCCAACCGTTTCCTCTACCGTGTTGACCCAAGCAGGAGGAGCTGAAGCTCCTGCCGGAGCAGCGGCGGGTTTGCCCAGTGGCGTCTTAGAAACGGCGAGGGCAGTGCGGAGAGAACTCGCAATCTGCTCTGCGGGTCCATGTCCCATGTAGTGCATGTACATCAAGCGAGGAGTTTCATCGAGGAGATGGTTGTGAACTGCAGTGATCTCAAAACCTGCGGTGCGCAACTTCTTCATCACTGGATTGACTTCGTCCTGAAGCAAAACCAGGTCGCCCATAACAACTGCGTCATCATTTGTACCTGAAAACGCAGCCCATGAGCCGAGAGCCAACGCTGGTTTTATCGCCACGCCGTGTACAAGCACGTGCAAATCGGTTCGAAGAAATCCCACCTTGTAAACATCGCCTAACTTCTGCCCTGACCGTCCCACGGCTTGATCGATCTTTGCGGTATCCAGACCCTGAGCGAGCACAGAGATCGGAACAAACAAAATCGAAATCAAAATCAAGAAACGTTGGACCGAGTTCATGTCAATCCTCCTGAGATAAAATTCCACCCCTAGAACTCATCTGTTTCTCTAAAAGACGCGCCACTAAGAACCCTTTGGTTCTGGCGAGACCAGCCGGGCCGTGACGCTGCTTCCGGGCCGAATCTCATCCGTTCCATGCAGGACAACCGTGTCACCGTCCTGAAGGTCGCCGAATACCTCCGTGAGATTTCGACTAGTTGCTCCCGTTTTTACATCAATCCACTCCGCCACCCCATTGTTGATGCGGATTACGAAAATGCGTTCGAGCGTTGACGCAACCGCCGACGAGGGAACAAACAGCGTCGGCTTTGGACGTTCGACGGGCCAGAGCACATCCGTAAATGTTCCGGGATCGAGACGGCCCGACGAATTCATCAGGTCCAGCTCAACTGGCATCGTCCGCGTCTTCTCATCCACCGCGTGTGAAATCCGCGCCACTGTTCCGGTAAACGTCTGGCCGGGATAAGCGGGAACCGTAAAGCTGACCTTCGTTCCTTTAGGAATGCTGGAAACGTAGTTTTCAGGAACCGGCACAACCAATCTCAAGCGCGAAAGCGTCTCGACCTTCACCATAGGAATCGACGCGCCGGGGCCGCCTGCAGGACCGACGAGCGCGCCCGGATGGACATTCCGCTCTGTCACGACGCCGTCAAAGGGAGCACGGACTTGCAAATACCCTTCGATCTCTGAGATCGATTGAAGAGATTGTTTCGCTGCGCTGACATTATCTTGTCCAGCCTTGACCTGTGCGGCGTCGGCCTGTGCCAACTTTTCCGCGACAACGAGATCGTTCTTGGCCACAACTCCCGGTGTCACCGCGGCTGTTTTCAGTTTGTCGTAGGTACTCTGATCGGAAGCCAGCTTTGCCTCCGCTGCGATGAGCTGCGATTCGGCGCCTTGGAGTTTGGCTTGAGCTTCCGCTCGCTGTGCAATGAGCTCGGGCGCTTCGAGTTGTGCCATCAATTCCCCGGCCTTTACCCGCGAGCCGCGATCTACCTTGATCAGCTTCACGAAACCCGTCACTTTGGGGTAGACCTCAACGATTTCGTAGGGCTGGAGTTCGCTCGGAAGATGAACCGTAATCTTGAGTGTCTGCGAAATGATCTTCACGGCGTCAACCGAGGAGGTCTGCGCGGCATTAGCGCTCGCGGAGACTGGCGCTGGATGCCCGCCCGAGTTGCAGGAAGCGCACGCGAAAAAAGAGACAAACACGCACAACAGCAACAGCGCCTTTACGTGACTCATATCGTTTCCTCGCTCGGATTGCCGAAACCGGCAGAATTCCTTTCGGCGTAAGCGCTCGCCGGATCGTTGGGATCGAGAGATCGAGAGCGGGTGCTCGCGCGTTCCTGAACGGCTGAAAAGACAAAAGGCAGGATGGCCAAGGTCGAGACTGTAGACCCAAGCAAGCCTCCAATAACCGCTCTTCCCAGGGGTGCGACCTCTTCGGCTCCCGAACCCAGCGCAAGCGCGATCGGGACCATGCCCACAACCATTGCCATACTAGTCATCAATATCGGGCGCATCCGTGACTGAGCGGCGTGAATGGCGGCATCAAGCGAGGAATTGCCTTGTGCGCGATATTCCTCTGCAAAAACCACAAGTAAGATCGCGTTTGCCACCGAGACGCCAATCGCCATGATCGCACCCATGAACGATTGCATGTTCAGGGTGGTTCCTGTCGCAAGCAGGGCGAGAACAACTCCGGCAATTACGGTGGGTACGGTTGAAAGCACTACGAGCGAGAGCCGCATTGATTGAAAGTTTGCCGCGAGTAACAGGAAGATAACAACGATAGCGAGGAGCAAACCGATCCCGAGGTTGGACAGGGTTTCGTTCATCGGCGCGATTTGCCCCCGGACAGCTACCCCAACGCCGCGCGGCGGAGTCCCCACGCGTTTGATAGCTGCATTCACCTGTTTCGCTGCGCGTCCAAGATCTTCTCCCACGACATTGGCGCTCAGAGAAAGCATCCTCTGTCCGTTGTAGCGATCGTACTCCCCGATAACTGTTCCGTACGTCACGTGCGCAATATCCCCCAGCAGAGGATGAGAGTTTCCTCCCGGCATCACGGGAATGTTTTCAAGGTCTTCCGCTGAGGTCATGCTTGGTTGAGGAAATTCGATTTGCACTTGATAACCGACCCCAGAGTTTGGGTCCTCCCAGAAGACGGGAGTGACAAAGCGGCTGGAGGAAGTTGCCGCCACCAGTGCTTGCCCCGCCTGTGCCACTGTGACGCCAAGCTGACCTGCGAGCTGCCGGTTGAAGTTCACGTTCAGGCTTGGGTAATCGAGCGGCTCTTCGAAGTGCAAGTCTCGCAATTGAGATATCTTTTCAAGTTCCGCCTGCACTCTCTCTGCAAATGCACGGTTGGCAGCAAAATTGGGGCCGGAGATAGCAACCTCCACCGGCGTGGGCGCACCAAAGTTCATGATCTGACTGACGACGTCGCCCGATTCAAACGAAAACTCGCCCTTGGGAAATTTCTCCGCCAGTGTTTTTCGCAGGCGCGCCTTTAAGTCATCAATTGAAATTGGCGAGTTCGGGCGCAGGGCAACGCGCAGGACTCCTTCCTGTGGTCCGCTCGTCCACAGGAATACCGTGTTGATCGGATAGGTCGACGGTATCGTTCCCACATAGCCGAGCGTGACTTCCACGTTGCCCGGTCCGACTTCTTTGTTCACTTGTTCGAGGATCTGAAGAGCCATCTGTTCGGTCACATCCACACGCGTGCCAGTAGGGGCACGAAAACGAAGCTGAAATTGACCGCTCGTGACCTGCGGGAAAATTTCTCTTCCCAACCATGGCCCTGCGAGAAGGATGATTCCGAAAGCCACGATCCCATAAACGAGCAAAATTAAACGTCGTTGCGGGGCAAACCGGCGAAGAGCCGTGCCGAGTCTTTCACGCATCCGAGCGAGGAAAGCAATCTCACTCGATTCCTTTCCATTTGGACGCTCACGCAAAATCCAAGTCGACATGATCGGAACAAGTGAACTCGAAAGGAAATAAGACGCGGCCATGGCGAAGCCCACAGCCAGCGAAAGTGGGACGAACAGCGTCCGTGGGACACCTGTCATAAAGAAAGAGGGAACAAACACGGCGAGAACACACAGCATCGCAAGAAGTCTGGGAACCACTACACCTTTGCTTGCTTCCAACACCGCGCGCGCGTGTGGCTGGCCGTGGCTAAGGTGGCTGTGAATGTTCTCAATGACTACCGTAGCTTCGTCCACTAGAATCCCGACAGCTAAGGCAAGACCACCGAGCGTCATGATATTGATTGTCTGTCCAGCACCCCAAAGAGCAACCACCGCCGTAAGCAATGCGAAAGGAATTGTCGTTACAACAATCAAGGCGCTGCGCCAATCCCTTAGAAACAGCAGCACGACGAACCCGGTCAGCAATGCCCCGAGTAGTCCCTCTCGCACGACCGAGTTCAGTGCGTTCCGAACATAGGACGATTGGTCAAACTCCAAGCTGATACCAATATCTTCTGGAACAACGGATTGGAAACGAGAAAGGTTGTTTTTAACCTCGTTAATCACGGTGAGTGTCGACGCATCGGCGCGCTTCGTGACAGGGATATACACAGCACGCCGCCCATTCACCAGTGCGTATCCAGCGAGGATGTCGGTTGAATCTTGGACAGTTCCGACATCGCGCAGATAGACCGCTGGCCCTGCCCCGGTTCGAAGGGGGAGAGTCAATAGATCCTTAATGTTCGAAACGACCGCGTTGCTGGGAGTGATTCGCCAGAGATCACCCGTGCTGACGTTTCCGGCGGGCACGATGGTGTTCCCCGAACTGACTGCTTTAACGACCTGTTCAGGAGACATTTGGTAGGCACGCAGACGTTCGGGATCGACAGTAATGACAATCGTGCGCTGATTCCCGCCGAATGGAGGAGGAGCGGACACGCCCGGTAACGTGGCGAAAAGCGGGCGTACCCGATTCAAAGCCAAGTCTTGAATCTCTCCCAGCGTCCGACTCTTGCTGGAAAAAACCAGATAGCCCACAGGCACACTGCCCGCGTCGAACCGAATGATAAAGGGAGGCACCGTGCCCGTAGGCATGAACGCTCGCGCGCGATTTACATAGGAAATGGTTTCCGAGAGTGCCTGGCTCATGTCTGTGCCTGGATGGAAAGTTAATTTCAGCAACGCAGCACCTTGAACGGACTTGGACTCAACGCTCGCGATCCCATTGATATACAGAAAGTGATATTCGTAGTAGTAGGTGAGATATCCCTCCATCTGGGCGGGACTCATTCCGCCATACGGTTGCGCCACATAAATCACCGGCAAATTCAGCTTGGGGAAAATATCGACGGGCATCCGGGTGACAGCCAGAATGGCGCATAGAGCGATACCGATGACAACAACGATCACAGTAATCGGTCGCCGCAGCGCTGCACGAATTAGCCACACGGCTACGGACCTCCTTGCGTCTTCTGGTTGAGAAACTGGAGGAATGGCCGCAGATCCCCCTGAGCGGCGGTAAGAGACGCCAAATCATTCCATACGACAAGGCGGGCCAGCGCGTCGTCGGTCTCGGCTTCAACCAGGAGACCTTGTGCGTCAGCGACCTCTACAATGTTTGCAAGCCCTGCATCATAGCGCGCGCGTGCCTGCATTTCAGCTTCGCGGGCTGCTTGAAGTTCAACCGGGGTTTTTTCCGCTACAAGGCGAGCGCCTTCTAAAGTAGCCTGCACTTGCTGTAATTGCCCGTTCAGATCGTCAACTGTTTGGTCATAGCGAGCACGTTCGGCGCGTTCATTCGCCGCTTCAATCTGCTTTTGTGCTCGGATGGAAAAGATGTCAAAGAGTGGGAAAGTGACCGTTAGACCAGTGGCCCAGTTGGAACGATCCAGGCCCAACCCGTTCGCTCCTGTTTGGATAGTTCCGTCAGTGTTGGCCCCGCTACCTCGTCCGTAAATCGTCGATTGGAGGTCAAAGCGAGGATAGTAAGACCGACCCAGGATGCGCTCTTGCGCCTTGATTTGATCAACCCTCGCCTGCTCAGCAGTAGCAAAAGGATGCGTGGAGAGAGGTGGCGCGGTTGGGCTGGATTTCGGTGGAGCGGAGAGAAGGGAGCCGACATCGATCTGCAGGTTGCTGCCAGCTATTCCCAAGACTTCCGCCAGCGCAGCGCGGCTAACAGTTTCGGCTTGTTCTGCTTGAATGAGCAGAACTTGCGCACGTGCCAATTCAGCGTCCGCGCGTGAAGCGTCAGCGCCGGGACGCAGGTCATTCTTCACAAGCACGTGCACAGAATTTGCAAACACCTGCCGCCGATCCACGTTCGCGGTGGCCGCCGATACTCTTTGTTGGGTAGCAACCACAGCGAAGAACGCATTCGTGACGGCAACAGCGACATCAAGCCGCGTTACCGACAGTTCGGAGTTCGCTACGTTCTGGCCGGCCCGCGCTGCATTTACCGTGGCGGCCCGACGTCCGAAATCGAATGGCTCCCAGGAAACCAACAAGCCTGCAGCACTTCCCCAAACCGAATCGTTCGACGTGGAGGAGAGGACGGGGCCTGAGATGGGTGAAATCACAGACTGAGGCAACAGCAATCCAGAGATATTATTACGCGTTGCGCGATTGGCTTGCCAAAGCGCATCGGCGTGCGGCAGGTAGTTGGTCTTTGCCAGCCCCACACCCGCTCGCGCCGCAGACAATTGCTCGATGGATGCACGAACGGCTGGATAATTCTGGAGAGCAAAGTTAACCGCCTCTTCCAGAGTAAATACTTTTGCCTTAGCGGCCTTGGATTGTGCAAACGCTGCCTGGTAGCTAAATAACAGAAGAGCCAGCATCGCGCAGATTGGCCGGTAGCAAAACCTACGATTCCCTAACACAATTGTTCGCTCCTCTCTTTTTCAGGAAAGCGAGTGATATATCGCTGCAATCAGTTCAATCCCACGTTCGAGCAGCTCTTTGTCCGACACTCCCTGCCGGGCCCAACCTTTCAGTACTTCGTCGATTCCAAAACCCTCTTTCCGGCCGAACTTCTCATCAAGAAGATCTGCGTCGTGGATCATTTGTGCAATCACACTGACCTTGTGATCGCGAATGCGGAACGATTTTTGCAGCGTTTCAAACGTGCAGTCCTCGCCACGATGACCGAA
>DATNDO010000128.1:0-12408 GCA_035606955.1 Candidatus Angelobacter sp.
ATCAATCCTTAATCTCCTGAACCAATGGAAATGCGGCTCGTCAGAAAGCGACGAGTCCGCTATTCGCTGTCGAGAAACTTCCGTGGATATAATAACCGAAGTGAGTCTCACACTGAGGCAAGAAAACGAATCAGCCAGCGGCAAAACGTAGGATACAATTTCAGGCGGGGCGCAGCCGTCGTTCGCGGAATTGCACAATCCGTTCTTCTTTCTTTCGCGCGTTCCAACCATTCTGCAAAGATCGCTCCGCAGGTGCGGCTTGATCGGTAGAATTTTGCGCCACCGGCGAACCAGGCAGGTCGTCGGGTAGCTGCCTTGTCCCCAGCATGTGCTGGGCTTTTTGGATCAAGTCCCATCGGCTGCCCACGCCGAATTTGGCCAACAGCGAAGATACGTGAAACTTGACAGTGCGAACCGAGATGGAAAGGCGATCGGCAATCTCTTTATTGACGCGATTGCGTAGGAGCTCTTTGAGGACTTCGCCTTCACGTGGACTCAGCGGAACTGAACAAGACAAGCTGCGGCCAAGGTGCAACAGTTCCTCTGCTTGCGTTATGACCCGTTCAATCAGACTGTCATCCGCGGGGACCCACACCGCGTAATCCGTGGGCAGTTCGCCCCGGGCCATGCAACCCAGCGCTAATAGACTAGCCGCGCGATCTATCGCCGCTTCCCGGTCGCCGTTTAATTCGACTTGAAACCGCGACGCGCCGCTGCGGCGCTCCGAAAAAACCAGTACGTCAGGAGATTGTGAACGGATTAATTCCGCTTTTCCCTGAGGTTTTGCGCTGAAAAACTGGCGAAGCTTAGGATCCTTTCTTAGAATGGCCGCCCCCGTGATTCGAAAATTGGTTACCAACCCGGAGGTGAGTCAGAAAGTGGTTCGTAGGAACCGACGCACATCTCGCTTCCTGAGCTTACCTTCCCGTCCCAACCCAGGCGCCATGAAAGCAAATGGCTTGCCGTCAAGAGAACTAACTTTTAAGAGTACTAGTATCAAGTCATTGCGCGGACCTTTCTAGGGTGTTCTGTGTACTATTTTGGTCAGAATTTTCATGCTGGAGGTAATTTCTTCCAGGTCGTGGCAGATAAGGGGTTGCGAGGAATCCAATCGCCAATGCTGATTAAACGGCTGATGCTACAAAGTTAGCGGTCCAACCGGAACCGTTTGCGAGGCAACCATCAACTCCCCGTGAAAAGCGGCGTCCGCTGGGCGTCGGTTGAGAGCCTCGACGGCCGACAGGTGCACCAAGTCAGGATTATTATTCGTCTCGGAGATATGGGCGAGAACCAGGAAGCGTGCCCGGCCGTCGAAGCCTTCCGGGTCTGCCAGATACTCACTGACGATGTGGTTGGACAAGTGGCCCGTGCGGCTCATTACTCGTTGCTTGATATACCACGGATAGGGCCCCACCTTCAGCATTTCCAGATCGTGATTCGACTCCAGAATCAGGCAATCCGCCTCGCGCAGGTGGTATTTCACAAGTTCAGGCAAATATCCCAAGTCTGTGACGATGGCAACCTTTGTTCCGTTGGCGCGAAATGAGTAGCCCACGGGATCGGCAGCGTCATGTGGAACAGAGAATGGTGAAATCTCGATGTCGCCGATGGTGAATCGCTCGCCTGCGCAAATGTGCTCGACGCGCTCCATTTTCTTGCAGGTCGCTTCGGGAAGAGAACGTACGATTTCGCGACAGGTGGACTCCGTGAGATATGCGGTAGCGCGCCAATGATTCAGAAGTTGCGGCAGGCCGCTTGAGTGGTCCGTGTGCTCGTGCGAGATCAGTATGCCGTCAATTCGCTCTGGAGTTTTTCCCAGCGCTGCCAGGCGTCGCAACGTTTCTTTGCGACCGAGCCCCGCGTCCACCAAAAGGCAAGTATGCTCCGTTTCGAGCAACGTAGTGTTGCCGGAACTGCCTGACGCCAAGATGGAAACTCGGAAGCTGATGCGCCCTCGCTGGCCGCCTAGCTCACAGCGGCTTGCGTGCATCATGGCAAACCCGCGTAGCTACGTCAATAAAATGCGGCATGGCGTTGCAAGAATCATGATGACGGAAATCTTTCGTCTCAGAGGTAATTAACAGGTGAGATGGGCAGAAGTCAGGGCGAAGCCGTTGAGGCTGCCCACCAGTGACGCGGCAATCCGGTCCGGCTGAAACAGTTCATTGGCTACTTGCTGGATTTCTTGCTGTGTCACAGCTTCCATCGAAGCAATGCGCTCGTCCGGGGAAAGGTACTGTCCGAAATACAGATATTGACGCGCCAAGTCGCTCATGCGCGAGCCGGTGGATTCCAGGGAAAGCAGGGTTGCACCTTTCAGATTCGCCTTCGAGCGACGCAACTCCTCATCGCTTACAGGCTTCTCTTTCAGGTCGCGCAGTTCGCTCATCACGGAGCGGATTAATTGCTCCACCGTCTCCAGGCTGGTGCCGGCGTAGATAGTGAGCATCCCAGCGTCCCGGTAGTGATTCGTCTCGCTGAAGACGGCGTAGGCGAGGCCTTGCTTCTCGCGGATATTTTGAAACAGCCGCGAAGACATTCCGCTGCCGAGCAAATTGTTCAAGACGGAGACGGCATAGCGCCGCGAATCCGTCATCGAATACGCCGGCATGCCTAGGCAAACATGCACTTGCTCTAATTCCACCTTAGAACGGGAAGCGAGTTCCGCGCGCGGCAGAGGCGGCGCCTCGGAAAAACCGTTTTCCATTGCGGCTCGCTCGCCAAAGCGCGGGATGATCAAATCAAGGAGCCGCTGATGCGAAAGATTGCCCGCCGCGGTGATTACCATGTTGTTTGGCGCGTACCAGTGGCGAAACCAATTGTTGAGCGTCTTGCGGTCAAACCGCTCGACGCTCTCGGCTGTTCCGAGGATCGGACGCCCCAACGGATGGTGCCCCCAGAGACTCTTCGAAAACATTTCATGGACCAGGTCTTCCGGATTGTCCTCGACCATGCGGATCTCTTCGAGCACTACGGATCTTTCGCGGCTAATTTCTTCCTCGGGAAATTGCGGATTGAGCATCATGTCCGCCAAAACGTCGAACACCGTTTCCAGATGCTCATCGAGGACTCGCGTATTGAAGCAGACCATTTCCTTGGCGGTGAATGCGTCAACCATGCCGCCCACGCGGTCCACTTCGCGCGCGATATCTTCCGCCTTGCGGCGTGCAGTACCCTTGAACACCATGTGCTCGATAAAATGCGAAATGCCGTTCAGTTCGGCAGGCTCGCGCCGAGAACCGCTGCGAATCCAAATCCCCACCGAAACCGAGCGCACATGCTCCATCGGTTCCGTCACCGCTACCAGCCCGTTGGCCAGCGTTGTTTCCTCAACTTTGCGATTTCCAGCAGTCATGCAACTCCCATTCTTGCACGAACGAAAATAAAGTCATACTTCCACCGAAAATGAGTTTCGTAAATTTCTGCAGGGAGCAGCGAACGTGTTACGCCAGCATGTTATGATTGTGAAAAGAGAGCAAGCTGTGGCCTCCTCCCATTCTAATAACGTACCGGCAAATGAGCGCGTTTGCCTTCTCGGCAAATCGATGGAGGAGCTACGCGAACTTGTCAGCGAGTTGGGCGAACCGTCGTATCGAGCTTCGCAGATTTACCACGCCCTTTATGCCGAACGCGTGAAGGCGATCGACGAAATCACCAGTCTGCCCGTGGATTTGCGCCGGCGGTTGGGCGCAACCGCTCACCTTTCTTTGCCTCAGATTGTTCGCCGCCACCAGTCCGCTGACGGCACGGTCCGGTACGTCTTGCGGCTCGTCTCAGCAAGTCGAATCGATACCGCGACCGTCGAAACCGTTTTCATGCCCGAGGATAAACGACAAACAATTTGCATCTCGACCCAGGCGGGCTGCGCGGTGAATTGCCAGTTCTGCCTGACGGCGACGCTCGGCCTCCTGAGGAACTTGACCGCCGGCGAAATCATTGGGCAGGTGATGGTAGCGCTCGAAGACAATCGCGCGAACTTGAAACCGCAAACAAACGTCGTGCTGATGGGACAAGGCGAGCCTCTGCTTAATTACGATGCTGTGATGGTTGCGCTCAGGATTTTGCTGGACCCGAAAGGGCTCGCAATCTCGCCGAAGCACGTCACGCTCTCGACGAGCGGAATCATTCCCGGAATTGAGAAACTGGCGAGAGAGCCTGTCCGCCCGAAGCTGGCCATTTCTCTGAATGCGTCGAACGACGAACAGCGCAACACGATCATGCCCATCAATCGCAAGTATCCTTTGAAAGACCTGCTCGACGCCTGCCGGAGTTATCCGTTGCGTACCTGGGAGCACCTGACGTTTGAGTACGTTTTGTTGGGCGGATTCAACGATCATCCGGAAGATGCGCGGCGTCTCTCGAAATTGATTTCGAATTTGCGCGCCAAGGTGAACTTGATCCCGTGGAATCCCGGAGAATTGCCTTACCATCCGCCGGATGCTGCGCGCGTCGAAGCCTTTCGGAAGATTCTTGCGGACAAGGGCCACCTCGTTTTTGTGCGCTACTCACGAGGGCAGGACGTTATGGCCGCCTGCGGGCAATTGGCATTGCTCGAATCGCCGGAGATTATTCGAACGCAGACGCTCTCGCCTGCTTCCCGCTAAACGGTTGCTGCATCAGTCGCGTCATCCCAACGATTAAACCACACCAATTACTGCCATCATGCGTCCCGTGGCCCCTTCGCGGCGATAGCTGAAAAATAAATCTGTGCGGCATGATGTGCAAAAGTCAGCCGCAAAAATATTCTTGCGCTGCAGGCCGGCATTGGCCAAGATCGCGGAATTTGCAGCGTGCAAATCCAGATGGCATCGAACCGGGGGCGGCTGGTGGCCGGGAGGCATCATCGTAAGCCACGGCAGCGGGTTGGGATCTTCGCCCGATACGAGCATGCCGAAGGGACCGTCAAACCACTCCGCGGCATCGGAAAATTGCGCGGCAAACTCTTTCACCACATCAGGCCCCACCTCGTAACAACAACGGCCAATTCCGGGACCCAGCGCCGCTAAAACGTCGCTTGGCCGCGTCCCGAACTCCATCGCCATGCGGCCCACAGTTTTCTCCGCAATACGCGCAACAGTCCCGCGCCATCCCGCATGAACGGCAGCGACAGCGCGATGGCGAGGATCAACCAGCAAAATCGGAATGCAATCCGCGGTCTGAACGCACAGGAGCAAACCCTTCGCCGCGGTCGCGAGCGCATCCCCGTTTGGCGCACCGGGAAGCGGTTCTCGAATTACGTGCAGCACGTCAGAGTGAACTTGTCGCAGCGTGACTAAGCACGCGTCGCTATGCCCAAGTGCTTTTTGAAAAAGACGGCGGTTCGCGTCAACGCGATCGGTGCGATCCCAGTCCGTAAAGCCCAAATTGAGCGCTGTCTCTTTTTTCGAGCGGCCAGGCCGCGAACCTTTCAACTCGCTCACGCCTCCAGGCCGCGTGCTGAATCCGTGAACGAGCCACTTGAATTGATTGAACGGCTCCGCCTTCAGAATTTGGAGGCCGTTACTCTTGCGCCGTCGCCATTGTGACTTCGCGGCAGTTGGCCGCGCAACCTTGGCAACATTTGTTTTCTTTCGGGCGGTTACCGCCATCTCGACTCCCACGAACACTTCTGATTATAGGTATAATGCGCGGGCGAAGCGAATCTGACCGCCGTGCTCGCCAAGGGTGAAAAGCTATCGCTGGCGGTAAACTACGGCGCCGTTTTACGCCGCATGCTTCACATTGCAAGCGAGGACGAAGTGATCGTTGGTTTGGGCGTGGACATCGCGGAGATTGATCGTCTGGAGAAAGCAATCATGCGCCACGAGCGCGCTTTTCTGGAGCGCGTGTTTACGCCCGCGGAGATTCAATATTGTGAGCGGCATAGGAACAAATTCGAGCGCTACGCGGCGCGTTTTGCCGTAAAAGAAGCGGCGATGAAAGCGTTGGGCACCGGCTGGAGAAAAGGTGTGCGCTGGCGCGACATTGAAATAAAGAACGAGCCGGGGGGCAGGCCCGTTTTGCGTCTGCACGGCAAGGCCGGCGAGCACGCCACGCGCCTCGGCGCAAATCGCTTCGTGGTTTCCATCACTCACTCAGGAAATCTTGCCTTCGCTCAAGTGATTCTGGAGAGTTAACCCTCAACTCGCAGCGGCGTTAGCGGCGTGTCCGATTCATCGAAAATTATGTCCATCCAACGATTGCGAGACCACCGGCCAGCCAGGCGCACTTTCAAGAAATTCCCGCTGATGGCGGGCGTCCAATCGCGATTCTTTCGATCAAGTGTCAGAACTCGCAGAGACCTTCGTTTCTGAGAAGCGCGAAACGCCTTCGCTTTTGCCTCTCCGAGCGCACGCAATTCGCGAGCGCGACGATGAATTACGCTGTCAGCAACCGTATCAGTCAACTTTCCAGCCTCTGTTCCTTCGCGCGCCGAAAATGAAAACACATGAAGATACGCAAGCGGCAGGCCTTCGATGAAGCTCATCGTCGCCCTGTGCTCCTCATCCGTTTCGCCCGGAAAACCTGCGATCACATCCGCACCAATCGCGGCGTGCGGCAACCGTTCGTGGATGATTTCGACTCGCCGGGCATAATGCGCAACGCGGTACCACCGGTGCATCGAGCGGAGAACGCTGTCCGATCCCGATTGCAGCGGCATGTGAAAATGTGGCGCGATTCGTTCCGTGGAAGTGACTAAATCCACAAAGTCCTGCGTCACGTCCATCGGCTCAATCGAACTTAGACGCAATCTTTCGATCGCAGATTCATTCAAAATCCGCTGAATCAAATCGTAGAGGCTCGTGCGCGGGTTCAATTCGCGCCCGTAACTTCCCAAATCAATTCCGCTCAGAACAATTTCTCGCGCTCCGGACTCAATCAACCGTGCAACGCCAAAAAGCACGCGATCCGGCGAAAGGCTGCGGCTGCGCCCGCGCACGAACGGAATCACGCAGTAGGCGCAGCGATGGTTGCAGCCGTCCTGAATTTTCAACGTGGGGCGCGTGCGCTCCCCGGGAATGTCTCCGGGCGAAACCACCTCCAAGTCTCTCGCCGCGCGCATTTCTTCTCTAACAATGTGCGCTGACAGAGAACCCTGTTGCGCCAGACCTGCGATGGAGACCAAGCCTCTACCGTCCACGAGCGACGGTATCTCCGTCTGGTGTGAATTCCCTATCACCCACGCAACGCCGTCAATTGCCGCCAATTCTTCGGGAGCGCGCTGCGCGTAACATCCGGTCACCACGATTCGTGCACCGGGGTTTTGGCGGTGAATCCGGCGGATCGCGTCACGCGCTTCCGCATCCGCGGCAGCCGTCACAGTGCAGGTGTTCAGAACAACCAGATCGGCAATCGAGTCCGCCTCCACCAGCGAATATCCTCGCGCGAGAAAACTTTGCCGGATCATGGCGGCGTCAGCTTGCGTGGCCCTGCAACCGAAATTCTGAATGGTGAATGTCGACATTGTCGCGAAGATTTACTTTTTTGCGAAGGCAGCGGAATACCAATCCCAGGTTTGACGCAATCCTTCCTCGAAATTCACCAGCGGTTCATAGTGGAGAACCTGCCGGCTGCGCGTGATGTCCGCCTGGGAGTGAAGAATATCGCCCGGGCGGGGAGGGTCGTACCTCGCGCGAATCGGGCGTCCGCAGATTTTCTCGAGCAATTTCAGCACCTCATTGAGCGTGATGCGAAGGCCCGTTCCTCCGTTAAACACCCTTCCGGAAGCGCCGGGAGCTTCGCAAGCGCGCAGCGAAGCGTCCACAACATTATCGACAAATGTGAAATCGCGAGATTGCTCGCCGTCGCCATATACGACCGGAGAGGTTCCCTCCAGCACGGAGAGCATGAAGCGCGACATCACGCCTGAGTATTGCGAAGTGGGATCTTGGCGCGGGCCAAACACATTGAAGTAGCGCATCGAGACATTTTCGAGTCCATACACGCGCCCGAAAACCTGCGCATACAACTCGCCGGCTAACTTCGTCACGCCATAGGGTGAAATAGGTTCCGCCGGCATCGTCTCAGTCTTGGGTTGCGTGGTTGTTTCGCCATACGCGGAGGATGACGCGGCAAACACGATGCGCCGCACTTTCGCGTCGCGCGCCGCCACCAGAACGTTCAGCGTTCCTCCCACGTTGATGTGATTCGTTTCGATCGGATCCTTGACGGAGCGCGGGACAGACGTTCTCGCAGCCAAATGCAATACGTAGTCGGCGCCATTGCAAGCTTCGCGCGCGGCCTCAAAATCACAAATGCTTCCTCGAATCAGGCGAATCTTGCCGTGAACGCTTGAGAGGTTGGCTTCCTTGCCCGAAGAAAAATCGTCGAGCACGGTCACGTCCTGACCGCGCCGCACGAGTTCGTCGACCATATTCGAGCCAATAAAGCCCGCACCACCTGTCACAAGGTAGCGCATCCTGCCTCCTTGAATGCCCCAGCGGCTACAACTCAACCGTCAGCAATGAGTGATTTTTTCGCGATGCTGCGTTACCGCGCGCGTCGCATTGCGCGTATCCACCACCAACTGCGCCGCCTCGACAATGGCTGCGTAATCATAAGCCGAATGATCCGTGGCAATCAGCACGCAATCATATGACGCCAGCGCCGCCGCGCTCAAATTCACGGAGCGCATGGCGGAATAATCATAGTGCCGCATTTTATGCAGCGCTGGAAAATAGGGATCGTTGTAATCAAGATGCGCGCCGCGCTCCATCAGCAACTGCATCAATTTCAACGAAGGCGATTCGCGCAAGTCGTCCACGTCTTTTTTGTAAGCCACGCCGAGCAGCAACACGCGCGAGCCTTTCAGGCTTTTCCGCCGCTCGTTCAATGCCTCCGCGACGGCATTGACCACGTGATACGGCATGGCGGAATTGATCTCGCCGGCCAGCTCGATGAAGCGCGTCGAGAAATCGTACTCCTTCGCTTTCCACGACAAATAAAACGGATCGACCGGAATGCAATGCCCTCCTAGCCCGGGCCCCGGATAAAACGGCATGAAACCGAATGGTTTGGTCGCGGCGCTGTCAATCACTTCCCAAACGTCCATGCCCATGCGCTGGCACAGGAGCTTGAGCTCGTTGACGAGCGCGATGTTCACGCAGCGGAAAATATTTTCGAGCAGTTTGGACATCTCCGCCGCCCGTGTCGAGCTGACGCGAACGACGCGCGCGACAATCTGAGCGTAGAGATTCGCGGCCGCCTCGCCGCTCGCTGCGTTGATGCCTCCAACCACTTTCGGAATCTGCGCAAGACCGTAATTCTTGTTTCCGGGATCTTCGCGCTCCGGAGAAAATGCCAGATAAAAATCCGTTCGCACTGCGTCACGATTCGTCGCGCCCTGGATGGGACACCGCAAGCCGCCCTTCTCCAGAATGGGTAAAACGAGGTCTTCCGTGGTTCCCGGATAGGTGGTGCTCTCGAGAACAATTAATTGGTCACGCTGCAGGTGAGGCGCGATGGACCGCGCTGTGTTTTCGACATACGAAAGATCTGGATCCCGGCGGTCGTCAAGCGGCGTCGGCACGCAAATCAACACGGCGTCCATATCGCGCAATTGAGCGAAGTCGGTAGTGGCAGAAAAATGACGAGCCTTTACGTGTTTTCCGATTTGCTCGGATTGGATGTGCTTGATGTATGATTCGCCGCGATTCAGCTTTTCCACTTTCCCCTGATCGGTGTCAAAACCCAATACGTAATGGCCTGTCTCGGAAAAACGTAGAGCCAACGGCAATCCAACATAGCCACAACCAATAATGCCAATCTTCAATTCCCTGCCGGAAAAATACTGCGGAGTACGTCCAGGCATGAATCTTCAACCTTCCTCTCTACCGCTTGGATGATTGTACGTGCATCGCAAGCAATAGTATTGCAATTGGGTTCGTCTGCAACATTAGGATCGCAGTCGAACACGAACCCTTAGACGTCTGGATCGTAGTTCAGATTTGGCGCCAGCCAACGCTCCACTTCGCGTAAATCCATGCCCTTGCGTCGGTGATAATCCTCAACCTGCTCACGATCGATCTTTCCCACCGCAAAATACCTCGATTTAGGATGCGAAAAATAGAGACCGCAAACCGATGCAGCCGGATACATCGCGAAATTCTCGGTCAATTGAATGCCGGTATTCTTTTGCGCCTCCAAGAGTTCGAACAATTGCTGCTTTTCCGTATGATCAGGCGAAGCCGGATACCCTGGTGCGGGACGAATTCCCCGGTAGCGCTCGCGCAGCAAATCTTCGTGAGCCAGTTTTTCGTCCTTACCAAAGCCCCATTCATCGCGCGCTCGCTTGTGCGTGAGTTCGGCAAGCGCCTCAGCCAAACGATCTGCAAGAGCTTTGGTCATCAAAGCGTTGTAATCGTCATTCGCTTTCTCGAATCCGGCCACAACCGGCTCAATGTTAATCCCCGTCGTCACCGCAAACGCCCCCAAGTAGTCCGGCAGTCCAGCCTCTTTCGGAGCAACAAAATCCGCGAGTGCATAGTCCGATTCGCCCGCCGGTTTCTCCATCTGTTGACGCAGCGTGTGAAAAGTCCCCACGACCCGCGAACGCGATTCATCCGAATAGATTTCGATATCTTCCAGTACGCTGTTCGCGGGGAAAAAGCCGATCACGGCCCGGGCGACGAGAAGCTTTTCGTCTACAATTCGACGGAGCAGGTTTTGCGCATCGTCGAAAAGCTCTTTTGCCTTGGGACCCACACCTTCCTGTTCGAAAATCCGCGGATAGATTCCGCGCAATTCCCATGCGTGAAAAAATGGGGTCCAATCGATATACGGAACGATTTCCGCGAGAGAAACGCATTTATATGCGCGGACTCCCGTAAAAGAGGGCCGCGGAGGCTGATAATCAGGCCAATCAAAAACAGGCTTCCTCCGGCGCGCCTCGGCAAAAGAAAGAAGACTCTGCGTCTTCGGCCCACGATGCTTCTCTCGTGTTTTTTCCTGTTCCGCGCCGTTTTCCGCCACGAAGCCGCTTTTCAAATCCGCGCTGAGTAGGCTCGCCACCACCCCCACGGCCCGCGACGCGTCCTGAACATGTACCACCGGCTGCCTATACATGGGCGCAATTTTTACCGCCGTGTGCACGCGGCTCGTCGTCGCTCCGCCTATGAGCAGAGGAAGCGTGAAGCCTTCGCGCTGCATTTCCTTGGCGACGTGCGACATTTCCTCAAGCGACGGCGTGATCAGCCCGCTCAATCCGACCATGTCCGCTTTTGTCTCGCGAGCTGCTGTCAAAATCTTATCAGTCGGGACCATCACTCCCAGGTCAATCACTTCGTAATTGTTGCAGCCGAGTACCACACCAACGATGTTCTTGCCGATATCGTGCACGTCGCCTTTCACCGTCGCGAGCAGCACTTTTCCTTTAGCCTTCGCGATGCCACTCGAAAGTTTCTCCGCTTCCATGAACGGTTGCAGATACGCGACTGACTTTTTCATTACGCGCGCGCTCTTCACCACTTGCGGCAGAAACATTCTCCCCGAGCCAAAGAGGTCACCGACCACGTTCATCGCATCCATCAGGGGACCTTCGATCACCGCAATTGGTTTGCCGTATTTTTTGCGTGCTTCTTCGGTATCCAGTTCGATGTAATCCACAATGCCTTTGAGCAGCGCATGCTTCAGCCGTTCTTCCACCGGCCCTTGCCGCCACGCGCTTTCCTCGACGGGCGCCTTGCCCTTTTGCTTTACGGAGTCAGCAAAGGCCAGTAAACGCTCGGTCGCGTCCGGCCGGCGATTCAACAGCACGTCTTCGACGAGTTCCAACAGGTCCTTGGGAATCTCCGCGTAAATACCCAGTTGACCCGCGTTCACGATGCCCATATCCATGCCCGCGCGAATTGCATGATAAAGAAAAGCCGAATGCATGGCTTCGCGCACCACATTGTTGCCGCGGAACGAAAAGGAAATATTGCTTACGCCGCCGCTGACTTTCACATACGGCAGAGTCGCTTTGATTTGCCGCGTGGCCTCAATGAAATCGACGGCATAATTGTTGTGTTCTTCCATCCCTGTCGCAACAGTCAGGATATTGGGATCGAAAATAATGTCTTCCGGCGGTATGCCCACTTCCTCGGTGGCAATTTTGTACGAGCGCGTGCAGATTTCGAGCTTGCGCGCCACGGTATCGGCTTGGCCCTTCTCGTCGAACGCCATGATGACTATGCCCGCGCCATAACGACGAATCAGCCGGATGCGTTGCTTGAAAGCCTCTTCGCCTTCCTTCAGGCTTACGGAATTGACGATTCCTTTTCCCTGAATGCACTTCAGCCCGGCTTCGATCACGCTCCATTTCGAACTGTCGATCATGATCGGAACGCGGGAGATTTCCGGCTCCGAAGCGATGTAGTGAAGAAAGGTCGTCATCGCTTGCTCGGAATCGAGCATCGCCTCGTCCATATTGATGTCGATGATCTGCGCGCC
>DATNDO010000135.1:0-9608 GCA_035606955.1 Candidatus Angelobacter sp.
AGGAAATCGGCGTAAGGACCGTTGAAGTCCTCGACTTGGCCGCCTTCGATGTGCCAGATGCGCGTGGCGACTTCGTCGATCACGTCGTGGTCGTGCGTGACGAGCAGCACCGTGCCGTCATAGCGCTGCAAGGCGATGTTGAGGGCGTTGATCGATTCGAGGTCGAGGTGGTTGGTCGGCTCGTCGAGCACTAGAAAATTCGGTTTCTGCAGCATCAGGCGGCAGAAAATCACGCGCGCCGCTTCGCCCCCGGAAAGTGCACGTGTGGGTTTCAACGCGTCGTCGCCGCTGAAAAGCATCTGGCCGAGCAGCCCACGTAATTCCTCCTGTGAAGCCTGCGGCCTGAACTGGTGCAGCCACTCGATGACTGTCGTCCCCTTGGTAATGGAATCGGTGTGATCCTGCGCGAAGTAGCCGACGTCTACGGCGTGTCCCCACTTCACTGTGCCGTGATCGATGGGGAATTTGCGATCTTCGTCGCTGATGTGCCCCGCCGCACAGCGTATCAGCGACTTCAGCAGAGTGGTTTTGCCCGCGCCATTGCGGCCGGTTAGCGCGATTTTTTCTCCGCGCGCCACGTTTGCGGAGAATCCCTGGATCACGCGCTGGCCGTCATACGCTTTCGCCAGGCCTTTGAATTCGAGCGGATGCCGTCCCGAGGGAAGATTCATGTCGAAACGAATGTACGGCCGCGCGATGTTGGAGCGCGCCAGCTCCGAAGTCTGGATGCGCTCCACTTCTTTCTTGCGCGACATTACTTGCGACGAGCGCGTGCCCGCCGAGAAGCGCGCGATGAATTCATTCAGTTGCGCGATTTTCTTTTCGCGCTGGGCGTTTTCCGATTCGATGCGCGAACGGATCTGCGTTTTCGCGAGCACCATGTCGTCATACCCGCCGGTGTACATGATGATCGTTTGGTAGTCGATGTCCGCGGTATGAGTACTGACGCTGTTGAGAAAATGGCGGTCGTGCGAGATCACAATCACCACGCCGTCGTAGTTGCACAGATAATCTTGCAGCCAGTGCACCGAGTCGAGGTCCAAGTGGTTCGTAGGCTCGTCGAGGAGCAGCGCCGGGGGACTGCCGAACAAGGCTTGCGCCAGCAGTACGCGGACTTTCTGGCCGCCCTGCAATTCGCCCATTTTGCGTTCGTGCAGCGACGCGTTCACGTCCAGGCCATCGAGCAATATCGCGGCGTCGGCTTCCGCTGTATAGCCGCCCTCTTCGCCGACGATACCTTCGAGTTCGCCGAGGCGCATGCCGTCCTTGTCAGTCATCAAGTCATGCGGCTTGGCATAGAGCGCGTCACGTTCTTCGAGGGCCTTCCACAGCGGTGCGTTGCCCATAATCACCGTGTCGATCACGCGGAACTTGTCGAACGCAAACTGATCCTGCCGGAGAACCCCTAGCTTTTTCGGACGTCCAATCGAACCTTTCGAAGGCTCAATCTCTCCGGTTAAGATCTTCATGAACGTGGACTTGCCGGAGCCATTCGGACCCGTGACGGCATAGCGCCGCCCTGCACCAAACGTGCAAGACACGTCGTCGAAGAGGATTCTCGCGCCGAAGCGCATGGAGATGTTATTAACGGTGAGCAAAGCACTCAATTATAACAAAGAACCGCCCTTCGTGCTTGCTGGCTTCCCGAGGGCGTCAATCGAACAACCGCGCTCTCCACCTTCGTTGCATCGCCCTGGAACCTGAATCCGCGCCGCGCTGTGCTATTTTGGTAGGCGCGAGTCAGCAAACCAGATGCCAAAACGAGCGACTAGCGAAGCGAAGGTCTCTGTCACCATGGCGGATATTTTCGGCCCGGGTGGAATGCTAGAGAAATGCCATCCCGGATACGAATTCCGTCGCGCGCAACTCGAAATGGCGGAGATGGTGGATCAGGCGTTTCAGAAGCATCAGCATGCACTGATCGAAGCGGGGACCGGCACGGGGAAAACACTCGCGTACCTGATTCCGGCGATTCGCAGCGGGCGACGCGTGGTGATTTCGACGGCCACGAAGTCTCTGCAAGAGCAGCTTTTCCAGAAGGACATTCCGTTTCTGCGCAAACATTTTGCTCCGGAGTTGAAAGTGGCGCTGATGAAAGGGCGCAACAATTTCGTTTGCCGGCAGAAGGTTCATCTGATGGCAAATCAGCCAGTGCTGCGCGGAATGGACGAGGTCGACTGGTTCGCGCAAATTCGCGAATGGGAAAAACTGACGGAAACGGGTGACCGCGCGGAACTCGACTTTCTGCCGGACGATGCGGAGCTATGGAATCGTATCGATGCTCGCAAGGACGCATGTACGGGACAGAAATGCCCTGAATTCCAGCAGTGTTTTCTAACGGCCATGAGGCAGCGCGCGCAGGAAGCCGACGTGATCATCGTGAACCATCATTTATTTTTTGCCGACTTGGCGCTGCGGCAGGACGATTTTGGGTCGATTTTACCCGAGTACGCAGCGGTGATTTTCGACGAAGCGCATGAAATCGAAGATGTCGCGAGCGATTATTTTGGCCGGGCCATTTCGAGCTATAAATTTGACGAACTATCGCGCGACGCCGAACAAACATTGCGTCTGGTAAACGCAGGCACAGCGGCGACCCGGCGTCCGCTGGCGCAGATTCGCGAACGGGCGCACGCGTTTTTCGAAGCGTTTCCAGAACGCGAAGGCCGCTTTCCATTCGAACCGTCGGAGCGCGCCGCGTTTCTGGAGCACAATCGCGAACCATACGACGGACTGGCGGCGGCGTTGAAACGGCTGGAAACGGAGTTGTCCGCCCTCAGTTCGAAGCCCGAGGAAGTGCTAAACATCGCCAGGCGTGCGGCCGAGCTACGGCGCGAACTGGCGTTCCTTCTCGAGAGCGACGAGAAAGGTTACGTCTACTGGTTCGAGCGACGCGGGAAAGGTGTTTATCTGGTGGCGACGCCCATCGATGTCAGCAACATCCTGCGCGAAAGGTTGTTCGAGCAGTTCGACACGATTGTACTGACGTCTGCGACGCTTGCGGTGGGCGGGCGGTTCGACTACGTAAAGCAGCGCCTGGGAATTTCAGGATCGCACGAGGAAGTTTTGCCTCAGGAATTTGATTATCGAACCCAGGCGCTACTTTACATTCCAAAAGAGTTGCCGGATGTGCGTCACGCGAGTTTTTCAGCGCGAGCGGCGGAAGAAATCGCGCAGGTTTTGCGATTAACGCGCGGACGTGCGTTTTGCCTGTTCACCAGCTACGCGCAAATGCGCGAGATTCATGAGCGGCTGGCCGGAATGATCCCGTTTCCGCTGCTGTTGCAAGGAACCGCGCCTCGTTCGGCGTTGCTCGAGCGATTCCGCGCAACGGCCGGGGCTGTGTTGCTCGCGACGGCGAGTTTTTGGCAAGGTGTGGACGTTCCAGGTTCGCAGCTTTCGTGCGTCATTATTGACCGGCTGCCATTCGCTGTCCCCTCGGACCCGATTGTCGCGGCGCGAGTGCGTGCGCTGCAGGAGGATGGCCAAAATCCTTTTGCGGAATATCAAGTGCCCAAGGCCGTTTTATCGCTCAAGCAGGGATTCGGCCGGCTGATACGCTCGCGAAGCGACCGGGGCGTGCTGGCAATCCTCGACAACCGTATACAGCGCATGCAGTATGGTAGAATTTTTCTCGAATCGTTGCCCGAATACACCGTAACGCACGACCTTGCCGAAGTTGCGCATTTCGCCGAGGAACTGTGAACGGAAACTATTTCGTTAGCGATTCACCGTAGCGCATGCTATTGCCCCTTAAGGAACCGACGGAGACCCATGTACGAAGTCAGTGTAGACGAGAGTTTTGCGGCAGGGCACTACCTGCGCGGATACAAGGGAAAGTGCGAAAATCAGCACGGGCACAATTACCGGGTCCGCATCACGCTGGCGGGAAAAGAAGTCGATGCCACGGGTTTGCTTTACGATTTCGTGCATCTGAAACAAGTGATTCAGGGAGTGATTCGGACCCTCGATCACAGGAATCTCAACGACTTCGCGCCGTTCGACACGCTCAATCCCTCCGCTGAGAACATTGCGCGGTACATCTACGAAGAGACGTCGCGCCAGATGCACACTTCATCGAACGGCGCGGCAGTAGCAAGCATTACCGTCTGGGAGACCGACACAACGGCCGCGACTTTTCGGCCGTAACGCGAGGCGCCACCTTGAACCGAGCTTTCGTCATTATCGCGATCCCGGCGTTTATCGTTTCCTTTGTATGGCTCTATGTTGGCTACGGAATGGTAGTGGCAGTTCCGGTGATCGTTGCGGAATTAGCTGTGGCAATTGGTGGGCTTATTTATCTGCGGCGGCGCGCGGCACAGTCAGCCGGACGCTGACCGCGAAGCGAGCGCGAAACATTAATGTTTATCACGGAGATCTTCAAATCGATTCAGGGCGAAAGCAGTTACGCAGGACTGCCATGCATTTTTGTGCGCCTGACGGGCTGCAACTTGCGCTGCAAATGGTGCGATACGGCGTATGCGTTCCACGGCGGGACGAAATACAGCTTGGATGAAATTCTGAGACGCGTCGGTGAATTTTCGGGTGATCGAGAGAACGGCGACAGAAACGTCCGCCTGATTGAAATTACCGGTGGCGAGCCGCTGTTGCAACCAGAGACGCCGGAACTGGCGCAGCGGTTAGTGGATGCCGGCTATACGGTATTAATCGAGACGAGCGGCGAGCGCGATCTAAGCGGGTTGCCGCGCGAAGTAGTAAAGATTATGGATGTGAAGTGCCCAGACTCAGGAGAAAGCGGCAAATTCAATCTTGCAAACCTAGAAGCGCTCGAAAAGAAGGATGAAATCAAGTTCGTGATTGCTAGCCGACGGGATTATGATTTCGCGCGCGAATTCATGGCTGAGCATCGGCTTCGCGAGCGAGTTCATGAGATTCTTTTTTCGCCGGTCTTCGCCGATCCAGCCGGTTCGTGGCCGGCCATGGATGCGCGCGAGTTGGCGGAATGGATTTTGGCGGAGAATTTGCCCGTGCGCTTGGGATTGCAACTGCACAAATTCGTCTGGGACCCCGCGATGCACGGGGTATAGGGCAATCCGTAAGTCTTAAGCTGGGTGCGTGCCTAGGAATGACGCCGAAGTCCAAAGCGGTGGTGCTGCTGAGCGGCGGAATGGACTCGTGCGTCACAGCGGCGATCGCGAGCGAAACACATTCCTTAGCGGTGCTCCATGCGAGTTATGGTCAGCGAACGGAGCGGCGCGAACGGCGCGCTTTCGAAGAGATCGCGGATTTTTACCACGTGCGGGAAAGGCTTGTTGTGCGGCTTGACTCGCTGGCGCAGATTGGCGGCTCCGCGCTCACCGATGCGCGCATTGCGGTGCCGGAGAATTTGCCGGATAATTCGGCGGCAATTCCTATCACGTACGTGCCGTTTCGAAATGCTCATTTCTTGTCAGCGGCAGTGAGCTGGGCGGAAGTGATTGGCGCAACGGCGATTTACATTGGAGCCGTATACGAAGACAGTTCTGGATATCCCGATTGCCGGCCGGAGTATTATGAAACCTTCGGTCAGTTGATTCGCGTTGGGACGCGGCCAGAGACGCAGATCGAAATCGTGACTCCAGTGATTCACATGCGCAAAAGCGAAATTGTGCGGAAGGGCGTGGAATTGCGGGCGCCACTCGAACTCACATGGTCCTGCTACCAATCAGATGACGAAGCTTGTGGAGTCTGCGATAGTTGCCGGCTGCGGCTGCGTGCCTTCTCTCAGGCGGGACACACGGACCCTATCGCGTATAAGGCACAAGTTGCGCAATAATCGGCAAGTGCATCTAAATATATTGGGGAGGAATGCTCTTATGAAGCGTTCAATCGCGAGACTGGCCGGGCAGATCGTATTTCTGGCGCTTCTGTTGGCACCTATGCTGTTGCTCACTCCAGCGGCTATGGCACAAATGACACGACTGTCCGGGAAGGTGTTAGATCTTCAGGGCAATCCCTATCCCGATGTTGTCGTGACAATAACCAACAAGGACAGCGGGCAAGCCTTTGTCACCAAGACCGACAAGGACGGCAACTACGCACAAGTGGGTCTGCGCTCCGGAACCTACACCGTAAACTTCAAGAAAGACAACGTCAACTACACCGTCACCGCACAGGTCGACAGCAGTATGGGCGATAAAGGCTGGGTTTTGAACGAGAACTTTAAAGAGATTGCCGCAAAAGAAGGATACGACGTGGAGGCCGCCAAGAAGCAGGCCGAGGCCGCAAACAAATTCAAGGAAATGAAAACGCACTTCGACAACGGCGTTCATGCCATCGCGGATGCCGATGCCACGAAGCAACAATTGAGAACGTCGACTGCGGACCAAAAAGCAACTCTACAGGCCCAATTGAACACCGATTACCAGACGGCCGTGACGGAATTCGAGCAAGCACAGCAGAGCGCTCCTGAAAAGGATCCCAATCTGCCAACAATTCTAGGGAACTTGGGAGTTGCGTACGACGGAGCTGGAAAGTACCCGGAAGCAGTCGACACTCTTCAGAAAGCAGTGGCGTTGAAACCGACTCCAGCGTTGTATATGCAGTTGGGAACCGATCTGGCGCGGGTTGGCAAACTTCCGGAGGCTGGTGCCGCGTGCGACAAAGCCGCCACTCTCGATCCAACGAGCAAGACAACCGGGGAGAGTTGCTACAAGAACATGGGCGTGGTGCTGTCAAACTCTGGAAAGATGAAGGATGCCACCGAACCGCTCCAGAAAGCGACCCAGTTGGACCCAAAGGATGCGGATGCCTGGTTCTTACTGGGCAATGCGCTAACCAACCAGATTGACGCCAAGAAAGAGGGTGCGAAGGATGTCTATATTATTCCGCCGGGAACCCTCGAAGCGTATCAGAAGTACCTGGAACTTCAGCCCAACGGTCCGCATGCGGCCGATGCTAAGGCGTCGCTCGAAACCTTGGCGCAATTGAGCGGAGGCACACCTACGACCGTGGTCGTGAAGAAGAAAAAACCGTAGAACTGAGGTGCATGCAAGACCCCGGCCGCGATTTACCGACG
Source organism: Candidatus Angelobacter sp. (assembly GCA_035606955.1). Lineage (GTDB taxonomy): Bacteria > Acidobacteriota > Terriglobia > Acidiferrales > UBA7541 > DAHUXN01. The sequence goes on from DATNDO010000135.1 coordinate 7,019, forward strand.
GCGGCCGGGTTCTCCTAGGCAGTTTCCCCGTTTCATTGTTTTTCCGACTGCTCGCTCCTCGACCGCGACCCTTCAGAGTGCTATGCTCTGCCAAGGCTGGCATGTTGGGGGGCAATCGTGGCACAGGCAGCTTCTACCTACTTGGGAGAGCAACGACGGCGGAGCACGCGTATTGAACAAACACTGCCGATAATCATTCGCGGCACCGACCTGTTGGGGCAGCCGTTTGAAGAGCGAACCTCGACGCAAAGCCTCAGCTTCCATGGTTGCCGCTACGCCTCCAAGCATCATCTTCCGAAGAACACCCCGATCACCATCGAAGTTCCCACCGGACAGTCACAAAGACAAAAAGTCACTGCCCGCGCGCGCGTCACTTGGATCCAGAGACCCCGTACTTTGCGTGAATTGTTTCAAGTTGGCGTCGAACTAGAAACGGGCAGTAACGTTTGGGGTATCGCGCTCCCTCCAGTGGATTGGGTGAGCAGTAGCATTGAGGGCATGGAGCCGGCGGACGTGAACTCCGCGACCCATACTGGTGCAGAGATCACAGAAAAGGACGCGAGCGCGATGGAAGCGGCAACGCACGAACGCGCCCTCGACTCCTATTTGGAGAATTCACTGGAGAGCTCTGCTCGTCAATCCTTCCCTGGCAATGCGGAACAGGGAACCGTGCTCAATATTGAGGAAAGTCCTCTTTGGCAAGAGCTGCGTCATCAATTCGAATCTCAGGCGCACAAAGCAGTTGAGAAGGCGCGAGAAGTTGCCGAGCAAGTGGTCGACGAGCGCACCGCCAGCTTTCGCGGCGAACTGCATAGTCAGTTGAATCAGGAGCATCGCGCCACGGCGGAGGCATTCTACGAAAAATGGCGCCAGGAATTCGAAGGCCGGGAGTCCGCCGCGAGAGACCAGATTTCATCCGAGTTGACGCAGAGGCTGGCAGCCCAATTGGCCCAGGTAAGGCAAGAGGTTCACGAAGACCTGAGCGCGTCGTGGGGAAACACCATAGAGCAAACTCATGCGACGCTTTTGGAGTGGGAAGGCCGGACAGAAGTTTTGCGCGCGGAAATCCGCATCGTTTCCGAGGAAGTTGCGGGCCAAGCGGAGAAGCGTCTCGAGGACAAACTGTCACAGCAACTCGATGAGATCCGAAGGGAATTGGGATCGCGTGCAGAACACCAGATTGCGCTTGAGCACGGGAACGCAGAGATGCTAGGAATCCGGGACAGCGTGCGTGAGCATCTGCAAGAGGAAATGGCTCGTGCCCAGAAGCAATGGAATGAGCTTCTCGAATCCTCGATCGATAGCGCGGCGCAGAGACTCGCTGGCCGTGTCACAGACAGCTCTCAGCAAATACTGCGGGCTGCTGAGCAAAAACTGGCGGCGCGAGTCGCAGATCTCCAGCAGGATTCCGGGCTGAGTATAGAAGCTGCGCGCGCAGCGCTTGATGAGGTGAAGAGTGCGCTCGATGAAGAAATAATCTGCACAAAAGCCTCTTTGACGGAAATCGAAAACGCGGCGACGCATTTCTCCGAATATTCTAGGCAGCTCGAGGCGGCGAGTCGGGATAGTTTGGATGAATTGAGGCAACGTCTGGAATCGACCGTCGCCTTGCAGGTTGCAGAATTGGATCGTCGAGCTGCTGAATTGCAAAAACATTCGGTGGAGCGCGTCGAATCGCAAATAGCGGAAATGAGCAAGCAGAAAGTGGAACAAACAGCCGGCGAGGTCAATGCGAGAATCACTCCGGCTTTGGAAAGGGCGGCTGAGGCCACTCGGCAACTCTCGGCTCGCGAAGAGCAGGCGGGGGAGCTTCTGCACATTCACCGTGAGCGACTGCGACAGGCTTCCGCGCATGTGCAGCAAGAAGCGACGGAAAGCATGTCATCGATGCTCGCCCGTCTGCAGAGTAATCTCGAGGTTGCAGGAAAGGAATCTTCTGCGAAGTGGGTAGCAGAACTTGACGCGAATGCAGCGCGAGCCGCCGAAGAAGCCTCGGCTGAGCTCGCAAAATCCTGCGAAAGCCAGTTGCAGAGCAGTTTCTCCCGGCTAGACGCACGCGTTGAAGACTCCCTCAATCGCGTAGCGAAAAGCACCGATGAAGTGACTGCGGAAGCGACGGAAAAATATCGCGCGCACATAGGGAAAATCGAAGCGTCTCAGCTAAAGAGCACCGCTGAGCGTCTGGAGGCGCTTTCGCGGGAGCAGGTTGAAGCCGCGAAGAACCAATTTGAGGAAACGGCGGAAGGAGTCGCGCGAACTTTTGGGCAGGCGATAGAGGCAGTCGCGGAAGATGCTGCCGAGCATGCTGTCGCTGAAAACAATGCCCGAGGCGAACAGGAACGCAGGCGGCTGGAGGCCGCCGCCGAGCAAGTTTTGCATAGTTTGCAAGCGCGCGCACAGACTTCGTTTAATCACTTCCAGGAACAGCTGGCGATCACATCGGAGCGAAACCTGTCACAATCGACCGAGAGCCTCGCATCGCAACTTGGCGCCACGCTCGACGTGTTCCGGGAACAGGGTAAAGCCCAACTTGCGGAATGGTCTGCGAAGCAAGAAGGGTTGGGAGCTGAAGAGCTTGAACGGCACGAAG
>DATNDO010000154.1:0-15420 GCA_035606955.1 Candidatus Angelobacter sp.
CAAAGTTGCTCTAATTTTTACGCCGTATCTCGCGAACGCAATCTGCGAGACGCCCGATAAGGATAAGAGAGCGTGGTTTCGTCATGGTGCGCAGAACATTTTGCTAAACGCAGATCAGAAGGATGCGCTTCGTCGCGACAAGGGAATAACTGTCTTTGAGAATGAAAAATGCTGTGAGTTCGACAAAGACGATCTCGACATGGCTTTACTGACTGAGTTCAGGAAAGTATTTCCCGCATCCGGTAGCTACACATATTCGGATGAACAATTGTTGTATCAGGCCGGGGCAATCGTTAAGGACGGCGGGAAATATTTCTTTAACAACGCTGGATTTCTATTTTTCGCGGCGAACCCGCAACGTGTCATGAGTTGGGCTTACGTCCGGCTGCTGAGATTCGAGGCCGTGCTGGCAAGAGCAAGCGAAGTCGGATTGGTCTCGGACGAACGCAAATTTGTCGGCCCACTTCCGACCCAAATCAGGCACATTCGGTCCTATTTCCAGGAGTCGGGATTCTTCAAGAAATACCAGGTACGCAAACCAGGTGTTTCGGGGTTTGTTGAAGAGCCGGAATTTCCGTTGATAGCTCTCGACGAAGTTGTCGTCAACGCGGTCGTTCATAGGGACTACGCTGTTCTTCTGCCAATCAAATGCAAAAAGTTCAGCGACGCTTTCGTTGAAGAGAATCCAGGCCGCGTGATACAACGCGATCACGAAGTCCCGAGCAGCTTTTCTCTTTCAGATGTTGAGCTTGTCCACAAGGCGCGAAACCCAAAGATTCTTGAATGGTTCAAAATGCTCAAAGATGAGCGCGGCGCTGAGTTTGTTCGCGCCATCAGCGAAGGCACGCGCAAAATGCGCGATGAGATGCAGCAACTTGGGCTTCCGGCTCCGAAATTTCTCGTCACTCCGTCAGCAACAACAGTCACTTTGTTCAACAACATCGCCGAACGTGAAGCAGCACTGAAGTCAGCCCAGGGTAAAAAGACCGAGTTCACGAATCTTTACGCTCTGCAAATCACCGGCGAGAACGTCGGGCTGCAAGATTTTCCCTTCATTAAGAGAGAAATCACAGACGCGATAGGCAGGAATCTTGAAAAGAACGGTTGGTATATCGACAAGGCCGCATTCGGGAGGGTTATCGCACACAAGAAGGGAAGCGACCTGCCGCTTCCGGCGAACGTCTCGCCGATTCTCCGAATGTACCCGGCGTTCAGCTTTCAAGTCAGACGGTATTGGGATGTCCTGTTTCTAACCCTAGATTTCGATTTGCAGGTCAAGAACGTACTATCGGCCGCCGAACTGCTGCGAATGCTTCCCGCGAGTCACTTGATCGGACGTTCTGGGATCGCAAACTGGAATGGATGGCAGCGCGGCAAGATCATGGATATCAATGAAGGTCTCTGTACGATCAAGTTCTACGACATCGAAGCCACACAAGGTGTCCCTGCGGAAAAAGTAATTCCAAGCATTAAAACGAGAACTCTCGACGATATTTTGGCGAAACGCGGTGTCACGTTCGACCTTGGGAAAGCGATCAAACAGGCTAGTTTGGCGGCGCAGCCGAATGCCGCCCGAACTCGCTCTGCGAGAACCGAAGCAGCTATCGTAGACATAGCCTCTACCGTATTCCCGATTACACTGCCTACGGGACCGACTGTTTCCGTTCAGCCAACCCCTGCGTCAATATCGAGAGACGCCAATCCGCTCTCTAATCTAAATGCCGCGAGCGTCTCTGAGCCCGTCGTGGAATTTCAACACCAAAAGGAAACCGCGAATATCCGCGAGGGGATCACGCAATTTGGTGCCTGGGACAACAAGACTCACGACATTGAACTGATTCCCCTTTGCAGCGCACAAGCACGAGAGCAGATGGCAGCTCTGATCCAGCGGCTGAAAGTCGGCAAGTTTAAGTTCAAAGGTGCAGAGAGGACATTTAGTACTAAATTTTCATACTCGTCGATAATCACGGCACCGACTACGGAAGATTTGGTCGGCGAATGTGATCGCGTTTTGAGTGAACATCCGGCATGGGCAGGCGACAAGTCCCTCGCCCGGCTGTTTCTCGTTCAAACGCCGGAGAGCGGCTACGCGCTCGATGACGAAAACTCGCCCTATTACAAACTGAAGCGCCGATTGCTCGAACAAGGCGTTCCGTCTCAAATGGTCGATACACCCACGTTGCTCAACCCGGATTACAAGGATTTGAATCTGGCCTTGAATATCATCGCGAAATGCGGAGTTGTACCGTGGGTGCTGCCTGGTGTGATCCCTGACGCTGACTTTTTCGTCGGCCTATCCTATACGCAGAATTATGAACGAGGCACGACGCGAACGATGGGGTATGCCAACGTCTTCAATAACTACGGGCGTTGGGGATTCTACTCAGCGAACACGGAGACATTCCCGTTCGAAAAGAAAGCAGAGTATTTTTCACAATTAGTCCACGCCACGTTGGAGAAACTGCCGCTTTCTGATAGCCCGTCCATTTACTTTCACTACTCCGCGAAATTTAAGAGAGAAGATCGCGACGCGATTATCGAGTCTGCTCGCAAGGTTCGGCCCGGTGGGACCTATTCATTCGTTTGGATCAACACTGATCACAATGTGCGTTTCTACGACAGCAGACCCGAAGGCGACGGGAGCTTGAGTCGAGGGAGTTTTGTCACGACTTCGCCTTCACAAATCTATCTTTCGACTACAGGCTACAACACCTACAGAAAGACACTTGGTACGCCACAGATGCTGGAACTGAATATCTTCGCGGAAGGTCCAGATCGCCAACCTCGAAGACACCACGACCTCCGCGCTCTGGCGTCACAAATACTGAGCTTGACGAAGCTAAATTGGGCGTCAACGGATTCACTGTGCGGCGAGCCGATTACCACGAAATATGCAGGTGACATCGCTTATTTGACGGCTGCCTTTCTTCGGCAACGGGAGAACTTCAAGGTGCACGCCGTATTGGAACAGACGCCATGGTTCATTTGATCCCTCGCGTGGCCTATACTTCGACGTCTTAGAGTTTAGTGATGCACATCTTTGTCTCAACGAGGGGTTCACTCTACAGGTTTCTGCCGGACCTCAACTGTGCACCAACTGTGCACGAATCCAACGTTTTCATTCCATTCGGGTTACTTTTGAGCGAAAAGCAGATTCCCCGATTTGTTGGAAACGTTAGTAGTTAGAAGTGACGGACGGACTTGTTGGAGTCGAGTTCGGTGCGCCCAAGGCAGGCGCGCTACCAGGCTGCGCTACGCCCCGACAAAGTGAGTTTCGATTCTAGCGTATATTGCAAGTCTACTTCTATCCCCGATCACCCGGCTGTGTCACAACTAACCAAAATCGGCTCCGTCTCGGCCTTGGGAAGAGTCGCATATTGTTGCTTGAGAGATGACGAGACTAGCGCCCGGGTGCGGTTCCCAAGGGGATTTAGGTTTTATTTTCGGTAAGAGCCAAGGCGGGCAAGCGCGAATCTTTGATCCGCATGGACTGGCCCGCGTAGCGCTTTGCGCGAGATGGCCGTCGCGAAAAAGTGTGGTTAGAACTGCAATTTCGCGCCGAGCAAAAGACGCCGCGGATTGTTGCCCTGACTTGTGTACACCCCAAAATTAGACAGGCTGTTCAGGTTCAAGGACGGGGCCGAGAAATTTACAAGATTAAAGATGTTCAGAACTTCGGCCGAGAATTCCAAGTGAATGCGCTCGGTGATCGCGACACGCTTCCCCATCGAAAAATCAAAATTCCAACTCGGCTGTAGACGCAACTCGTCAAATGGAATCTGCCCGTTCACGCTTAAGAGCGGGCGCGAGCACGAACTGACCACAGCGGCAGGATTGGCAAACATATTCAGGCCGCTGCCGTTGGGAGCGTTGCCGGCGGTGGCGATGCCGCCCGAGCCGACCACGTTGTGATTCTGCCCCTCGAGGCCATGCAGTCTGGTGGTGCAAATGGCGGCCGTGCCCTTGCTTTCATACGCGCCATAATCCCCGTTGGCGGAAATATACAACGGCGTGCCAGTGTAGAAGCTGTAGATGCCAGACGTGTACCAGCCACCGGCGATTCGATCAAGCGCCCCAGTCATGTTATGGGCCGTGCCCTTACCGAAAGGCAACTGGTAGTAGTACCAGATATTCACCACATGCCTGCGGTCGAAAGACTCCGATGATTTATCGAGACCCAGGTTGTACGGGCTATTGGCCGAAGAGCCGCTCTGCTGATCCACCCCCTGATTGCCGATGGCGTGGCTCCAGGTCCAGTTGGCCTGAAATTGAAGGCCGTTCGCAAAACTCTTGTTCAAGCTAACGAAGCCAGCTTGGTAGTTCGAAAAGCCACCATCCGTGATGCCGAAGGACTGGAAGGACTGAATATTGTCGAGCGGCGTTGGTGTGACTCGATTCAATTCGTCCAATGAAAAGAAGTTCAAAGAGCCGTTAGTGAGGTCGGTCGGATCTTGCGATGCGACCATCTGGCTGCAGCTCGAAAAGCCGTTTCCCGTGCAGGTGGACGCTCCAATCTGGTTTTCAAAGAATGGCTCGACGGGCACGGGAGTCTTGTTTCGCACCGCCTGTGCTACTCCGTCAAATGCCTGCGCCAGCGTTTGGCCGCTCTGCTTATCTTTCATCAAGTAATCGGCTGCGTTGAACGCAATGTCCTGGGGGAGATTGCGACTCAATCTCCCGATGTAACCAATTTCGAAAATCGCGTGGTGGGGGAGTTCGCGCTGCACCGTGAGATCGATGCTGTGGGAGTGGCCCGGAATCCCATAGGGATCCAATCCGCTCTGCATGAACAGTCCAAACGGAGCTGCTGCGGTACCGCTGACGACATAGGGAATGGGTACCGCTGTCGGCGCCGGAATCGGGACATTATTTCCGTCTGCGCCGATGCGGAACGCACTCGTGGGATCGGTCGCGCCATTCGAGCATACCGGCCCGCCTCCGGTAAACACGGGACCTCCGCACGCACTGACGTCGAGCAAGCCACCTGTCGTCAAAGGCAACGAGTCCTGGTTGATGTCGCTCATGCGGTCGTACACCGTTGCGTAACCGAAGCGAATCACGGTCTTATTGTCGCCGAAGATGGGATTCTTGAATGGCACTTGCCACGCTGTGGCGATACGTGGCGCGAATTGATGCCAGTTCGTAACACGCAAATCGCCCGTGAACGGAGAGGGAAGATACTTGACGGGCGTCACACCGAAGAGGGGATTGAAAGCTTGGCCTGGCAGAACGCCGCTATTATTCAGCGAATTTGCGCGCTCTGACAAGTAGCCTCGATAATCAACTGGGGTGTTGGTGGCAGCATACACAAGCACATCGTACTTACCATTTGCTTCGGTCGGGACCGGTTGCGCTCCCCAATTCAGACCAAGTGTCAGAGTCAACGAAGGCCGCACCTGCCAAATGTCCTGAAAATATCCGTCCACGGCAGGGATGAAGGTTTGCGAAAAGGCCGGCGTTCCGAGGGGATTCGGCTGAAACTGGCCGTTACGTGTGACTACTTGTGAACTGCGGTCAACCATGCCTAGCAATGTCGTGTACAACTCGTTCCATCGAAGCGCATCACTCGATTTGAGGCAGTTCGCCGTTGCTCCATTCGCAGGACAGATCGAAGGTTCATAAGTACTGCCGATCTTCAGAAACTCACCGCTGCCGTTTCCTGTTGATTCACTGTAAAGAAGTGGCCCTGCGGTCAGGCCGCCCGCGAAATTGTCGGTCTTGACGAAATAATCGTGGGACAGATCACCTGAGGCGCCAAACTGCAACAAATGGCGTCCGTGAATCCAGCTGAAATCCTGGGCAAGGTACCATTTATGTCCATCGAAGACGCGCGAACGAGCAGACTGTGTAGCCAGATTGACTGGGTCAGCGAGCAGCTTAGACGTGCTGTTGCTCGTGCCTGATCCCTCGCCGGCGAGGACCAAGGCTTGCTGCGTTCCCGACACCAAAGGACTCGGAGCCTGCCGGCTCCAGCCCCACCAATCGTACAAGTATGAGCCGTGGCTCACGGAAGTCCAGTTCGGGGAAAGCTGGCCTGTTACTTCGAAGGTCCAGAATTGCGGCTTGATCGGATCTCCTGCAGTAGATACCGGCGCCGATGTGTTCAAGATGCTGAATTGCTCGGTTCCGACACGAGCTACATTCGCATAGTGATAAGTGGCGAAAGCGCTCCATTTTGCATTGATCTTATAGTCCAAGCGCACTACAGCAATGTTTTCAGAGATTGGTGTTGGAGCGTTGAAAGTGAATCCTGTCGTGTTTAGGCCGTCACCAAGCGACGCGTTGTTGCCCGTAGGATAAAGCGCCAATTGCGACTGAATGACGGGGTTGAAGCCGAGGTTGCGCGGATCGCAAGAGACACCGCCGCAAGCGGTGGTAATGCTACCGGGTTGAAACGAGTACGGCACAATATTCCCAGCCGTATCGCGAAATTGCAAAATTCCCGTCTTCATGGTCGCGGTTGGGACGACGGTGTTGAAGATCGAAGCGTCATGAAAGCGGCGACCCTCGTAATTCCCGAAAAACCAGAAGCGGTCTTTCAAAATGGGTCCGCCGACGGTAAAGCCAAATCGATTGTCCACGCTTTGCGGTCTATTAATCCCTAGGCGGTTATTGGTCCAACTGTTTGCGTTCAGCGCATCGTCGTTATGATATTCGTAGGCCGAGCCGTGGAAGCTGTTGTTGCCGGACTTCGTAAGGAGTGCAACCTGACCGCCCGAAGAGCGGCCAAATGTGGCGTTGGGATTGGTAGTCGACACCTGGAATTCCTGCGTACTCTCGATGGGTATGGGAACCACGGGCGAGGGGGACGGCTCTCCCGGAGGCGCTGCATACGTATTGCTACCTTCCAGATCGCTGGTTACGTCTCCACCATCGAAACTGAAGGTGACCTGCTCGTCCCGAGCGCCGGCAATCTGGCCGGACGGTGAGACCGCTGGTTGATAAAACATTAACGCGCTGGCACTACGCGTAAAAACAGGTAGCTCTTCCAAAGCGACGCCGCCAAGCACCGCGCCAACCGTGGCGCTTGTGGTCTGCAATTCCGCCGTTTCCACGTCCGTCACAGTTACGGTCTGGCTTGCAGCGCCCACTTGGAGCGTGATGTTAATTGTGTAGGATTTCAACACCTCCACATGGAGTTCATTGGTGACCGCGTTCTCAAACCCCTTGGCAGAAAATGTCAACGTGTAATCGGACGGATTGACAGCGGGAAAGACATAGCGCCCGGCAGAATCTGTGAGCGTCGATTGTGTAGCATTCGTGGTGCGCTGTGAAAGCGTCACACTTGCGCCCGCCACGATCGCTCCGGACGGATCTGTGACCGTGCCGGAAATCAAGCCAGTGGTTGCGGACTGTGCGAAAAGCTTCGATGGAACCGTCGCGAACACAGAGAGCAAAACCAGAACAAGAAGGACAGAACAGCGTCGGCCCATTCGGCACCTCCGGTTGAGAAAAGCGCTAACTCAACAATGGATGGCGCGGACTATAGTTGAGCGAAACAATTCAAGTCAAGCAAAAAAACTGCATGCACTTGTTCGCGCAACTGATATGCAATCTGGATACGGAAGTCCGGTATTGATTGGGAATGTCGTGGTTCGAATGGGTAGTCGTCAGACTTGCGGAAGAGTAAAGACATGCACAAAGGCGGAGGTTCAGGGGGGATAGGAAACGGAATTCTGAGATCGCTCGACGCGACTAAAGGACCGAGGATTCTCCGTACGCGAGCCGGAGAACTTTGGCGCGCGATTGGATAATGTGCTCGTACATCAAGCGGCGCGCTAATTCGGGATCGTGATTACGAATGGCTTGGACGATCTCGGAATGCTCTTTCACCGGCGCCTCACCGTAGTAACCAATGCCTATCGCTGCATACATAACGCGCTCCATGTGGCAGCGCATGTCGGAAACGGCGCGGACGAGCATCGGGTTGCGCGTTAAGCGCGCCATGCCAATATGGAAAGCCGTATCCGCTTTGATGAAACGCTCATAACTTGCGCGATCGTGTGTTTCATATTCCGTCTGAGCCAGGCGAGCGAGTTCATCGGCCAGCTTCTCGTCATTTCCTTTGCGTGCCGCCAACTCCGCGCATGCGCCTTCCACCGCAGCGCGAAATTCGTAAATCTCGTTGAGCCAATTAATAGTCATCGAGCTGGCAAAATAGCCTCGATTGGGAACGATGCGGAGCAAATTCTCCTGCTGCAATCGGACGGCGGCCTCGCGCACGGGAGTGCGGCTGCTCTTATAACGCTTCGCGAGCTCCTTCTCGCCAAGGGCCTCGCCGGGAGGATAGATGCCGCGAATGATGTCCCGTTTGAGGCCTTGGTAAAGTCGCTCGCTTAATGTGCTGCGACCATTCTGGGAGGCCGCGCCGGAATCACGAAATCCTCCATGGGCAGGCCGGGAAGGCGTCGCTCGCCGAGATTTGGGACGGCGCCCTTTGCTAGCGTGGGATTTTTTCAAACTTGGCAAACCTGCTCCTTGGCGTTAAACAAAAGAGTAAATGAGATTCGATGAAAGTGCAAGAAAGTCGAAACCAACCCGGCGAAGCGCCATCGTACGCTAGCTCGCGGGGACCTGCATGCGTTTTGTATACCATGATTGTCTTGACACTTTGAAGGATCGCGGTGTAGCGTCCGTCCGCAACACATGATAACAACGGGTCGAAATGGTCAATGATCAAGAACAATGATAATCAAAATAATGATGAGCAAGTTGTAACGCAATCCCGCGCATTTCCGGTAGAGGACATTCGGACTCTTTTCCCTGCACTAAAGACCTCCGACGATTTCGTCTTTTTTGATAATGCCGCCGGCGCTCAGGCGCCCCAGATAGTGGTCGATGCGGTGACGCGGCACCTGATTGAGTGCAACGTGCAACGCGGCGGACGCTATGGAAGGAGCCAGAAAGTAGACGCGACGATTGCGCGCGCGCGCCAGAGCGTGGCGGATTTTTTGAACGCCGGCAATCCGCGAGAAGTTTCCTTCGGTATGAATGCAACTTCATTTATCCGGCTTGTGAGCTTGGCTATCGGCCAGAGTCTGGGCGAGCGTCGCGAAATTATTGTCAGCGACATGGACCACGAGGCAAACATCGCGACGTGGCTGGCATTGGAAAGAGAAGGCGCAAAATTTCAGTGGTGGCGCATGCGCGAGGATGGCGCCCTGCATGCAGAGGATCTTGAGCCGCTTCTTTCGTCTCGGACCAGATTAGTAGCGGTTACGGTGACCTCGAATGCCATGGGATCCATCGTTGATGTCGCAAGAGTGGCAAGCGTGGCGCACGCCGCGGGAGCGGAGGTTTTCCTCGATTGCGTGCACTATGCTCCGCACGGGCCAATTGATGTTCAAGAATTCGGCTGCGATTATCTGGTTTGCTCGGGATATAAAATCTTCTCGCCGCATATGGGGTTTCTGTGGGGCCGCCGCGAAGTGTTGGATCGTCTGAGGACTTTCCGAGAAGATTTCATTCCCAACGAAGCGCCCGAAAAAATTGAAGTCGGCACGTGCGTCTACGAAAATATCGCGGGCATGGACGCTGCGGTTTCTTATTTGGAGTCGCTTGGAGAACGTCTCACGCCAAACGGAACCCACGAATCCAGACGCCAAAGGATAGTGCGCGCGATGGAAGCAATCCGCGATTACGAAGCGTCTCTTACGCGGGAATTCTTGCGTGTTCTGGCTGACTGTGGCGCGGATGTGTATGGAATACGCGATACGGCGCTTCTTGCCGGGCGTGTGCCGACCCTGCTCTTCAACGTGCCGGGCGTAGCACCGCGAATCGTGGTCGAAAAGCTGGCAGCGGCTGGTATTGGCGCGCGTGACGGGCACATGTACGCGCCGCGTCTGATGCGCAGGCTCGGCCTAAGTGAGGAAACGGGAGCCGTCCGCGCATCATTGGTTCACTACAATACCGTGGCGGAGATACATCGCTTCGCCAACGTCCTGCGCGATTTACTCAAACACCGCTGAACGGTCACTGGCGGCTAGCGCCGCGCGGCGAAGGGTCTATCCGAGTCGTGGCAAGCTTGAATTCTGCTTCGATTGTTCTTTGTTCAGTGTCCGCCGAGAGCCGCTAACGGTTTCCCATGGTTCGCATGTGATATGCGATTGGTATACCAGACCCATACATGGCGTTCCTATTCCGCTTGTGATAAGCTCCGTGCCGTTTTGACGCGATTTCGTGAGAATGTGCATTTTCCGGCGCGCCGCGAAGAGGTCGACAACCCAGCCATTCGATAACGGAAGAAAGCGCCGGCGGAGGAAGTGACGAATGCTTTCAGAAGGGCAAGTGCGGGCAATCCGGTCGCGATTTCCAATCTTTAAACACAAGATTTATTTGAACTCCTGCTCGCAGGGTGCTCTTTCGGATTCGGTGGACGCAGCTTTGCGCCAGTACACAGCAACCTGGCACGAGGGAGGCTCGCCCTGGGATCTTTGGGTGGAGAAATACGAGGCTGTGCGTGCGCAGTTTGCGCGGTTCATTGGAGCTGAAGCAAACGAAGTTGCCGTTGTCCCGAGCGCCTCGGCGGGAATGAACTCGATTGCCAGCGCCTTCGACTTCACCCAGCGGCGAAAGGTTGTGATGGGAGAATTCGAGTTTCCGACAATGGGCCACGTCTGGCTGGCGCAAAAGCGACGCGGGGCGCAGATTGAATTTATCGCCGCCCGAGAGGGGCGCTTGCCCGCCGAATCGTATGCACGTGCAATCGATGAGCAAACCGCAGTGGTGCCGCTGACGCACATATGCTTCATGAATGGCTTCCGTTCCGATGTGGCAGCGGTCACGCGCTTGGCCCACGCAAAGGGCGCGCTGGTGTTCATGGACGATTATCAGGATTGCGGCACGCGGCCTGTGAATGTGAAATCCCTGGACGTAGATTTTTACGTGAGCGGCACGCTCAAGTATCTACTGGCCTCATCGGGCGTCGCATTTCTCTACGTGCGGAAAAGCTTGATCCGTTCGCTTACTCCGACGATTTCGGGCTGGTTTGCCCAAGCGCAACCGTTTGCATTCGATGTAAAGCACTTGGACCTGGCTGAAGACGCGCGTCGTTTTGAGGCAGGGACGCCGCCGATTCCGAATATTTACGCGGCTGCCGCAGGCATCGCGTTGTTGCAGGAGATCGGTCTCGAAAACGTGTCGCAGCAAGTGCGCACGTTAGCGCAAGCGCTGATCCAAGGGGCGCGCGGCCTGGGAATTCGCGTGAAAACGCCGTTGGATAGCGTGGGGCCACTCGTCGTGCTGCAATCGAGCAATGTGGACGCGGTGATTGTGAAGCTCGCGGAACTGAATATCGTCGTGTCTGGACGTCACGATGGCCTGCGGATTTCCTTTCACGTTCACAACACGCTCGATGACGTACGACAGGTGCTCGAAGCACTCGAGAAACTTTCTGAACTCATGGTGCACGAGGAACAGACTGTATAAGCGCGGATCTCGGGGGCTCATGGGCAGGAACGAAATTAATTGGCACGAACAGTGAGCGAACTCAACCATCAAGTCGCCGTTGACGGTGTTCTCGACAAAGAGCGAGGCCTGTCGCGAGCGTTAAGTACACGCCAGATGACGATGATTGCCATCGGCGGAGCGATCGGCACGGGATTGTTTCTTGGCAGTTCTTTGGCTGTGCACACGGCGGGTCCCGCCGTGATTGTGAGCTACTTGCTCGGCGCCGTCCTGGCCTTGCTGATGATGGGAACGCTCTCTGAAATGGCCGTCGCACACCCGACCGCGGGTTCCTTCGGCGTTTATGCCGAACTGTATGTTAATCGCTGGGCTGGGTTCGTGGTTCGCTACACGTACTGGGCTTGCCAGTGCATTGCAATAGGCGGCGAAGCTACGGCGGTGGCGATTTATTGCCGCTGGTGGTTTCCACAGATTGCACCGTGGATATGGATCGTCCTGTTTTCTTTGTTGCTGGTCATCGTCAATGCGAGCGGCGTCGGGAATTTTGGCGAGTTCGAATATTGGTTCGCGATGATCAAGGTTGTTGCGATTCTTGCCTTCATTGGGTTTGGCGTCGTTGTTTTGTTCGGGCTTATGCCGTCCGCGCCGAGCCCGGGTTTGCGGAACTTCACTACTGGCGGCGGATTCTTCGCTCATGGTTGGACTGGCGTTTGGATGGCCATGTGTTTCGTGATTGTCAGCTACATCGGCACGGAAGTCGTTGCGGTCACGGCTGGTGAAGCGCAGGCGCCAGACGAAGCAGTGCCGAAAGCGATGCGTCGGATGGTGTTCCGGCTGATACTTTTCTATCTCGGTTCCATGATTGTTCTTGTAGGAGTGGTGCCCTGGATGAACATTCAACCAGGCGCTAACGTCACCGCCAGTCCTTTCGTCAGCGTCTTCCGATTGATGCACATACCCGCGGCCACTCACGTGATGAATTTCGTGGTTATCACGGCGGCTCTTTCCAGCATGAACTGCGACCTCTACCTCGCCACGCGAATGATTTTTTCGCTTTCGCGCGGCGGATACGCGCCTCGACGCTTGGGCTGGGTTACGCGGAAAGGAGTTCCGTTGCCGGCCTTGCTGTTGTCGACGACGGGCCTGGTCATCGCCACGGTTGTCGCGATTCTTTACCCGTCGAGCGCTTTCGTTTACCTGTTTGGGATCGCGCTGTTTGGCGGGCTGTTCGTGTGGTTGATGATTTTCATAACTCATCTTTTTTTTCGTCGCGCCTGGAAAGCTCGAGGTGGACGCGAGCTGCCGGTGCGGATGATCGGATATCCGTACACTTCCCTTCTGGGTGCTGTCTTGATCGCGGGCATCATTATCACGACGTGGTGGGTGCCAGGAATGCGCCCGACGATTTTTTCCGGGTTGCCGTGGCTGGCATTTCTAACGGTGGCCTATTTTTTTTGGAGGCGCGGCCAAAGCTCAGGCGGTGCCATTGCATCGGCGGAGTCGCCTGAGAGTCCCGCGCCCTGAACCGTCTTGCGCCAAGGGCGGACAATTTGAAAGAACTACTGTTCTGAAGAGGGGAAGGGAAGAAGACATGACCGAAGCTGGTGTTCGCCGCAGGATTCGTTCTTCGCTGCTTGCGCTGTTTGCCGGAATGCTTCTTGCGATTGCAGCGTTCGCGCAATCCTATCCTGCGAGTCTGTATGACGGTATGCGCTGGCGATTAGTTGGGCCGTTTCGCGGAGGGCGCGCGGAAGCGGCGGCGGGCATTCCGGGCGACCCAAACACTTACTATTTCGGCGCGGCTGCCGGAGGCGTTTGGAAAACAACCGATGGCGGCCTTACATGGGCTCCGATTTTTGATCGCGAGCCGAATTCGTCCATCGGGGCCATCGCCATTGCCGCATCGAATCACGACATCATCTACGTGGGAACGGGCGAGCAGTGTTTGCGCAATGATATCACTTTTGGCGACGGCGTTTACAAATCCACCGACGCGGGCAAAACGTGGACGAACATCGGTCTGCGCGACACGCAGCACATCGCCACCATCCTTGTGAATCCCACGGACCCGAATAATGTTTATGTGGCTGCAGTTGGACATGCGTTCGGTCCGAACAGCGAGCGGGGCGTATTCCACTCCACCGATGGTGGCGCGACTTGGCAGAAAATTCTCTATGTTGATGACAAGACCGGCGCCACCGATCTGGTGGTGGATCCCAAGAATCCGCAAGTGATGTTTGCCGCGATGTATCAAGTCCGCCGCACCGCCTACAGCATGATCAGCGGAGGCCCCGGAAGCGGACTTTACAAGTCCACCGACGGCGGCGCGAATTGGAAGCACCTGGAAGGGCATGGTCTTCCCGGTGGAATCCTCGGAAGAATCGGCATCGCAATCTCTGGCGCGGACTCGAATCGCGTCTACGCGATCATTGAGGCGAAAGTGAACGCCATCTATAGCTCAAATGATGGCGGTGACAATTGGAAGATGGTGAACGACGAGCCGCTGTGGGTGCGTCCGTGGTATCAGAATCACATCTATGCCGATCCAAAAAATGTGGACACGCTTTACTCGCTCGATGTGGGCCTCTTCCGTTCCACCGATGGAGGGCACACCTTCGAAACACTCCCGTTGAACCACACCGATAATCACCAACTGTGGATCGATCCCACGAATTCAGAGCGCATGATCGAGGCGGACGACGGCGGAGCAACAATCACCACAAACGGCGGTGCCACCTGGACATTGGAAAACAATCAGGCGACCGCGCAGTTTTATCACGTCACCACCGACAATGAATTCAACTATTACATTTACGGCTCGCAGCAAGATAGCGGAAGCGTCGCCATCCGGAGCCGCACGGATTCGGGTTCCATTGGAGAAAATGACTGGCGTTCCGTGGGCGGCGGCGAATCGGGTTTTATCTGTCCGGATCCGCGCGACCCGGAGATTATTTTCGCCGGAGACCATAACGGCCACTTCACGCGTTACGACGGCCACACTGGCCAGGTTCAGGATATCGCTCCATGGTTTGGCGCGCGCGCTCATCCTGCCTCGGACGTGAAACATCGTTTTCAGTGGACTGCGCCGATGCAGATATCGCCGCACGATCCGAACGTCCTCTATTTGGGCGGAGAAGTGGTCTTCAAGACGGCCGACGGTGGAATGAGTTGGTCGATTATCAGCCCCGACTTAACGCGCAACGACAAGAGCAAGCAGCATTCCACGCCGGAGCCGCTGACACCCGATAATTCCAGCGCCGAATATTACGACACGGTGTATGCGATCGCGGAATCTCCGGTGCAAAAGGATCTCATCTGGGCTGGCAGCGATGACGGTTTGGTGCATGTTACAGAAGACGGTGGGAAACACTGGACGAACGTCACGCCGAAGCAGATGCCGGAGTGGTCGCGCGTCAACCTGATTGAACCCTCGTCGTGGAATGCGGGAACAGCCTACGTTGCAGCCGACCTGCATTTTTCCGATGATTTTCATCCCATGATTTTCAAGACCACCGATTTCGGCAAGACCTGGACCTCAATCACCAACGGAATTGGCGATCAAGATTATGTGCACTCCGTTCACGCGGATCCGGTGCGCAAGGGCCTGCTGTATGCAGGCACCGAACGCGGTGTCTATGTTTCCTTCGATGACGGCGCAAATTGGCAGTCTCTTCAGTTAAATCTTCCCGTCGTGCCCGTCTACGACACGGCCATTCACGGGAATAATTTAGTGATTGCAACTCACGGGCGCGCATTCTGGGTTCTCGACAACATCACGCCGCTTCGTGAAGCAAGTCCGGCGATTGCATCGCAACCTGCGCACTTGTTTACGCCCGCGGTCGCGTATCGCGAGCATGGGGGATTCGGCGGCGGTGGGCAAGGGAGCCGCAGAAACACTGGGCAAAATCCGCCCAGCGGAGCTGTCATTGATTACTACCTGAATTCCGCGACTTCAGGTCCAGTCACGCTCTACATTTTGGACAGTCACGGCCAAGTCGTGCACCACTCCACAAG